>NZ_KB235910.1:373277-669689 GCF_000332175.1 Pseudanabaena sp. PCC 6802 | reverse complement strand
ATATTTTCCTATCTTGGGGTTCTTTGGCAACTCAACCTCAACCTAATCTGCAAGAGGTCTATTGCTGTAGGGATTGTTGGGCGCATTCGCCGTAAACCCTGCCGATACATCCACCGCGTCCTTAACTAAAACCTGTCGCCCGTTGGCATCGCGGATCGGGTTGCCCGCACTATCTCGCTGTACTGGCAGTACGGGCGTGTTATTGAAACTAAAGCCCCCTCGAGCGTAGATGTGCGTGTCGTCCTTGAGATCCAGCGGTTCGCCATCGAGATCCCCTCCCCCATTAAATATTACTCTCCCCTCAGTACGGATATTGAAGTCCTTGATACCCGTCACTCCTATAGCTCTCCGCAAAATCGCCTCCGACACATCCGCCGGGTTCGCATTTGCGTTCGCGATCGCCAGCACCTCACTTTGGATGGGTGCCTGACTGGGCAATTGCCGCGATCTCATCCCCAGATAACTCAAATCCGGCAACAGATTCGATATCTGCCCTAAATCGTAATTCAGACCATTATCCAATCCAATCGTATTTATATCCATATTTAGACACACCACAAAATGAGGGTACAAAAACCTGTTTTTGCCAGATTATCTCTATCTCTAATCGCATCCTCATCAATCTCTATCCCAATCAAGCTGTAACTTTCGATACTGCTCGCCAGAAATCCCTCGATCTCATCCCCGATTCCTTTGCTAAAAGCGATGGCATCCAACTCGGCGAAACTGTCGCAGATCGAATTCTTACGGCTCGTAGTAGGGATGGCTCTAAAACCCAGGTCTCTTATCTACCCCAATCCAACCCTGGTGATTGGCAACCCACTCCCTCTGGATTCCTACCCGCACTGCTACCCCAGTGGCCGAACGTCACACCTTTTGCCATGACCAGTGGCTCCCAGTTCCGTCCCTCGGGGCCACCCACCTTGAGTAGCGATGAGTATGCCGCAGATTTCAACCAGGTCAAAGCGATCGGTGCCAAAAATAGTCCTCTCCGCACGCCCGAGCAAACCGAGATTGCGCAGTTCTGGTCTGATGCTCCTGGCACCTATACCCCACCCGGCCACTGGAATCAGATTGCCGCCGAAGTTGCGGCACAGAGCAACACTTCACTTGTGGAGGAAGCCCGCCTCTTTGCCCTGCTCAATATTGCCCTCGCGGATGCAGGCATTGCCGCCTGGGATGCCAAGTATGCCTATGAGTTCTGGCGACCCGTGAACGCCATCCGTCAAGCCGACCTCGATAATAACCCGCAAACCGTTGCTGACACCACCTGGGATTCTCTCATTGCTACGCCTCCTTTCCCTGAGTATGTATCCGGTCACAGTACGTTTAGCGGTGCCGCCGATGCCATCCTCACAAATTTCTTTGGTGACAACATTGACTTTACCGCCACCTCCATTGGTCTACCTGGTGTTTCGCGCTCCTACAGCAGCTTTGCCACTGCCGCTGATGAGGCGGGCATGAGCCGCATTTATGGCGGCATCCACTTCCTCGCCGCCGATGTGGATGGTCTCAACGCGGGTAGGGCTTTAGGCAATTACGTTTTCGATAACTTCCTAGAGATCGCTCCTCCTTTATAACAACCTTGTAGCAATTCCTCTGCGATCGCTAAACAAAACTCGACCAGTTTGCTAACTCGTTTGATTCGGGCGATCGCTTCAGGCATGGTTGCCAGCAATTTGTTTCTAGAACAAGCTGGGAATTTCAGGACTACTGCCAATGTATGCGGCGTAATGCTCGAACAATACAGCTACATCATGACCCGTTAGTTGCGCTACAAGTAGTGGGTTCATGCCTGCCATCAAGCAGTGAGACGTAAAAGTTGCGCGACAGTTGTAAGGCTTGCGGTAGGGAACGCCCACTTTTTCAAACACTTCCTTCCATACTCTTCGGAAGTTACTCTCGTTCATAGGATGACCTTCTGGCGTAAGAAATACAAAACGCTCTGGGCTGAGATCGCTAGGTCGTATATTGCGTAACAATTCAACAGTTTCTTGACTAACCCGAAACTGCCTGCCCTTGTTATTCTTAGGCGGCTTGCGCTGCCCATCTGTCCATGTTTCAAATACCTCGACAATTGTACAGTTATCTGAGATCCTTCCCCATGTTAAGCCTTGTGCCTCACCAATTCGCACCCCTGTCCCTAGCAAGAATTTCACATATGGGTAATAGTGCTTGTGATAGCGATCGCCCTTAAAGCCATCAAGAATCAAAATCACTTCCTCTTTAGTAAATGGCTTGGGTGCTTCCTGCGGTGACGAGCGAAGTTTGGGTAGGTTTTCCCAGATCGCACTATCTAACTCGTGCCATTGCCAGCAAGATTTGAGCAACTGAACTTTGCGCCGCACGGTTTCAGCATTGCTATCAGCTATCAGGAATTGTTGAAACTCCTCAGCACTTGCTGTATCAAGTTCAGTTACTGAGCGATCTCGAAAAAATTCCTTAAGTTGCTTAGCGAGTTTCCAATCTATTGTTTTGCCTAGCGAGTAGGCACAGCAGTAGCTACAGCCGTGGTGTCTACCGGAGCTTATAGTTTCCAATCTATTGTTTTGCCTAGCGAGTAGGCACTCGCGATCCTGAATTTTTAAACAGTATCCTAAATGGGAGTTTCCAATCTATTGTTTTGCCTAGCGAGTAGGCACATGAATGGCTCTGGACGCTCCCTGGCAAGGGTAGCGAGTTTCCAATCTATTGTTTTGCCTAGCGAGTAGGCACTTACTATATATCCCAAGATCCTTGCCCGATTTTAATACTGTTTCCAATCTATTGTTTTGCCTAGCGAGTAGGCACTTCAAGGGAATTCGTAAAGGCCGGCTCATTGATCAGGAACGTTTCCAATCTATTGTTTTGCCTAGCGAGTAGGCACACTAAAAACCGAAGATGCCCATTTTAGGTTTGAGTTACATGTTTCCAATCTATTGTTTTGCCTAGCGAGTAGGCACCTTACAAACACAAAAGGAACAAAAACTATGGTCTTAAGTTTCCAATCTATTGTTTTGCCTAGCGAGTAGGCACAATTGTTTCGCCTCGGATGGAGAAGCACCTTAAATCGGAGTTTCCAATCTATTGTTTTGCCTAGCGAGTAGGCACTTTTTTTGGATCATAATTTGTGATACTCGACTTCTAAGTTTCCAATCTATTGTTTTGCCTAGCGAGTAGGCACTTACAAATTCATCAGGTATACCTGCTGAAGTTGCGATTGGTTTCCAATCTATTGTTTTGCCTAGCGAGTAGGCACTCCAGGTCACAATCCCCGACACCGAGGTTTACTACGTTGTTTCCAATCTATTGTTTTGCCTAGCGAGTAGGCACTGTGAAGAACTTTGCGATCGTAATTAGCCAGTCGAGCAGTTTCCAATCTATTGTTTTGCCTAGCGAGTAGGCACTTTTTTTTGGATCATAATTTGCGATTGTTGTTTCTTAGTTTCCAATCTATTGTTTTGCCTAGCGAGTAGGCACTATTTAACAGAGAGTAGTGCGAGTTATTGGTTTATTAGATGTTTCCAATCTATTGTTTTGCCTAGCGAGTAGGCACCACTTCTCCTCGGTGACTGGGTGCGATTCGGTCTCGAGTTTCCAATCTATTGTTTTGCCTAGCGAGTAGGCACCAATCTGAACGGCGGCTCCGTCCTGTGCCCATTCGAGTGTTTCCAATCTATTGTTTTGCCTAGCGAGTAGGCACTTAACAAGGAGATATCTATGGACAAAATTTTACTTGTTTCCAATCTATTGTTTTGCCTAGCGAGTAGGCACAAAAGTCATCCTCGGCGTAAGAGGGAAATGGGGCAATGTTTCCAATCTATTGTTTTGCCTAGCGAGTAGGCACCAGGCAGAAGGGGATGCTTGAGAGAAATCTTTTTTCAAGTTTCCAATCTATTGTTTTGCCTAGCGAGTAGGCACCTCGCAAAAAGGATTAATTATGCAGATTGTAACAGAAAAGTTTCCAATCTAT
The DNA here is from genome assembly GCF_000332175.1 of Pseudanabaena sp. PCC 6802. Taxonomy (NCBI): domain Bacteria; kingdom Bacillati; phylum Cyanobacteriota; class Cyanophyceae; order Pseudanabaenales; family Pseudanabaenaceae; genus Portococcus; species Portococcus stanieri. Next base: position 665,737 of record NZ_KB235910.1, on the reverse strand, counting down.
TGTTTTGCCTAGCGAGTAGGCACCGCTTGGCGCGACGCTGGCGCGACTGCAGTGGCGGTGGGTTTCCAATCTATTGTTTTGCCTAGCGAGTAGGCACCAAAATTTTACTTTATACGGGAGTCGCAATAACTGCGTTTCCAATCTATTGTTTTGCCTAGCGAGTAGGCACTAAGCCTCGACTCGATTGATGCCTCGGGAATACTTTCTTGTTTCCAATCTATTGTTTTGCCTAGCGAGTAGGCACGTTCGGTGGCAATCGGTGAGAGCCTCGGGCGTCACTATTGTTTCCAATCTATTGTTTTGCCTAGCGAGTAGGCACGCGAACGGCTACGTGGTAAGAGACACTTTGGGGAACACTCATGAGTTTCCAATCTATTGTTTTGCCTAGCGAGTAGGCACTTGACTGTGCGTTACTCGGAGTACCCGTGCTCGTTAGTTTGTTTCCAATCTATTGTTTTGCCTAGCGAGTAGGCACCAGAGACTACGAACCACTTGAACGCAGAGAAGTATATTACGTTTCCAATCTATTGTTTTGCCTAGCGAGTAGGCACCATAATAGGACAGCAGTCCAGTAGGCGACCACTGCGGGTTTCCAATCTATTGTTTTGCCTAGCGAGTAGGCACGGCGTCTCGACCGGCTTGTTGTTCTTGTACGTGATCCGGGTTTCCAATCTATTGTTTTGCCTAGCGAGTAGGCACTTGGTATCCTGGAACCGGCGGGGGTCGCCTTTGCCGGGTTTCCAATCTATTGTTTTGCCTAGCGAGTAGGCACTGCCGCGCATGGATCAATGCCGGCGTCTGTCGAGCCTGTGGGTTTCCAATCTATTGTTTTGCCTAGCGAGTAGGCACACGCTCGTGGCGTCGCTGCGGATGCCGACGGCGTCGGTTTCCAATCTATTGTTTTGCCTAGCGAGTAGGCACCCCTTTTATTAGAACCTATATTTGGCAGGAAGTCCAGAGGTGGTTTGCGAGGGATCGCAAATTTTGGACGCGATCGCGGTCGAATTTCTCAAGTAAATGGGCTAGAGGATTTGCTGGAGAAGGTGTCGAGCGATCGAACGTAAGAATGAGGTTTGCGAGCATAGAATATTTGAACGCTTTGGCCAGCGATCGCTGGCAATGACTAAACAACGGTCGAGCCAGGTGGCTGAGTTAAAGGAGGTTCCCCCCAAACGGTCACCTGACCCAACGTATGACGAGATATAGGATAAAACCTGATGCTATCTTCACCAAGTTTAATCAACTTGCGCAAGCGCTTGCACATCTCACCATACTTAGCATCATCTAGAATACACTCAAATACGCTATACTGCACCCTCTGCCCATACCCTTCCAACATATCCGACACCTTCTTGCGGCGCTTATCCGACGGGATATCGTAGGTAACGACGTAGAATAGCATAGATTAGCGAATTGTATAGGGTTTGTAAGGAATACTCGGATCGTAAACAGAGCGCTTGAATGCCTTAACCTGCTGCATGAGAGTATCCCATCGCGGTTGCTCGCCGGATTCAGTTTGAATTGGCTCCTCCATCCTTTGTAAAAAGGCTTTCAGATATTTCTTCCGACCCGTATCGTTAAGGAAACAACCACCATCGCGATACTCGAAATCATCACTCCCTTTGACAATACCCCGATTGACTAGATAAAGGATTAGAGAATCGACGATCGCCGCCCGAAATTCCTCAATTAAATCGGAAGCAAGAGCAGCATGGCGTTCGGAACCCTGATGCAGGCAAGCATGATAGGGATCGAGACCCTGCAATTCAATTAAAGTCAGCAAATGATTCCAAAGCACCTGATAGCCAAAGCTGAGCATGGCATTGACAGGATTCCCTGGCGGGCGACGCGATCGCGCCACAAACGCAAAATCTGGATTATCCAGGCATTCACCAAAAGCAGGAAAATACGCCGCCGCACCCGCCCCTTCAATCCCAAGCAGTTCGTCTACGTCGCTTACCTGCAAAGCGCGATCGCTAAGATAACCTAGATTCTTAATCGTCATATCCAGCACATCCGACGGACGCTTGCGGTGCTGCCTTTGCAGCAGTACCCGACTGTTGAGTAGCTTGCAGCGCACGATCTGCCGAGCAATCAGCAGGCGCTCCAGACTCGATAACTCTTGTTGATAGCGGGCAAGCTGGCGGTAACCGCGTTCGATCGCCATAACGCGACCGTAGCAATAACCCATGCGCGATAGATAGGCAATGGGAATATCGCGACGCAAACACTCCCGAATTGCCTGGGTAGTGATTTGCGACTTGCCAAAGACTAAAACCTGCTCCAACAACGGTAGCTGCACCTCATCCAGGACGAACTCCCCTCGCTTAATGACCAGAGTTTCCTGTCTGAGCGAAACATAACAGCCCTGCTGTGAAATATAGAGCGTCCGCATTACTGTCGATCCAGGTCATTGCGATCGCGGCGTTGCAGATCGGAGCGTTCCGATCTAGGTAGTAGCTCTACCCGCTGGTCTCTTTGCAGGTACACAATGATGCGATCGCTGGCAGTGGTGACCGCGTAGGTAGATGCAATAATCAACAACGTATTGACGATGACGGCAAGCAGTCCTAAAGGAGCAATGAGCAGGATAATCAAGCTAATTGTGCCATTGGCAACGGAAACAGAGATATTGCGAACCTGAGCTGCCTTAGGCGTTAAATAATACATAGAAAACCTCCGTTATATAATAAAAACAGTAAACTTAGGTTCAGGAGCCAGCACCTATGGTCAGCCAACTGAGCAAAGCCGACATCATCTATCCCGAAAGCGATGGCAAGCCAATGGCAGATAACACCAAACAATTTGAAATAATTGTCTCGCTCAAAAAAGGACTGGATTGGCTGTACATCAACGATCCCCAAGTATTTATTGCTGGCGATCTGTTGTGGTACCCCGTTGAAGGGCAACCCAAAATTGCTGCGGCTCCAGACACAATGGTAGTGTTTGGTAGACCAAAGGGCGATCGCGGCTCCTACAAACAATGGGAAGAGGAGAACATTCCACCGCAAGTTGTCTTCGAGATTCTTTCACCTGGCAATACCTCAGTAGAAATGGCAAAAAAACTATTGTTCTACGATCGCTATGGAGTCGAAGAGTATTACATCTACAACCCCGATACAAATAACTTAGAGATATGGATGAGAGGAGGTAGTAGCCTGGATAGCGTTGCTGAATCTCACAATTGGGTCAGCCCTCGCTTGGGAGTTCGCTTCGACCTATCGACCGACGAACTACAAATCTTTCGTCCCGATGGCACCAGATTTTATTCCTACATTGAGATCAATCAAATGCTAGAACAAGAGCGTCAACGTGCCGAGCAAGCCACCCAACAACTAGCTCAGATGGAAGCAATACTCAAGCAATATCGCGATCGCTTCGGCGAACTTCCTGAATAAGGCATAACTGGATTTGATGGGAAGCGATCGCCTCTCACCCTAATTTATGGGTTTGGGGAGATAGTGAGTAGCGACATGATTTTTTGATTGAGGATGTCAAAGGGGCTTCGATCCGGAATTTTGACAATATTTCTAAGAATAGAACGAAGATTAGATAGTAATCTGTCTGCATCTTCAATCTCAGACACTCCCTCAAATTTGTGCAGCCGACGATTTCGCTGCTCGCAATATTCATTCAGTTCTCGAAGGGAAGGAATTACTTTTACATAGCCAGAATAGAAATCTAACAGTTCAATTAAAGCTGGACGGCTAGGAAAGCCTCTGGCAGACAGTTCCCATCCTCTCTGCTGGTAAGCATCAGCTAAGTGCTTGTATGGCTTGCCTGCATCAAATTGCTTTACATCCCGCCAAAATGTAGAAGTAGATGCATAACTATCGGGAAGGTCGATTTGAAATTTTGTTTTAATTAGATAGGCAAGTACGCACTCCTGAAACTGTGACACCTCAACTAAAAACTCCGAATATTGCTGCTTGTGATATTTAATCAACGCATTAAAATAGATTTCCTTGGCGATCGCACTAAGATCCCTCTGCCTAAGCGGAGCAATATCGCTAGCTAACTCAGCTTCCACATTCGCAAAGGGCTGAATTTCAGAAAAAGCCCTATTGAAATCAAAATTCATGCGATATTGCCCATATTTCAGAAGTGCGATGAGTCTATCATTAGCTAGAGCACTTTCTTGCAGAGAAGATAATGCTCCACCATAGTTATAGTTATCCACTTGTTTTTTAATCACTTTAATATCAAATTCTTGTTTCAAGACTCCTACGTCTGTTTGAAAAACTCTGGCTTGCAATGGTTTCATCTGTGCGGGGTTGCGAACTTGCCAGACGCGACTATCAGGAGCATAACCCGCCGCTTGTAAGAACCCATTTAGGAAGTCGCAGTTGCCAGATTTCTTAGCATTTTGCGGATTAAAGCCAAGTAAATAAACGATTCAGACATTTGCTCATAAAATTCATAATCCTTGCTTAGTCTACGACAATTACCTAACCAAGCAAAGGTTCGCTCTACCACCCAACGCTTTGACTCCACTACAAAACCTTTCTGATTGTCTGCCCGTTTGCTAACTTCCCAAAGCCATCCGAAGTTGTCGTTGACCCATTGTGTGATTTCATCACCAGAGAATCCAGCATCAACCAGAATTTTCTCTAATCGTGGTAATGGAGATGTGAGATTCTGTAACAACTGCTTAGCTCCTGCTCTTTCACCGATGTTAGCTGCACACACCAACACCTTTACAACTAAGCCCAAGGTGTCAACCATAGCGAAGCGTTTTCTGCCCTTGATTTGCTTACCGCCATCAAAACCTCGACTGCCCGCACTTTCTGTTGTCTTCACACTCTGGCTATCGATACTCACCAAGCTTGGGGTCGCCTCTTTACTAACCTTTTCCCTAAATTGTTGGCTCAATTTGCGATTAATCTCCTCCAGTAGCCCAGTTCTTTCCCACCTTTGCCAGTAGAAATAGACCGTTGAGTAAGGCGGAAAGTCATGGGGTAGATTCTGCCATGTACAACCATTTTTGAGTATATAGAAAATGGCATTCAGTAACTCTCGCATATTTGTTTTGGGTGGCCTACCCCATTTTGATGGTTTGGGTAGCATGGGTGCGATAATTTCCCATTCTTGGTTGGATAAATCGGTATTATAGGATCGGCGCATCTCTTCAGGTTTATACTAGACTTCATCAGTATTTATACCTGCTTTTGGTGCGCCTTTTACTTCCTAAATGGCTTCTAAGATACTCCAGGATGACTTCATGGCAGGCGTACCCGACGAAGCGTTAAATTCGATGCGATCGCCTTTTTGCAAGCTGGTTTGAACTAGTTCTAGTCCTCTTCGTGCTTCTTGGGCAGCTAACAGTAAATTTGTTGGATCTTCTGATAGTCCTTCACTTACAGCAATCAGTTCAACTTTAGCTGACTGTAATTTCAACTCATCATCCAGTGACATCCATTCCTTTGTCTCCTCTGCACCTTTTGCCGTACCTGATGTATACAAAAGCATAACCTTAGCGATCGTATACTTCTCTTGCAGCAAATGCCTCAACAGCGTTACAACCGATCCCTCTTGACTCGTTTTTGCGGAGCAGGGATCTTGGTCTCCCACGAATGAAAGTACAATACTTGACATAATTAAATTCTCACTTTTAGAAGTGAGTGATATACGATAAGTTCTGGAATACCTTTAACGATTTAGTAGAAGTTGAGCTTTAGACTGCTCAAACAGATAGTTGAATGCAGAGAAAAAAGGTAAAGGCTGCATCGGCTTGCAGAATTCTCATGTCCAAATTTTCTATCTAAATTATTGCAACTGAGACATAAACCACGCACCAATTTGCGAATTATCCATCTCACTGCTGCGTAGTAAAGCTTCTTCCAGCAAACTCAGTCTTAGTTCCCCCAACACCACTGATTCTGAGATGCGCTCGCTGCCAAAACTAGGTAAAATGCGAAAAGCAGTAATCTTCATATTTTGGACATCGATAACCCAGTATTCACCCACCTGTGTCTCTTCGTATAGCAGGCGTTTAACGCCAAGATCGTATCCTAGCGATGTATCCGCAATCTCAATAACTAAATCAGGTGGCAAATTCTCATCTAGATCGACAATGGCACTATTTCTAGGGGCTTGTTGTATGCGATCGCCGATGTAATATGAAATATCTGGCTGACACTCACTTACTCCCTGTTTTCGATAGCTGCAATTTGTATAGCCTTTAATCGAAATGTTGTTTTTTATGCAATAGAGCGAAATCAAAACTATCACTACAGTATTCACAAAAGCGTGGTCGGCACCAACACCCATCTCGTAATAGTATCTCCCTTGATAGTAATAAAATTTTGCCTTGTCACGATCTGGCGTTTGAGAGATTTGCAAAAATTCTTGCCATGTCGTGGGAATCCACCCACTCTGAGTAATATTTGAATTCAAAGTGGTGAGGGACGAAGCGATCGCATTCATACTCTACTCCTTTTTGCCATGACCATACTCTCTAATATAGCACTATAAACATGAATCTCTAACAGCATTATCATCACCTCCACCACATCGCATTTGAATGCCAACCATATCGATCGCTTCTCATCCAAAGCCAAAGCGATCGCCCGATAATCATCCCAGTTGGCACAACAAAGCGTCACCCCCTTCTCATCGATCGCTTTTGTATGGGTTCTCGAACTAATGTTGTAACCATAAACCATATCCTCAATTTCTATAGGGGGAAGATTTGCAAAAAGTTTTGGCGATAAAGTACTTCATCTTTTTAGTTTTGGAGGATCGGGACGTTGGCGCTTGCTTGATGAAATTGGAGTATTCGGTTGAGGAGTAGGATCTATTGCATCAGATCGATCCCCATCTGGCATCTCTCCAATTACTAGCAGAGCCTGTTCAGCTTCTAGTGCCCTAGCGAAGGCAAGGCGATCGCGATGGTCTACTCCGAAGATAGTTATCACCTGATATGGGTCTTCTTTCGGAGAGAAGATACTCTTGATCCAAACATACGATGGCACACCACTAAACTTTCCTCCCACATTTGCGTTGCCAATAGTATATCTTTCTCCTGTCTTGCTATCTTTAATCTCGCGCTCACCTTTAAAGTTATCGCTGCTATAAAGCAGATTCAAGCCCGATCCTCTGGTGTTATTTAGATCTGACCAATTATTGACATCTACTGGGTGTTTTTGCTCTGGCGATCTCATTAGCCATATTTGAGTATTGCGATCGAACACATCTTGGCAGCGCCCTCCTTGAAAAGGGCTGCTTGTGTAGTTGCCCGATATATGTTCAATATTATGAAAGGCATTCCTTAACTGCTGAAAGAATTTCTGCCATTGTTCGCGATCGTATTTGAGATGCAGTTTGTCCTCATAGTCCACAAACCAGTGACAACCGCGCATTCCTCGATCTAACATATGTAATGGACGGCGAGAACCACGCCCAAACCCTCCAATGTGCGATGCTAGAATTAACAAGCCTGATGCGAGCTTACGATATTCTTCATGCTTGGCTTCAATATGAATCTGACCACCGTAATAAAACGGTCTGCTTTGGCTTCCTTGCTTAAAAGATTCAATTTGAGGGCTAACCAGAACCTGTCCTTGCTCTCCCAATTTACCAAAAACTTTGCTCTCTAGTTTTATCCGCTCATCAGGTGCATAAAGACCTATTGCCTTGGCAATAAAATAGAATGCAATCTATAGAGCAGCATAAATAATAGATGGATGCTTAAAGTAACTCCTAATGTGGGCAGGCAATCTCTGCAATTTCTGCAGTTGAGATAGCAATCTATGTTTTAATTGACCCAGGTTTCGCGTCAGAGGTTTGGCGTGAACTCCCTGTTTCACATCACCATTGAAATACTCTACTGGATTCAACTGCGGCGCATAGGAAGGCAAATAAAATAACTCGATCTCCTGGGAGTGCTGTTCTAACCATTGCTGCACGGGGCGCTCTCGATGGACGGGATGGCGATCCACGATCCAAAACAGTTTGCTTGAACGCTTGTCAATCAACCGTTGCAGAAATTCAATAAATACTGGGGCTGTCAAGGTACAGGTGTAAAGCATAAATTGAATCGTGCCTTGATTACTGATGCTAGCAATGAAATTCAACCGTGTCCGCTCGCGTTTACTAGGACGAATTTCAGGGGGATGTCCCTTGGGTGCATAACCTCGCCCTCCATACTCATCAGAACTGAGTCCCGATTCATCTCCCCACTCGATTTCGGCACCTTCTGCTTGTGCCCGTTGCTCAATCGCGGGATATTCTTCCTGTAACCAGTGTTTCACGGCAGCGGGGTCTTGCTCATAGGCACGTTCGATCGGCTTCTGGGGGCTGTAGCCCCATCGTTTGAGATATTCCCCCACTGTGCGTATCGGCATCTCCACTCCTAATTCTTGCTCGATTAGTATTTGCACGGCTTGTCTAGTCCACAAGGCGCTCTCGATCTGGTATTCCTCCGGGCTGTGTCCCCGCAGCATTGCTTCAATCGTTGTTTCCTCTGAGGCACTTAAACTGCGCCCTTCCCCTACCTCTCGTCCTCGTCGCTGCTGAAACAGGGCTGCTTCTCCGTAATCTTGATACGCCCACCACCACTCCGTAATCGTGTTACGATGAATCCCCAGGTACTCACTAATATCACATACTCGTTTCCCTTGTTCTCGCAACCGGATCGCTTGCTGTCGAAGGTAATTTTGCGTTTCTATCGATAGGTGTCGGCCATCTGGTTTATCCATGTCAAACCTCCTTGTGCCTTTACTTCTATTATCCTATGCTTTCTTTTTCATTGCCGGAGCAATATTGCCATTGCCCGGAACCAATATCGTAATATTCCCCTTAAAGCTGAAGGTCGAAACTCATGAGTTCCGCGATAATCATTTCCCTTTGCAGGGGGATTGTACCCATACATGCCTTCAGTCCATAACTCAAACTTATACTGGGAATGAGGCATACTAGCTAGATATTGAGTAGTACGACCATAGCCGCTGCTAATACGAGAACCAATACCTATTTTAAGTGCATTTTCTAGCCAAGACCTTACAATTTCAGTATCTGCTTTAGTACCCCTTTCGGTAGGCATAATCCCAACTAGAATCGTTGCTGTTTCCATGCTTAGGGATGGAAATGGACTCGATCCATACCTCACAGGATTTGCATCCCACTTCCACTGTGGATTTGCTACATCAACACTCAAGCACGCACCTGTAGGAAATGCGTCTAGAAATTCTACCTTTGCTGCTTTTGCCTGATTTCCCTCTAACATTCCCAATAGTTCTCGGACTTTTGGATCGGCATGTTTCTCTGCCCAAGCTCTAGTTACTCCTTTCAGTGTAGAAGCTGGGATATAGGGAATACCAAAGACAGGATGCAAAACAGGCAGCAGGAGATCGCAGAAACCACGATTGCCGCCTACCCGCACTCGCCAATCGAACTCAACTTCAATAGCGATGCCATTACTACCAACTAGATCTCTTATGCGCTGGTTGAGTGTTTTGTAAATGCGATCGCATCCCTTATCCGCCTCAACTGCTTTCACTAAAACAGGCTTGCGATCGCTTTCGCTGTGAATGCTTGGCTCACTGCGTATCAAAGCTTGTAAAGGATTGCACATGTTTTGGTTCGAGCTGGAAATAGACTTTTGCGGTCTGGCAAATGCACTCGCGGCAGTCTGGCGATCGTTAGAATATTTTTGACTCATGATTCTTCTCCTTGACCTAAAACTGGAACTGCCCAAAATGCCCACTCCCGTGCTAATTGAATCGCCAAGCGGTTTAGACCTGTGTATTCCCTAAACTCAAGCTGCGAAAATAGGGTATTGGGGTTGGTCAAATCTTTATCTATGCCACTCAATTCTTTGAGAGTCAGCAGGAATTGCTGATAGGCTTTGCCGCGCGGCTCGTCTTTATACTTCATGCCATCGCCCGCTAAGCGATGCAGACCCCAAGCAGATATATAAGCAGGTAACCCTTGCACGGCAGTACTTGCTGCCTTCTTCCGATCGTCTGAATTGCTCCCAACTTTTTTGAGAACTTCTTGTAGCCCACAAAAGGCTGACTTACTAAAGTCTCTCGTATCTAGTTTTAGCATTCTTGTTTTCCTGTTTTATCTAATTTCACTGTCGCATTCTCTACCCAGCCGCGCCCTAAGCCTTCCAAACCGCCAAACTGGAGGCGAGTGTTTAGCATCTCTCTCAAAAATTCGCCGACCCCATTTGTTTCAGAGTTTTCCTTTTTTAACCCCCAGGGGAAAAATAATAGCGTTTCTGAAGGGATGGATTCTTCCGAACGAAAACTGCTACCCTCAACAATTTTCTCTCCTGGCTTAAGTGCCACGCGCACTTCTCTTTGCAAGCCAGTCTCGACCAATCCCGCACAATCCTCGTCGGAGAGAACGAGCAATTTTTGCTTGAGATCGAGGATACCGTTCTGATTTGGCAATTTTGCAAAGCATTCCCAGCAAGCCGCATCTTTATCGATAGGTTGCAGATCGCCTTGATTTAATAGTGCTCCCTGTAGGTAAATCCGATCGCCTGGAACCGAGGTAATCCCCTTTTTGCCATTCTCTGATGTAAGTAGCGATCGCCATGCCCTAATCAACTCCTCTAAACTTTTATGCTTCAGCCAGCGATTCCAACGACTCAACCACAGCGGACAGGTAATCCAGGCAAATTGGTGACTGTAGGAAGCGATCGGGAATAAAAGCAGCGTGGCATCGGCAAACCAGACTTCGCCTTCAGTAGGTAGTTGTCCGTCTTTGAGGCGCTCGCCCATAAAAGCACCTACCTCTCCGCTAGGATATTGTGCTTCCAGGACAGAGCGAATTTTACCCCTCAGGGATGAGGATGGTAAATAGGGAAGCTCGGTATGCGCTTCACGCGCAATTCCCATTAGATTGCCTGCTTGGGAACTTGCACCAGTGTGAAGTGGTGTAAGCAAATAGCTATAAGTTAAGTAAGCTGACACGATTTTCTCTTTCTCCTTTAATATTAATTCGATATTGTGGCTCAATTCCTCGTTTACTTATAAACATCTCGGCGATGACCACTGTGAACGATGTTCACGATCTTCTGGTTATAACGGTTTTCACTTGAGAACGGGTTTTATTTTTGGGGTGAAGGGGTTTCACACGGCAGTGGCTCTAGCGGGGAACCCCCAAGACCGCCCTGCCTTCCCTTCTTGGGGGCAACGCCCCCAAACCCCCTACTCTTTCCGATCTGAAAACCGCTATATCATCGATCGCGTACAAAACCCGATAATCACCAACGCGAATGCGCCACTCTTCTCTACCTTTTAGCTTCAAACAACCACTAGGTCTTGGCTCATCAGCCAGCGATCGCAAAGCATCTTGAACCTTAGGATAAATATCTGTAGGAAGATTAGCTAACTCTTTCTGAGCACGACGTAAAATGGTAACGCTGTAGCTCATTTTATCGTTCCTGCTCAATTTCAGCGATCGCTTGTTCTAGGGGAATCGACTCATCTTGCAATTCCATTGCGGTATCAAAGGCGTAAAGGGACTCTAATTCTTCAAGATGTTCGAGCAATCTCTGATATTCATCAAAAGGAATCACTACACTTAAACGATTGCCGTTGGCATCGACAAGATACTGTTCTTTTAAAGACTGCATAATTTTGCTCCTTCTTAAGTAATTATCTGCAATTCTACAAACCTAAAACTTAAGTTTCCCTTGCCCCAAGGGTTACCTAATTTAGTATTCATGAATTTTCTCCTGTAGGTTTAATTTGAATCCACAGTAGCTCTGAGTAGCCTAATTGCCGCCAAACATTACCCTTTGCCGCTTCATCCTCCTGAAACAATAGACCTCTTGCAGATTAGGTTGAGGTTGAGTTGCCAAAGAACCCCAAGATAGGAAAATATCAGGACATAGCAATAACGAAAAAGCGTCCTGATGATGAACTATATAATAGCGCAAACCCTACCTGCTGCACACTTTAAGCGTCGATTTGGTATCGAGACTAATACGTTCAAAGCAATTGTGAAAGTGCTTAAACCAGAGTGGCGAGCAACGCCAACACCTGGAGCCAAGCCTAAACTCGGACTAGAAGACCGCATATTGGTTGCCTTCGAGTATTGGCGGGAATATCGCACCTACTTTCACATCGCCACTAGTTGGGGCATCAGCGAGTCTACAGTTTGTCGAATAGTGCATTGGGTAGAGGAGACTTTAATCCGCTCACGTCGCTTTCGACTACCTGGGAAGCGCCAGTTGGTGCGGGGCTTTGGGATACCTACAGTCGCGATCGTTGATGTGACTGAAACTCGCATTGAGCGTCCTAAGCGGCACCAACGTGCCTTTTATAGCGGCAAACAGAAAGGGCACACGCTCAAATGTCAACTCATAATTGACGCTCTTACTGGGCAGATTATCTGTACGTTTTTCGGCAAGGGGCGACGGCATGATTTCAAGCTGTTCAAAGCTTCTGGCATCCATTTCCATCCTCAAACCGAGAGTTTGCAGGACAAGGGTTATCAAGGCATCCAGAAACTGCATCTCTACTGCCGCTTACCCCACAAGAAACCGAAAGGTGGTCAGCTTACGCCTGAGCAGAAAGCGTTCAACCGCCAACTTGCGCGCCAACGGGTTGGCATTGAGCATGTTAATCGCCGCTTGAAGATCTTCCGCATCTTATCTGGACGCTATCGCAATCGTCGTCACCGCTTTGGTTTGCGTTGCAATCTAATTGCTGGTCTCTACAATTTTGAACGCTCTCAAGGCTCCTCAGTTGGCTAATTTGCAAGAGGTCTAATCAATGGTTGAGCATAGAGGCTGGGGTATAAAACCGTATCGGGGCCATATTTCCAGGCGATCGCCCAACAGATTCGCGCTGATAGATAATGCAAGATCCACGAACCCGCCCAAAAATCTCGCATCTTACGGCTGGCTTTAATCAATTCCTGAACGGGAGTGAAGCTAAAGACTGCGATATATGGACGGGACAGTTTTTTATTCCCCGACCAACGCTGCATCTCTTCATGGCTGAGATTATACCCTGCCAAAGATCCTGCTAATGCTGCAGTGAGACTGGCATGACTCCAGATCGAGCCATCGGGAATGCGCGTTTCTGCTGGCATCAGTAAGAGCGAATCATCATCTCCAAATGCTCGGCATACTGCTGGCGGCAGGCAGCGCCACAACCACCAGAACACTAGACGCGGATCGTTACTGGTGCGAATTGCTTCAGGTAGTAATTCTGATTCGCGGTTATTTAGATAATCTTTACGACTCTGCCGATTAGGAGGAGCGAGCAGCTTATCATGTTCGGGAATGCACAATTTCCATACTTGCTTTGCCCCTGAGAGTAAATGTGCGATCTCTAAACCATCGCGCTTGTAATCAATACTAGAACTGAGACCACCTATTGCAGCGCGATCGCTAGCAGAGGCTATGTAGTCAGCATCATGGATATGTTTGAGTATTGCTCCTTGAGATTCTTCAGGATTCCAACCATTCTCAACCCAATCCCTCATGACTTCTAACTCTCGCCAAAAACCATTTCCTCCTCGCCCTGAGTTATCTTGTAATGCTTTGAGGGCAGGATCGTGCAATAGACCCCAGATTTTTGCTTGCCAGAATGCTACAGACACAATATTAAACCCTCCCAATTGCCGTTACTATTGACTCTAGCAATAGATAATTGTGAGATGCAAGTAATACATAATAATTTTTGTATATTTATCTAATTGGTTTAAAGTTTTGTTTAAAAAGCAATTGACGGATTTTTAAGTAGCTATGATAAATATTGCCTTTTAGTTGACAGCATGCCCATGCCCAGGCACCCACTTACCCATCCCTATAGCGATCGCTGTGCTTTTGAACGGTTAATGATGTTAATTGCCACGCTGGTGCAATACCCTGGGGTTGGTAGTGCTGACTCGCTGGAGACTAAAATAGACGGCCATCATGAGGCTTTAGCAGCCGTACAGGTGAAAGTACGCGAGCTAGCGCAGGATCTGAATATCGATCTGCCCGAATACTCAATTCCGACCCTCCGCAAGGATTTAGTTGCGTTGCGGCAATATGGCATCCTTGACAAGCGCATGTATCGTTGGGGATATTACCTCGGTACGGGTGTGATGTCCAAGCCGGAGTTGCAGGTGGCAATGAATGCCCTTGCTTCCCTCGCTCAATACCAAGGTTTGCCGCAGGCAAAGCGGATCTATGCGGCTCTAGAGCAAAGATTGCGCGGGCTAGATTGGCAATCCGATCTCGACTTTTTCTACCCCGTGCGATCGCAGATCGATCGCGCCATTATCCTTACCGACCCGGAAGAGATGATGGCAAAGCAAAGGAATCGGCACAATCTATTTAATAACCTCGATACAGTCGAGTCAGCAATTCTCGAAGCAAAAGCGATTGAAATCTATCGCAAATCCAATCCCTATGATGGCAAAATTGGCTATCTGCGGGTATTCCCCCTACAATTACTCTATCATGATATTGCCTGGTATCTACTGTATGAATATTGCGATCGCGATTGTTTTGAAATCGAACGCATAGATCGCTTCAAAGATAGTTGTCGATTCATATCTAATGTGAGTCGCAGTTTAGATACGCAGAGAGAAAGATTGAAACTTGCCCATAAACTTATAGACAACGGATGGGGATTGCATCTTGGTAATGAAGACGAGCAGAAATTGGAGCATTCGGGTGAGCTATCGCTTGTGAGAGCTAAGGTGCGTTTCTTCCCACCAGCCATGCGGTTTATTGAAGAAGGCGAACTGCGTCACCCCAAACAGAAAATCGATCTTAGGGGTAAGCCAAAATATATCGATTATACGATCGATCTTCCACCCCGTTCTCTCCCAGAATTCAGTCGCTGGATCGACAGATATATGGATGGTGCTTTGGTAATTGCACCCCAGGAGCTAGTAGAAAGTCATAAACAAACAGTTTTGCGATTGATTGAGTTATATAGCTATAGCCAATAGGCTTAGAACGGGGTGAAGGGGTTCCACCCCTTCACCCCGTTCGATTTGTCGTGTTTGCTGTTCAAATTGCTATTAGTTTGGTTTTGGTTTGAGTCATGATATAGATGGCAATTGGAGTATGCCCCTGTAAGTTTGCAAAAATTCGTTGATTATCGTACGAAAATAAATCAAAATGCGGTCGAGTTTGTTATTGAGTGCTTTCACCGCTCCTATGTTAAGGGTATCCCATAGATCGAGAAGGCTCCGCACATTAACGTCTGCAACGTCCCCGCGACCAACCCCACTCCTCAACTCCAACCGAAACCTCGGAACCGGGACGCACATTTCCACGGGACAGATCGATGAGCGTAACGGTTGTTGCACTCTGGAAAACCCCTCTGTAAATTGGTTGTCCCTTGCTGTTTGTCCCACCGCTGGTCAGCGTAGACGTTTGTGGGGGTTGCCCGGAGCGTTGCCAACGGATCAGGGTGAAACTTCTGTTGTCATACTCAGCCGTGTAAGCCCAGCCGCTATTCATGCGTCCGTCACAGGAAAGCCGTTCGGGAACGGGGGGCGGCGGCGTTACATTTCCTCCACTTACAGAGGTGCCGCAGGTTCCAGTGGAGGTCCCCCATTCTTCCGCACTCACAGAAATTTGGGAACCGGGAGTCACATTTCCTTTAGATAGATCGACCAGAGTGACGGCAGTCGCAGCTTGAAATGACCCGGTATAAATCGGTTGTCCCTGGGAATTAGTCCTACTAAAGGTAAGGTTTGTGGTTTGTGGGGGTTGTCCCGATCGCTCCCAGCGAATTGCAGTAAATCGCCCATTTATAAAATCAGCGGTGTAGGCCCACCCATTATTCATACGACCAGCGCAAAAGAACTGTTGGGCTGCACTGGCGGGTCTTGTGTCTGCTTCCATTACTCCGATGGTTACCAGTCCAGCCGCTAATCCAAGTGCATAGCCCTGTAGATTTCTCAAACTCATTCCCATGGTTTTTCCCTCACTGGGTAGTGGATCGAGCATAAAAAGTACCACAAATAACTCAACATACGAAAAAATCTATGAAAATAATTAGGATTTGAGGGGTACGCGCAATTAATCTATATAGCGGTTTTCAGATGAAAACGAGAAGGGGGTTTGGGGGCGTTGCCCCCAAGAAGGGGAGGCAGGGCGGTCTTGGGGGTTCCCCGCTAGAGCCACTGCCGTGTAAAACCCCTTCACCCCGTCAATAAAACCTGTTCTCAATTGAAAAACGCTATACCATTGCTAGAACTGATTAGAGTTATTTGGCTTTTCGGGTTCGCGAACAAATACACCAAGACCGTTGTGAACTGGGCCGATATTACCCAGAGAGCGATTCAGAATGGAACCGCCTAAAAAGAGCGTGGTCGAGCCGCCACCGTCCAAATTGAGTGCGTTCACCGCTCCCATTTTTTTGAGAATTTCTGCAGTTTGCGGCAAGCTCGGTAAAATCCCCTCTGGCGTTGCGTGAATCGTGGCGAGAATGACTTTGCCAGATTCCTTAGTGGTTGCGATCGCGCTACGAGATGCTCCTTGCTTATCGAATGGAGGTCGAAATTGTTCTAACTTGGTATCTAAAACTACGGTGCCATTTTTGAGCAGTAGCGGCCCCGCTCCCAAAATATTGGGATATTTACCAAAATCCACGGGCTTAAACGAAGTTCTGCCGCGAATTTGCACGTTCGGTTTCAGTTGCGCCACTAATTCCGGCACCTGTCTGGCGACGAGTAGATAACCGTTATTAGGAATTGGGATTTGTCCCTGACCGGCCTTCTCACCTTTAAATTGGGAAACGACCTTTTCTTCCTGAACGGTAATGAGAACTTCATTATCTGTCAGTGGGATGTAATTGGTTCCCCAAGCTGGCGTGTAGCGCGCCATCCCCTTCTGAACGTAGCCGCTGTTCAGGTTGCTAAGCCTAATTGGTTTTTTCTCGGCTGTGACGATCTCTTCGTTAAATACGAGGCGATCGATAAATACTTCACCTTTATTATTCCAGGCGATCGCACCCCGAGTCAGCACAGGCCCTGCCATCCAACGATTATTAAATTTGATCGGCCCGACTGGTAATTGGCGATCGCGGTTAAAGAAGCCACCATTAATTGCTGCAATTGCTTTCCACTGTTCTGCCATCGCTCGCAAAGAACTAGTCCCTAACATGCCAGCCGGATTGCTCCAGATCGGGCGCATAGTCAAACCCTGTTGTTTGAGATCGACTACTAATGAGATGACTGAAAATCGGAAGGATTTAGGATCTTTATCCGACTTAGCCAATGGATTGGGCAACGATACAATTTGTTGTTTGCGGCGCAGACCAGGTACCCACAGAATATCCACATCGGGTGGTACGTAGTCCGGCTTTAGAGTCAGGATAATCCGTGCCGGATCGCCGAGGGTTTCCACCTCCGGCTCCATTACTTCTGTACTCTGAATGCGGATGACTGTCTGTTTGCCGCGATTTTGTACTTCTAAAGCTTCGATCGAATTACCTTTGTCGGTATTAACGCCAGTGGGTATGCTTGGTGCCAGATCCGCTGCCAAGATTAGATTAATCGTCGTTCCTTGCTGCTGGATCTGCCAGGGTGTGGGCGCGCTGAGTTCAAATACGATGCGATCGCCATTTGCCTGCTTGCTCCGCCGCAATGCTTGAAGAGTCGAATCAGGTGTAAAGATTTTAAGCGTGCTGCCCTCCACTTCTGTGCGCCAGAACCGGGCTACCGGGCGAACATCCAGATAGCGATGCTGAATGGGGCGATCGAACGTTGCTTCTGTAAATAAAGGACTGGAGAACCATTTCACCTTTTGCTGTCCGGCACGATTAGAGTCCAGCATATCCAGACCGATCGCTCCACTGAGCCAGTCATCCTGCAGGAAAATACTTTGCTTATCGCGATCGTTACGCCTGATCCAACGCCCCGTCCAAGGCTGTCCGTTGAGTTGGATCGTGTTGCCTTGCTCGACTGGCGGCAAGCTTATCGCTGCATCGGCAATTAACAATGACGCAACGGTTGCCGAAGAAATTAAACCAGTTAGGATTCTATATCGGGGAATGTTCATGAATGCTATTTAAATTTTTCGATCGCATTTTCTAGCATAGAGACAGATCTTACGATATTAAAGATGCTCTACTTCAGGACAAAATTTTTTCTATAGAATTCCAGGATTTTATCCCACCTTACGTGGCTCGAAAGTTTCTAAGGTTGCTGGCTCAGGATCTCAAGCGCCTCGTCGCACCACTCAACCCACCCTGTCTCAAATTTGATACCACTTAGAAGCGTCAGATAGCCAAACTTGCCTTCCTTGGGGCAGGATTGCAAATCCGAAAAATACTCTCGTTCTATATTGCGATAAGTTGTCAGGCGCTCGGCATGTAGTTGACGGTGTCGTTTTATTTCTTTAGCGATCGCTTCAGGTTCAACCAGGTGCCCGGCAAATACCTTTAACAGTAACTCTTCTTTCGTCGGTGATAGTTCGCAGGGCTGGTGCAGCCAATCTTTAAGTTGTTGCAGACCCCGATCGGTCAAGGAATATAGTTTCTTGGCTGGGCGACCCTCCTGGGTAATGGTTTGTGCCGCGATCGCCCCTTTGTCCTCCAGTTTATTTAACTCGCGATAGATCTGCTGGTGGGTAGCTTCCCAGAAAAAGCCCACGGAGCCATCGAATGACTTAGCCAGGTCATAACCGCTCTGAGCCGAGCGAACCAGAGATGCCAAAATTGCCTGAGATAAAGACATAAGCCTCAAAAACTAAAGAACAAAAATTTTTCCACCTGTAAATTTCCCGCTAATCCCCCGACTGTAGGGGGCAGGTTTAGCTAAAAGTTACTGAATTTTCACCAATAGCGTTTGGGCAAGACCTGCCCATACCAATGGATTTTTTCCAGCCACTGAATTTTTAATTCAGCGCTTGACATATGCACTTAATTGAATATACCATGTTCGATATATTCAATTAAGTGTATATTAATTTAATTGTATATTAACTTGATTGTATATACCCTGGTTTCATTCGGAAAGTACTTGAGCTATATTCGCGAGGAGAAGAAATAATTATGATTGGCATTCCAAGCACAGGGCACCAACTAACAATACTGCCAGGTCAATTTGGCGAGCGCTTGCAAGACATCAACCCCCTTGCTGGCATCAACTGGGTCGAACTTCGCAAAGCCTATAGCGTATTTATCGACAATCCCAGTCAAGGTATCTTGCACATTATTACCGCTGCACGTCGCAGTACCTGGCAGAAATGGGTTATCAATCGTTTGGCACGGCAAGCACCACATCTGCAACACGCCGATCTCCAGATCGACATGCAGGATCTTTTGCAATTGCCAGAAGATACTCTAGGAGGAGCCTATGCTAAGCATATCGTCAGTCAGGGCTTCGATCCCGAAGCTTTTGCCACGCCTGAGAACGTGCATTGGGTCGATAAACGCGCCTCTCTTTCCCACGATGTTTATCATGTCATTACGGGTTTCGATGGCACTCCCGTCGGAGAGTTTGGTCTCGCTGCTTTTGCTGCGATTCAATACCGCGATTTATTGAATGCCTTCGTATTATCTCACGTGCCCTATTTCATGATGGGCTATCCCAAATCGATCGGGGAACTATGGCAAGCACTACTCAAGGGATTTCGCATGGGATTGCAAAGCAAGCCCGTCTTTGCCTATCCATTCGAGCAGAATTGGCACAAACCAGTCCAGCAGGTACGGCAGGAATTGGGAATCATTTAAACATGCACCCAAAATATCGCGAGATCGCTCGGCAGCATATTGGCCTGGATATTCGATTGTAAATCCTTTATCTAACCAAGACACTTATGAAAAGGAATTCATCTAATTTACTAGAGTGGCAGTGGAAAAATTACAGCGGCGCACATCAAAATAAGACAAACTTAATCGTTCATCTGTGCGCTGTTCCCTTGTTTATATCTGCAACCTTTGGCCTTTCAATCGCAATTGCCCGTCTCTCTTTAGCGATCGGTGCGGCATCGCTAGGCGCGATCGCCCTTTCTCTCGCACTTCAAGGTAAAGGTCATGCTTTAGAACAAAGGCGGGCATCCCGCTTTACTGGAGTTCGAGATTTTGTTTCGCGGATGCTGGCCGAACAATTTGTAACCTTTCCTCGGTTTCTCTTGACCGGAGGTTGGGGCAAAAATTTCAGTCGCAGGTAATTGATACTTCAACTTTACTAAAACGGAGCGCGAGCCATGAACAGGATTCTAATTATACAGGGACACCCTCTAAGTACAATTACGAGCAAATCTACTCATATTGGAGTAGATCCACAGTAGCCATCTTTGCGTACTTAATTTCATAGAAGTAAACTACCCGACGCTCATTGCTACGCAATAGAGCGCGGGCTTTCAGTAGCCCTGAGATGCTTGTTCAAAGAGCAAGACAATCCCGAACCTCCAGGCTGGTTTACAAGAACAGTCCCAAGACTTGCAATATTCAACGCACCGTTCAAATCAGCATCACCATGCCAACTGCAATGCTCACACCTGAAATGCTTTCCACTCCTGTAGGATTTACCCTGCACTGGATGGATATGCAAACATACGTGGCAAGTTTGGCTTGTATAGGCAGGATTGACTTTGACCAGTTCAATCCCTGCGCGAATCGATTTATACTCCAAGAAAGTTCTGAGTTGCCAGAACGCCCAACTATTCGAGCGTCTGCGTTCGGTCTTATTTCTTGGTTGCTGATTCGTCCGTTCTCGGATTCCCGTCAAGTCTTCTACGGAAATCGTGGCATTAACAGAAAGTGCTTTGCACACTATTTTTTTGCTGACATTGTGGTTAACCCACTGTTGAAACCTTCTCTCCCTGCCCGACAACCGTTGCAGGAGTTTTCTTATCCGTCTGCGACTACTCCTTGTGCCTTTCGAGGCTTTCTTCTGGAGAGTTTGTCTCAACTTAGCAAAACGATCGCGTACTGCGGTTACCTCCTCACCGCTAAAAGTAGCACCATCACTAGTCACGGCAATATCTCTTCTCCCAAGGTCAACCCCTATCACTTTATCCGTAGGTTGCGGGTCTGGTGGCATGGATTTAACTTGAATATTGATATAGAAGTTGCCATCTTGATGCTTGCACAGCGTTGCACTGGTAGGGATTTTGCCATTAAGCAAATGCCTTTGGTAGTTGCCGATAGAGAGTTTAAATCTCTCTCTGCCACCCACCAAATTCAAGCTAACAGTCCAATCCTTCTCTCGAAAAGAAAATATCCGAGCATCATAGTCAGCACTGGTTGGCTTAAATGCTTTGACAGGTTTCCCTGCTTTTTTGGCGGTTTTTCTATTTCCAGCAACGCGATTTATGGCTCTAATAGCCAGGTTTGCAGACAAACCAAACTGATCTCTAATTTGTTCGTAAATCAGAGATTGTATCCGCACGTTGTTCGTCAACTTTGGGTCAATAGTTTGATTGATGTAGTTACAAGCATCGCTAAACGCCAGCAAGGTTGCATTCAATTTATCAACCTGCTCTGTGTCTACTTGAAGCTTGCAAGCTACTGTCAAAACTTGTTCCATAAGCATTATTATATCACTACAATGATGCTTCGCAATTATTTATTGGCAGCAATTCCTCCAGACACTCACCCTACGGGTAGAGTGCTGGCCTCCTTGCTGCATTTCTGGTGAATTTAGGCAAGAGATTGTTAGTACTTCAGGAGTATGACTATGCTGGGAAAACTAACATTGGCGATCGCAATTACATATCTGCTCAATCTGCAAGTAGGAGCTAATCCTCAGTTTGCACCGCTACAATTGTGGACGGATGTCCAACCACCCGCGACCCAAGTTCGCGACCTTAACAAAATTTACAACCTCAACCTGCAATAGTTCACTATGTCTAGAGTTTTCCCCGGCAGATTTACTGCCCAAATGGATGAGTCTTTTGTCGTATTTCTAATTGGGATGCGCGTGAATAAATTCTGGTCGTTCTCGAAATGGCTGCCAGTTGCTAGCGCCATGTCACCCATGCTCGCCACACTGTACGAACACCCAGAAAAGGGATTTTTAGGTGGAGAGAACTTCTTTCGCTTCGCACCTGTGACGACGCTTCTACTGTCCTACTGGCGATCGTTTGAAGATTTAGAGAGATTTGCCAGGAGTCCATCCGAACCTCACTTAGCCGCATGGCAAAAATTCAACCGCGCCGTTGGCAGTGACGGTAGCGTTGGGATTTGGCATGAAACCTACTTAATTCAACCTGGACAATACGAAGCAATCTATGGCAATATGCCTGCCTTTGGTCTCGCGGCAGCAACTAACCACGTCCCCGCCACAGGCAAGCGCGAAACTGCCCGCTGCCGCCTCGGTGGCGAGAACGAGCCTGCCGTGCCTTCCCCATAACCACAAACAGCGATCGTCCGAAGGTTAATATACAAGATATGCTTGTATGTCAGCTTCTAACCTGAGTTGTTAATGCCCCATCAGTTACCCAACCAATCGCCCAGCAACACGCCCGATGAAGGATCGCGGCAAATACTAGAAACCAGTCTAGATGCACAATTTCTGCATAGCGATCGCCACAATCTTTCTACACTGCGCCAACTTGGTTATGCGTTTGTAGACCTGATCGTGGATGGCGTGCTGGACAAGCAGGAGCAATCTTTTGTCAAGGATGCATCGCCTTTAGATTTGGGGATTGGGGAGCAAGGGACGCACTGGCAGGATTTATTGCTGGAGGTGCGATCGCAAATTTTGCCAAGGGCGCTCAATCTGCACAATCCAGGCTACATGGGACATATGGATAGCGTTCCACTGGCGATCTCGATCTGGGCGGATGCATTGATAGCAGCGCTGAATAATAACATGCTCAGCGAGGAGCTTTCACCTGTCTTCACGCATCTCGAAGCGCAGTTGGTGCGGTGGTTTGGGCGTTTATTTGGGTTTGACGATGACTGCTTTGGCACGCTTACCGCAGGCGGTAGTCTGGCTAATATTACAGCTTTATTATTGGCACGCAACCATTACCAGCCCAGAACTATATTTCAAGGTGCAAACTATCGCGATCGCGGCAATCGCCCTCTAGTAGCCCTCATTTCTGATGCCGCGCATACCTCCTTTGATAAAGCCATGAATGTAGTGGGCTTGGGGCGCGATTATCTAATTAAAGTGCCAACCAATTATCGAGGTGAAATGGATGTCACGGCACTGGAAAATTCTATCCAATCCGCGATCGCCACGGGACAAATTCCCTTCTTTATCGGCGCGATCGCTGGGACGACAATTACGGGTGCGGTGGACGATCTTCCAGCAGTGGCGGCGATTGCGCGTAAATATAACTGCTGGTTTCATATCGATGCCGCCTATGGCGGCGCGGCGATCTTCTCGCCCCATTGGCGGCATTTGCTGCGGGGCAGCAATTTAGCAGACTCCATCACCTTTAACCCCCAGAAGTGGATGTGGGTGTCGCGTACCTGTGCCATGTTATTGGTGAAACAGAAGCAACACCTGAGCGATGGCTTTGATGCCCATCTGCCATATATGGCAGATAACTCGTTGAATTTTGGCAACCTCACCCTCCAGGGTACGCGGCGCACCGATAGTTTAAAGCTATGGCTGGCATTGCGATCGCTCGGCACGTCGGGATTTGCCCAATTAATCGATCGCTCCATGCAGCAGACTTCTGACTTTTGTGCGTGGGTACAACAATCGGAGCAAGTGGAATTAGTCTGCGACCCCACCCTTAATATCGTCTGTCTCCGCTCGATCGATCCTCAAGTAGATAGCGCTACACTGCGCCAGCAATGGATTGACTCCGGCAAAATCTGGTTGTCTTTACCAATATGGCGGGGCGATCGCATCTTGAAAGCTGTAATCCTCCACCCCTACGCCACGTGGTAAGGCGGGCTGCAAATTCGTTATTTTACGCAATGTGCGACTAACGTACTCCCTCATCCCCCAACCCCTTCTCCTGCCTTGGGAGAAGGAGAGCCAGAATCGGTCAAAGTCCCTCTCCTGCTCTGGGACAGGGATTTAGGGGGAGGGCAATGGGAAAAGTTGCACATCGCGTATATACTATGAGATAAATCGATCGTTCCTGAATTAACCTCACCTGGGT
Source organism: Pseudanabaena sp. PCC 6802 (assembly GCF_000332175.1). NCBI lineage: Bacteria > Bacillati > Cyanobacteriota > Cyanophyceae > Pseudanabaenales > Pseudanabaenaceae > Portococcus > Portococcus stanieri. The sequence goes on along the minus strand of NZ_KB235910.1, from coordinate 641,745 downwards.
GACCTGGCATTGCTACAGCAAAAATTACAGTCATTCCTTAAATCCAAGAAAATACCGCTACGCTCGGTCTTGGTAGTGCCATTTGTATTGCAGATTGTGGGCGTAGTAGGGCTAACCGGCTGGTTGGCATGGCGCAATAGTCAACAGGCGATCGAGGACTTAGGGAGCCAACTGCGCGACCAGGTAAGCAAGCAAGTACAAATGTACCTCAGCCATTATCTGGAAAGACCTGACTCGATCAATCACTTTAACGAACAGGCAGTGAGACTCGGGCAGATTAAGTTAGACAATAGTGCTGAGGTAGAGAGATATCTCTGGAATCAAATTCAGTTATTTCACTCCGTATCGTTTATCCAGTTTGGTACAGAAACAGGCGAATTTATTGGGGTCGAACGTTTGGAGTCTAACCAACTTAATATTGCCATTTCAGGTAAAGCAACTGGAGGTGTTTTTTCCGTTTATGCTACGGACGGCAATGGCAACAGGAATCAACTTGTGAGGTCAATCCCTAATTACGATCCTCGCAAACGCCCTTGGTATATTGCACCGATAAGAGAGGGTAAATCGGCATGGAGTCCAATTTACGTTGGTTATGGCACCCAGAAACTAACGATCGCCAAAGGATTATCGCTCTATTCTGGGTCGGGGCAATTCCTAGGTGTAACAGCCGTAGATCTATCGCTAGCACAAATCGATGAATTCCTCCAGGAGCTAAAAATCGGCAGGACGGGGAGAGTATTTTTATTGGAACGTTCTGGAGATTTGATTGCTGACTCCACACCTGAAAAGCCCTATGCCATCCACAATGGGAGAGTGCAGCGCATTGCTGCTAAAAACAGTGCCAATTATCTTCTCAAAGCTGCATTCACCGATTTGAGTCAGAAGGTGGGAGATCTCAATAGCCTCAAAGTTGCACGGGGTGATGATGTGTGGGTAAATGGCGATCGCATTCTCTGGCAAGCGATCCCTTTCCAAGATGGCACGGGAATTGATTGGTTGATTCTAATCGCCGTCCCTGCTTCAGACTTTACCCAGGAAATCGATAATAATAATCGCAACACCTTAATGCTCTGCCTCCTCTCACTGGGTATTACAATCGTACTCGGGAATTTCACCGCTCGCAAAATTGCCAAGCCATTATTACATTTGTGCGATGCCAGCAGAGCGATCGCAGAAGGCAAACTCAACCAGGATGTGGGAGAAAGTAAAATCGAGGAAATACACGTATTATCCCAGTCTTTTAATCAGATGTCCGATCGGTTGCAAAAAGCCGATCGCCTCAAGACAGATTTTCTTTCTAATATCTCTCACGAGTTAAGAACTCCGCTGGTTTCTATTTTGGGATTTACCAAGGTAATTGACAAAAAATTTGATGATGTGATAGAGCCGCTCCGCGAAGTAGAAGATAAAAAGGTGCAGAAGTGTATCAAACAAATTAAAGAAAATCTCGGTATCGTACGCTCTGAAAGCCAGCGACTCACTGATATCATTACTAATGTCCTGGATATTACCAATTTGGAAGCTGGCAAGGTAGCATGGAACATGCAGTCACTCAACCTGGGCGAACTACTAACAGAAATCGCGGCACAGTACCAACCCCAGTTTCAGAATAAGGAGTTATCCCTGGATGTTAAGATTCCTCCCTACCTGCCCAAAGTAACAGGCGATCGCGATCGCATATTGCAAGTGATGTCTAACCTCTTATCAAATGCACTCAAGTTCACGCAAACTGGTGGCGTAATTTGCCGACTGCACCAGGACGGCGATCTCGTGGTTTTCAGCGTTAAAGATACTGGCATTGGTATTAGTAAAGAAGACAGCAGCAATGTATTTGAGAAGTTCAAGCAGGTTGGCGATGTTCTCACTGGGAAACCTCAAGGTACTGGCTTGGGCTTGCCAATATGCAAAGCGATCGTTACGCATCATGGGGGCAGGATTTGGTTTGAGAGCACCCCTGGGCAAGGTAGTACTTTTGTATTTACTCTGCCAATCTAAAAACCGCTATAGGATTTGCTAGGATCTTATAGCGATTTTCAATGGCGTTACGACGAGGTTAAGAGTAGAGGTCCTGTATCATGACGCAAACTATACCGAGAGTTGTTAAACATCTGACGATGGAGGAGTATATTGCCTATGACGATGGTACTGATACCCGCTATGAACTGGTGGATGGGGAATTAGTAGAAATGCCCGTAGAGAGTCAAATCAACGCCAGCATCGCGAAATATTTATTATTTGAGTTTGCGAAGCATCTACCGATCGCCTTAATTGCCTGGAATACTGAAATCGAGGTATCCGGACGACGCGCTAAATGTCGCTTACCGGACTTAATTATACATTCTGAAGAATCGCAAGCTGCCCTGGTGGGGGCAAAACGTTCAACCCTGCTGCGGGATATGCCACCACCCCAATTGGTCGTTGAAGTCGTATCACCGGGGGCAGACAATCGAGACCGAGACTATCGCTACAAGCGCACGGAATATGCAGCCCGAGGTATTGCTGAATATTGGATTATTGACCCAGAAATGCAACAGATTACCCTTTGCCTGTGGGTAAATGGGCAGTACGAAGATACGGTTTACACAGGTGATACAGCCATTTCATCAAAGGTGTTACCAAGTTTTAACCTTACTGTCACCCAGATATTGGCATTCGGTCAGAATTAAGACACAACTTTCAGTTGGAGCCAATTAGAAATTCCCCGTCACCGTACTTGTTGCTCGTATAACACGCGAGCATAGAAGATCGCTGCTTCGCGATCGCGGACGATCCCTTCTACCTGCGCCAGTCTAATTGCAGTTAGCAACTCGCCGATGGCAGGACTGGCTGGTATTTTTAGGGCAGTTATCAGGTCGTCACCACCGATCAGTACGGCAGGATGGGCGATCGCATCATTGGGATCGAGCCAGCGTTCCAGCCAGGGTTGTACGGCAGTCAACAATGCACCGCTTGCTAGCGCTAGGGCAGCGAGGGCGGGGAAAAATTCCAAGGTTTTATCAAACAGTTGATACTGCTCCTTGGCAGAGATAGATGCGGAACTAAGTGAGAGAAATTGTAAGAATTGGGGGAGATAGCGCAATAGGCCAACTATCCAGCGCTGTTCGATGCGACTAAGACCCAGAGGTTCTAAAGTGGTAGCGAAATGTGCCAGAGCAGCAAGTTTAGCAACTACGCGCACGGAGCGATCGCTACTCAATTCCGTTGCAAAGAAATCTGCCAGTTGGGGATATGGCTCGATTAGCGAGGCGATCGCTGTTTCTATTTGGCTTAATCTAGCGAGATTCAGTTTTTCGGCAGGCAGCCAATCGACCAGGATGCGATCGCGAACGGCAAGCTCGAACCATTTTGCCCCATTGGCGATCGCCAGGAGATAGCACAACTCCGTCCGCACCCGCTCTGCTGCCACCCGCGATAATCCTGTTGCTGCATGTTTTAATGCTGCTTGGGTTTGCGGCTCGATTGTAAAATCTAGCTGTGCGGCCTGACGGTAGGCGCGTAAGACTCGTAGCGGGTCGTCTAGCAGGTTTTCTGGTGCCACCATGCGTACGAGTTTGGCTTGCAGATCGGTATAACCGTCAAACGGATCGATGAGGAGATCGGGGGGAATTGATGCAGTTTTACTAATTTTGCGGAGGGATAAATCCTGGCAGTTAACCGCGATCGCGTTCATGCAGAAATCGCGCCGACCGAGATCTTCCTCTAGCGTGCTACCCACCTGCTGGGCAAAGTCTACAGTGGCATCGGCAAATACGACCCTGGCAATTTGCCGTTCCTTATCCAGCAACACAAATCCTGCTCGGTGCGATCGCGCCAACGATGATGCTGTTTCGACCGCTCCGCTCGGCATCACCAGATCTAAGTCCAGATGCCTGGTATTGCGATCTAATAGGCGATCGCGCACCCAACCCCCTACTAAATAAGCAGGTTGCGGTAAACTACTCAGGTCAAAAGGTAACTTTTCTAGCACGGGTTAAGGTAACTTGTTATCAGTATTTTGATATTTCCAGTATGGACTTAAAAGCAATTATTCGCGATATTCCTGACTTTCCCAAACCAGGCATTATGTTCCGCGACATTACACCCGTGCTCGCACATCCCCAGGGCTTGCAGGCTATTACTAAAGGTTTTGCCGAGGCGTTTGCCGATCGCTCCATTGATTACGTCATTGGCATAGAATCACGCGGGTTTATTATCGGCGCTCCTGTGGCACAAAAGTTTGGCTGTGGTTTCATCCCCGTGCGCAAACCCGGTAAGTTACCCGCCGCCGTACATCAGGTCGAATATGCCCTGGAATACGGTACAGATTGCCTGGAGATCCATCAAGACGCGATCGCGCCCGGTGGCAAAGTCTTGATTATTGACGATGTGATTGCCACAGGCGGCACGGCGGCGGCTACGGGCAAACTCGTGGAGCTAGCGGGTGGCAGTTTAGCCGGATACGGATTCATGGTGGAGCTATTGGCACTGGAAGGGCGGCGATCGCTCCCCGACGTACCCATCGTCTCACTGGTTAGTTATTAGTCCGCAGAAACTTTGCCTATATTTGACGGCGATCGGGGTAATTATGCCAAATCTTTCCGTATAACTACCCTGATAAGGGATACAGCGGTTTTCACTCTAAAGCAGACGAAGCAAGTTACTACTATTGTGCAAGATTAATGGTGTTAGCATCTCGTATCAGCTATTGTCCTTAGTTTTATAGAAATACGCGATGGCATTCAGAAATTTTCCGTATATTTCCTTAAAATAGGGTGATTAGACCGAAAATTCCGCAATATATACTTATTTAGGGTATTTATACAGAAATTTTCCGTGTAATATACAATTAGGTGGTTTTTGGCTTCCCTACTGGCAGACTGTAGCTGCTTGATTGGGTAGTGGGTAAGATGATTTTGGCAATCAGGATTGAGTATCACATAGGTATGGAGAATAGTGAGCTACAGAAAAGGTACTTTGCTTCTCTTAGAGAGAAATATAGAGTAGGTCAGTATAAAGGTGCTGCGTCTAATAGTTACTTGTATCTAATACTGAGAAAAGCTGAACTGGGCATTGAGATCGCAAGCTCAGAGTTTAAATGGTTAGCAGAGAATCGCCTTTTCAGAACTATTGAAATTATTTCCTTACAGCAATACCAGGCGGAGGATTTTAACAGGCTAGAAGTTGAATTTTTGAACTTACGACCTAAGTACAAAGTTCCAGAAGAGTTAGAGTTTCCGATTACCAGCCAAGTTTATTCAATACTTTGGAAAGTAGAGGCTGGAAATTTTCCTACAGACTCAGAACTTGAGTTACTAAATAGTTACAATCTTACAGAGACATCTAGCTTGATTCGAGATATCCTGAATTTTGCAAAATTAAAAATTAGCTATAAAGCAACTAGACATCTAAACCACTTCCTTGAACAGCCTCTCTACTCAATTCTGAAAAAACTTGATGCGAGAGAGCCATTATCTGACTTCGAGGCTGATTGGCTCTTGGAGCATAATTTTGAGGAAACACTACAAATTTATTGGCAGCAGGAGGATGAGAGGAAGGCTATAGTTGAGTTCTCAGACTTGAAAGCAAAATATCGCATTGATTCTTTTTCGGACGCATCTATTTCTAGCCCGCTCTATACCATTTTAAAGAAACTAAAAGAAAAACAAGACCTTGAAAGTAGTGAATGCGAGTGGCTTAAGCAGCAGAAGCTAACTCAGGTAATTGAGATTGATCGGAAGCGTAAGGATGTAAAGTTATTCAAAGAACTCAAAGCAAAATATCAAGCGACTCGATATAAAACTTCTGAACCTTCCAGTAGATTGTTTGTGATTCTTAAGAACATAGAATCTGAAATAACTGAGGATGATATTCAGTGGTTGATCGATGAAGATCTGCTTGAAACAGCAGAGATTGCTAAAGCAATCCACTTTAAGGCTCTGCAAACAAAATATCAGATCGTGGGACAATTAGCATTCGATCCATTTTATGAGATTATGCTCAAGCTTGAGCGAGGCAAACGGCTCAATCCCAAACAAGTAATTCAACTTATTGAAGAAGGTCGTCTTTCTCGACATGGAAAAATAGTGACTGCCTATTACAGATTGGAAGCAATATTTTATGAAAAAGAATATCAACGAACTGGTAACAGGTGGAATTTACCTAGTGCAAGTAGTAATTGGCGTAAGGCGGATGAACCCCAAAATGCACTAAAAGTGACGGAGAATGTGAACTGGACTAAAGTTCAAGAATCCGATCTGAAAGCTGCTTTGTTGGTTACAAGAGGCGGAGCGTTTCGAGATCTTGATCGGCTAGATGAAGCACAAAACTGTGCAACCCAGGCTATGAAATGCCAGTCTGAGAGTCATCAGCCGTATACTCTAATGGGCGCGATTTGTTATGACCGAGGCAAATATCCAGATGGTGATCGGTGGTTTAAGATGGCGGTCGAACGTGGAGCCACTTCTAATGATATTGATGATGAAATTAAAAGAATTGTCAGAATGACAAAAGACAAGGACAAACGTAGAGAAGTTGCACAGTATCTTCTCAAAAAAGATCTGGTTCTTTATGATTGGGCAAGTTCATATCTTAAGTAGGAGAAAATATGGAAACATTACTTGCAGAAATTGTGCGAAAGTTGTTCCAGTAGGATGCGTTGGCGACAGCATCACGCATCACCCTATGTCATTTGTAGAGCGCGATCGCCCAAGTTAAAATAAAAGGGTACAGTCGCAACGAGGTCAAGCTGACGGCAGAATGTTGCTCGATCGACAACAATCTATGTTGGGTATCTTTGCATAGGAATGGTAAACAGCGAAGCAATCCCTTAACCTGCCGTCGCAGAAACCATTATGTTGACTTAGCATCTCTGCGATCGGCTCATTACCGACATCAGAGGTTGATGAAGCATTGAAGTACGCTCTGGGCTTGTAGCGATCGTAGGTTGAGAAAGTTAATTACAGCAAAAAATATGCGCTCAAATGTTGACTCCCAAAAGATAGAACAACTGATGCAAGTTCTGGGTAGAGAAGCTCAAGGGTCAGGCTGTATTTACTTTACTGGTGGTGCCAGTGCCCTTCTGATTGGATGGCGAAGTTCTACGGTTGATGTCGATATTCGTCTAGATCCCGAACCCCCAGGTATTTTTCAGGCAATTGCCAAACTCAAGCAAGAGTTGAATATCAATATCGAATTGGCATCTCCACAGGATTTTTTACCTCCTCTGCCAGGCTGGCGTAGTAGGAGCGTATTCATTGGCAAAAAAGGACAAATCTCATTTTATCACTATGACTTTACAGCCCAAGCTCTCGCTAAACTCTCCAGGGGATTCGATCGTGACATTAAAGATGTTGAAGCCATGTACGAACAGAAATTATTTTCCTTGAGAAAGCTACAGGATGGCTTTGAGGCCATTGCCCCTGAATTAATCAGATTTCCCGCCCTTAACCCTGATGTGCTTAGAAGCAGAGTTGAGAACTTCATAGAACGTTTTGAAGGTAACCGAAAGGAGGGTTAGTTATGAGTTTAAATGAGTTGCCAGGAGCAGAGTTAATTTTACCTGGGCTAGAGGATCTCTACAATGGTGAAACGAGTACAGTTGAAGCATTATTAGTTGCGATCGCGGCAACGCGACTAACCGAAGCAGGCTTAGATGTTCCCAAGGATCGTCTAACCCTAGAGCCAGAGTTGACCCTGTATGCCCTTCTTCAAAATGAACGGGACGATGCTTATCTTTACTATAATGCTTTGCTGAATCGCCTCAACAGCTTTTGCAATGCACTTGAACTCAGCTATGAATATAAGCCCCGTCCAATCGCTGACTGATTCGCAGGTGGAGCAACTTCACGAACTTTACCAACATGAGTGGTGGTCGTGTGGCAGGAATTTAGCCGACGTTCGGAAAATGTTGAGCAATTCGGACTTCATATTTGGCATCTGTGAAGAACGCGATCGGCAACTTGTTGCTTTTGCGCGGGTACTGAGCGATCGCGTATACCGGGCATTAATTTTCGATGTCATTGTGGCCGAAGATTATCGAGGCAAAGGTTTGGGTCTATTATTGATCGAGCAAATTGTATCGCACCCCGAACTATCGCAGGTTGAGTGCATTCAGCTCTTTTGTTTGCCGGAAATGTTGCCTTTCTATCAAAAGATGGGTTTTGACCTGGCCGAACAAATTCTATTGGTACGCCAGCGATCGATTAGCCTATTTAATGCCTGAATGTCACTGGAATAAGGACTTTTAATCGTCAAAAGCCCTCATATATCGTAGAGCGGGTATTGCGCAAGGTCCGATCCTGAATCCGCGTTAATTACTCCTATAGCTATAGCCAATAGGCTTAGGACAGGGTGCAGGGGTTCCACCCCTGCGTGGGGGCGCAGCCCCCACACCCCCTTCTCGTTTTCATCTGAAAACCGCTATATCTTGAAAATTAAAAAGACCCGACACATACGCCGAGCCTTGACTTTTATCTCCCAGAGAGACAAAGTGAACACCTGAGTAAAGTATCGATCTCAACTGCGATCGCAAACATCATACGATCGGGTTAACCAATCGGGTGAGTTATTAAGGTACCTGCGTCAACTCAAAAATGGCATCAAAGCGAAATTCGTTTACTAAGGTTCTGAGCGTAAGTGCTAGGGGCTCGCGATCGCGCACCCCAGCCATCCGATCGATCAGCCCAACAATTGCATTGGGATCGGCTAAGATCGCAGCTTTATGCAAGTCGTGCACCCACTCGTAGGGCATGGAGCTAATTTCTGCTTGCAGCGCTTGGAGACTAAGTAACCTTCGATCGCGAGTTAATTCTGTTTCTGGTGGTGGGGAATCGAAAATATCAGTAGAGCGATCGTGTAAGTACGTGGGAATATGAAACTTGAAGGTAGTACCCTTGCCTAACTGGCTGGTAACGCTCATTTCTCCACCCATAATCCGCACAAAATTTCTGCTAATGGATAAGCCCAATCCCGTGCCCTCTTGCGATCGCCGCCCTGATTCTGTTTGCATAAACGGTTCAAATAGGGTGTCTATTTCTTCAGGGGCAATGCCATAGCCAGTATCTTCAACTTCAAACTGGAGGATGGGGGATGGGGGATGGGAGATGGGAGTTAGTGGTTGGGATAGGTCGATGCGGAGAGTGACGCTGCCAGTTTGAGTGAATTTGATGGCGTTACCCAGGAGATTGAGTAGAGTTTGTCTCAGCTTGATTTCATCAGTATAGATATATTTGGGGAGATTGGCATTGTATGCAAAAATGAGGCGAATGCCTTTAGTATTGGCTTTGAATCGCCACATTTCTTCCAATCCGTCCAGTAGGCGATATAGATTGAAATTACTAGGGTTAAAAGTTATTTGACCGGATTCGATCTTAGCCATTTCCAGTACGTCGTTGATCAAATCCAACAGATGTTCGCCACTGCGACTGATAATGCCGAGATGTTCGCGACTCTCTATTGGAAGCGATGGATCTTGGGCAACGACTTGGGCAAAGCCTAAAATTGCATTCAGGGGAGTGCGTAATTCGTGACTCATATTGGCAAGAAATTGACTCTTGGCTTCATTTGCAGCTTCTGCCTTTTCTTTTGCTTGTTGCAGTGCTATCTCCGCTGATATGCGATCGCTCATATCTGAGATCGCGCCAATGTAGTTAGTCAGCTTCCCAGTGGCATCTGTGACAGGCGAGATCGAAAGCTGATTCCAAAACATGCTGCCATCTTTACGGTAGTTGCGCAGAATAACTCTGCATTCTCCTCCCCGACTTAAAGCAGCTCTAATTTCAGCGATCGTCGGTTGGTTGGTGTCCGAACCTTGCAGAAATCGACAATTCCTCCCTATTACTTCAGTGGCTGAATAGCCCGTGATGCTTTCAAACCTGGGATTAACATACACGACGGGCATGTCAGGTTGACTGGCATCACTAATGACAATACCGTTACTACTGGCTGCCACCGCTCGTTCCAGTAAATGCAGGCGTGCCTGTGCTAGTTTACTCTCAGTTACGTCACGCACAATGCAAACTGCTTCATCAACTCCGCTTTTAACAATGCGAGTTTCATAGATATGCAATCCGTCAGGCTTTTGCAAGTCGTGTTCGTAGATTTGCATTTCATCCTTTTCAATTGCCAGGCGGATATAATATAACAGTCCTTTTTTAGCTCCTTCCAGAGCCTTTGTCTCTTGTAGTTTCGTCCCGATTAGTTTCTCGCGGGGAACCAGCAGCACGCCCTCTCGCGCCTGGATATCCAAATACGTTCCATCTATGCGGTGACGAAACATAATATCTGGCATAGCATTAACTAGAGCGCGATTTCTTTCCTCCAGACGCTGGCGCTCTATCAGTTCATTTTGTAGTTTAGCGTTACCTGCTTGCAATTGTCTTTGCAGTTTCAATATTTTGAGTTGATTCTGAATGCGTGCCAAAACCTCTCTAACTCGATACGGCTTAGTAATATAATCTACGCCACCTGCTTCAAACGCTCTCACGCTTTCTGCTTCGCGATCGGCATGACCGATAAAAATAATCGGAATATTACGGGTAGTCTCCTGAGACTTCAGCATTTGGCAAATTTCAAAACCATTAGCTCCAAATATATGGGTTTTGAGCAGGATCAGGTCGGGGGGATCGATCTCGATTTCTCTGAGTAACTGATTGCTAGTAATCGCCTTGCCTACTCGATATCCTTTGCTTGTAAGAACGCTCGCCAATAGCTTCAGACTATCCGTACCATCGTCAGCTATGAGAATATTGTCTCGATCGGGTTTGGCGGGATGCGCGGCCATAGGATGGATTTATGACGGTTTATGCAAACAAGGCTCTAATTATGAATATACGATATGCTAGAGAAACTGACCTACCCTCCATCGTGGATATTTATAATGCGGCAGTGCCTGGAAGACTTGCCACAGCAGATCTAGAACCTGTGTCGCCGCAAAGCCGTCTAGACTGGTTTCGCGCCCATAGCCCTGGCAAACATCCCATTTGGGTGGTAGACGATCGCGATCGTGTCTCCGGATGGCTGAGCTTACATGAATTTTACGGGCGACCTGCCTATTATAAAACCGCTGAAGTTAGCATCTATATCGATCCAGCTTATCAAAGGCAAGGCTTAGGTAAAGAATTGTTAAGATCGGCGATCGCCCAATGTCCGAGTCTGGAAATCCACACATTACTAGGATTTATCTTTGGACATAACCATGCCAGTTTAAAATTATTTACAAGTTGCGGTTTTCAGCATTGGGGATGTATGCCGCGCATTGCCGAGTTAGATGGAATTGAACGCGATCTAATCGTAATGGGACTACGGCTTACAGATTGACAAGGCTGACCGCTAAGGGAGTTGCAGGTTGATAGGATACCAATTGTAAGGGCGAACGGCCGTTCGCCCTTACAGAGACGCATTCCCGATCGTGGTAGGTTATTTAATTGCGGATCGCTGACCGCTGAAAGCTATATTATTACGCAGAAGACCGATCGTGAAAAAGGACTGGATCGCATGCAAAAGAGAACTCTTGGTACTTCAGATATCCAAATTACCCCTATTGTGATGGGGACTTGGCAAGCGGGCAAACGCATGTGGGTGGGGATTGAAGATGCCGATTCGATCGCCGCAATTCGCGCTGCCTACGAAGCTGGCATTACCACTATAGATACAGCCGAGGTCTATGGCGAAGGCCATTCAGAACGAATTGTCGCCGAAGCCTTAGCAGATGTGCGCGACTCAGTTGTCTATGCCACCAAAGTATTTGCCAATCACCTCAAATACGATTTAGTCATTGAAGCTTGCGATCGCTCCTTGCAAAATCTCAAGACCGACTACATCGATCTCTATCAAATCCACTGGCCGTCTGGTTCGTGGAAGAGTGAAGTAGTACCGATTGCTGAAACTATGAGTGCCATGAATAAGCTCAAACAGGATGGTAAGATTCGGGCAATCGGCGTGTCGAATTTCTCGCGATCGCAATTGGAAGAAGCTGCCCAATACGGACGCATCGATAGCATTCAACCCCCCTATTCTCTATTCTGGCGGCAAGCAGAGCAGGAAATCGTGCCGTATTGCGTTGCCAACCATATTTCGATTCTGGCGTACTCGTCGCTGGCACAAGGTTTGCTGACAGGAAAATTTGGGCGGGGGCATCAGTTTGCCAAAGGCGATCATCGGGTTGACAACAAGCTCTTTCAGGCTGAAAACTACGAACGCGCTCAAACAGCTTTAGAGCGGCTGCGCCCGATCGCCGATCGCCATCACACAACCCTGGGTAACCTGGCATTAGCGTGGTTAATCGCACAACCTCAGCCACAGCCAATAACTAATGCAATTGCAGGAGCGCGCCATGCCGAGCAATCGCGCCAAAATGCCCAAGCTACAGAAGTGCAATTATCAGCCGCAGATCTACAGGAGATCGATGCGATTGGTAAAACTGTCACCGATTACCTCGACAATAATCCCATGTTGTGGAACTTCTAGGTAGCGATCGCCTGTAAGCTGAGAAATAGTTAGGGTGAGCTTTGCCCACCCTAACTATGTGGTTGCCGTGTAATTTTTTGCGAGGAGTTATGGTGTGAACGGTAGTTTACCAACATTAGTTATAGTCATTCCTGTATTTAACGATTGGGAATCATTATGCAAACTATTACCTTCACTGGATTGGGTTCTAGCAGCAACTGGGCTAAATGTAGAAGTATTAGTAGTAGATGATGCTTCTAATTTATCCCTGTCGAGCGAACTATTGCCAAGGCAATTTAACTCCATTACAAAAATTGACATTTTAGAATTAAGAAGAAATTTAGGTCATCAAAGGGCGATCGCGATCGCCCTGGCATACATTGAAGCAAATCGACAATGCGAGGCTGTATTGGTAATGGATAGCGATGGCGAAGATAAACCGGAAGATGCCCTCAAATTAATCGAGACGTACCGTCAGGAAGGGAGAGAGAAGGTAATTTTTGCCAGACGGGTGAAGCGATCGGAAGGAATTGCATTCAGATGTCTGTATCGCTTGTATAAAAATTTTTATCAATTACTGACGGGACAGGAAATTCGTATAGGCAACTTTAGCATTATTCCCTATCCAATTCTCGGTAGATTAGTCGCAGTTGCCGAGATTTGGAATCACTATGCGGCTGGCTTGCAAAGGGCAAAAGTTCCCTATGGTGAAATTCCCACCAATCGCGGTTCGAGATTGGCGGGTAAATCGCAAATGCGCCTGGTTAACCTGGTAGCGCACGGGCTTAGTTCTATTTCTGTCTATGCGGATGTAGTGGGTACGAGGTTACTCATTCTCACGAGTATCGTTTTAGTTGTGGTGGCGATCGCCATGATAATTTTGATTGCCATGAGGCTGTTAACCATTGGCGTGCCAGCAACACCGGGCTGGGTTGCCTATATTATCGGATTACTGTTTACTGCCTTGACCCAGGCAATTATGTTCTCAATTTTCTTTATTTTTATCGTTCTCAGTGGTAGAAATAATGCTAGTTTCCTGCCCTGCCGAGACTATCACTATTTTATTTGGAAAGTGCGATCGATTTTACCGCAGTCCAGTAATTGACAAAGCTAATCCCAGATGAAACGCAAATTTACCAATATATTCTCCCGGTATCCCACTTACTTTATTGTGGGTTGCTGCGTTACTTTAGTCACAATTATCCTTCGCGATATCATTGGTCGCTTTTTCAAAGAATCAGTATGGGAGTTTGTGCTATCAATTATTATTGTCTATCTGATTGGGATTCCTTTAAGCTATGTTTGCCAAAGTCGCTTTACATTTACAAATCACCAGAAGCAGTCGCGCTCTTTCAAATATAAATTTACTTCCTATACAATTGTGTATCTAGTTGGTATGGGGTCTGCAATTTTATTGTCCCTCCTATTTGATAGACTCCTGTTTCCCCTACCTATATTGCCGAGAGTTCGACAGACGATCGCATTTATCATCGCATCGCTAATCACCTCAGTGGTGACATACACAGTCAGCAAAATGCATATTTTTAAGTAGGGGCAGGTTTAGCTAAAAGATGTTGATTTACACCAATAACACAGTACAAAACCTGCCCCTACAGGCTGTCCATCCATGAGAGATTTACAGGAGGAATTATTTCCTAATGATTTGGTTGATCGGCGGAACTAGCGAAAGTAAGCAACTGGCGATCGCCCTTCAGGAGCGAGGCATTCCTTTTGTCGTTACTGTTGTCACAGATACGGCACGGGGAATGTACTCGCCAAATGCATGCGTGCGAGTAGGTAAACTAGATAGCTCCACTATGACCGAATTTATCCAAACCAATCACATTACCGCCATCCTCGACGCTTCGCATCCATTTGCAATTGAGATTTCGCACGGAGCGATCGCTCAAGCGCAAACCCATCAAATACCATACCTGCGATTTGAGCGGGAAGATGTACTCTTAGAATCCAATAACTTAAGAATTGCGAACAGCATCGAGGATGCCATCCAACCAGAAATTTTAGATGGACAAAATGTATTTCTCGCTGTGGGATATCAGAGCTTGCATCTATTTCGCAATTGGCACGATCGCTGTCGTCTCTATGCCCGAGTTTTACCCGCGATCGCATCGCTGCAAGCAGCATTGGATGCTGACTTTAGATCGGAGCAGATTGTTGCTATCCGCCCCCCCATCTCAGTCGCGCTTGAGAGAGCGTTATGGCAGCAGTGGCAAATTACCACAGTAATTACAAAGGCATCGGGAAAATCAGGAGGGGAGGATCTAAAGATAGCGATCGCCGCAGAGTTGGGCATACAACTAATTGCGATCGCCAGACCGCAGCTCGATTATCCCAGGCAAACCAACAGCATCAGAGAATGCGTATTATTTTGCGCAGAGAATATAGCGTTTTTCAATGTTTGAGGTGAATCCAATTGTTCCAGTTTTAAGTTGACTGCAAAACCCTGCCACAGTGATTTTATTTACTAGAAATCTCCAGAACCAGTATCATGAAGTTTTGAAACTGCGCAAATTCATAAGATTTATATGACTTATTACATTTCGCCGCGCTTTTTAGACAAGTTGGCGATTCATATTACGAAAAACTTCATGCAGTTGCCTGATGTCAAAGTACCGCTCATCCTGGGCATTCACGGTCGCAAGGGGGAAGGTAAATCGTTTCAGTGCGAGTTGGTATTCGATCGCATGGGGATCGAACCCGTATACATGTCCGGTGGAGAACTGGAAAGCCCCGACGCTGGCGATCCGGCGCGCTTGATTCGAGTGCGTTACCGAGAAGCTGCGGAGTTAATTCGCGTCCGTGGCAAAATGTGTATTCTGCTGATCGAAGATCTCGATGCGGGTGCGGGTCGGGTCGATGCCAGTACGCAGTACACGGTGAATACGCAGTTGGTGAATGCCACGCTGATGAATATTGCAGATAATCCCACCAACGTACAGTTGCCCGGTAGCTACGATATGACTCCTATTCATCGCGTACCCATTATCGTGACTGGGAATGACTTCTCGACTTTGTACGCACCGCTCGTGCGCGATGGCCGCATGGAGAAGTTTTACTGGGAGCCAGATCGCAACGATCGCATTGGCATCGTCAGCGGCATCTTTGCCGCCGATGGTTTATCGAGTTGGGAAATAGAACAACTGGTGGATATGTTTAGCGATCGCTCTATCGATTTCTTTAGCGCCCTGCGATCGCGCCTTTACGACGAGCAGGTACGCCAATTTATCGATCGAGTGGGATTAGATCGCCTATCCATGCGCTTGCTGAATAGTAAAGAACCACCGCCAGAATTTCGCCGACCTAACTTCGATCTGCAAACGCTCAAGCATTTCGGTCAACTAATGCTAGAAGAAGCGCAAAGATTGCAGAAAATGCGCTTGGTGGATGAATATATGCTCAATAAAGGACATGTAAGCGACGGTCGTGGCTACTAAGTCTGGTTTAACAAGGTTTATGAACCAGCACCCCATTTAGGAAAATATCCGCTACTCCCTCTGCCATCTGCCGTAAGTCTGAGGGCGAACCACCATTCATCATGGTTTCGTTGCTAAACCCTGCTACCGCAAACATGCCGACAAATACCCGCGCAATCACCTTAGGGCTGAGAGAGTCGCGGTAAATCCCCTTGGCGATCGCTTCGGTAAAAAAGACTTCAGCAATGTCTGTCATCTTGTCTACGACTTCGGACTGGATGCGATCGCGCAGGTCAGGATGAAACTGCGCTTCCATAAAACATACCTTCATCATGTCAAGGTTTTCGTTCATATTGCCCATGCGACGATGCATCATCTGAGCGATCGCCTTATAGCTTCCCATTTGGCTTAACTCAGTCAGCAAATCCGTCAAAATCGTCACCCATCCCTGGGTGGCAACTTCAACGAGAATCGCTTTTTTATTATTAAAATAACGGAACAGGGTGCCCTCAGCCACGCCAGCATGTGTTGCCAGATCTTTTGTGGTTGTACCATCAAAACCCTGTCGAGCAAATAGTTTCTGTGCTGATTGCAAGATCTTGCTTCTTGTATCCTGCTCAGCTTGAGACTGATGACTGCTTAACTTCATATGAATACGCCAAAGAACCATGCAAGCATTTACATATTTTGAAGCAACTACTCACTGAACTGCGGATTACTGCATAATTTCTTTAGAAAAAGTAATTATTCCTATTACTTTTACTCAGTGCAATAACTCATAATTTTACAAACATGCCACTCGAGCCAGAAATATTGCGTTTACACGATCTGCTGCCAGCATCGTGGCGCATGTCAACCAGGATAATACCCAAACTAGATCGAGAAACTATAATTGCCAGCACGCCAATATTGCCTTGGGCAAATAATACTTTAATTACGATCGAGCCAACACTTTGGATGCAGCTAAGTGTCGTGCATCGGGATTTACTATTACTGCGCGAAGTTGCCTGGCGGCAACAGGCAAAGTGGTTTAAACCCGGTACCTACCAAGCGATCGCCTTACTATCGTTTTTGGGCGGAATGTTTGAGTTAATGCAGGGAGATACGGTGGGTATCGCGATCGGGATTATGCTTACTACAGTAGCAGTGGAGCAAGTACGCCGCCGCAGTAAGGGAACCCAAACTCAGATTGAAGCGGATAACGAAGCCATCCAGGTGGCGCAAAGACGCGGTTATACGGAGAGTGCTGCCGCAAGAGGGTTACTCGATGCCGTGCAGTTTGTTGCCAAACTAGAAGGCAGGTCTAACCTGGAGTTTACGGAGTTAGTACGCTGCCAAAATTTGAGAGCGCTCGCGGGCCTATCTTCGGTAAGGGTACCAGTTGAGGAGAATTAACGCAGTACAGATGAGATCTCATTGTTCTGGGGCACAGTCCTGGTTTGGAAATGATAACTTAGATGTAGTCCTGTAAATTTGAATGTACGTCAAAGGTGAATTATGGCATTAGAGTTGACCGCTGAAAATGTGGAAAATGTTTTAGATGAATTGCGGCCCTATCTGTTGGCAGATGGCGGTAATGTGGAGCTAGTAGAATTAGAAGGTCCCGTGGTTAGGCTGCGCTTGCAGGGTGCCTGTGGATCTTGCCCCAGCTCTGCCATGACCCTGCGCATGGGAATTGAGCGCAAGCTGAGAGAGTCCATTCCTGACATTGGTGAAGTAGAGCAGGTTTACTAATTAGTCGTCCCTGAAAACCGCTATATCTCTAATATTGCCTGGCGACTGAAAGTCGCGGCTACACGCATAAAGTCCGCGCAGGCGGACTTTAAGTGCCAGGGGGTAACTAAACAGGATTTGGGATCGAGCGATCGCTTGAAGTGGTATCGGATCGGTAGGATGACATGCGCAGGCGCGAACCCTGTAGGGCTTGCCCGTGTCATGCAGCGGCTGGCTGTTGATGATGTTGATGAATGCGTTAGATCCAATCTATACCTTCGCCGCACGATTCATAGACTTGCCCTCAACTTCGCGAGACTTTTTACCTCGCCAGATCAATCTAAGAGGCGTGCCAGTAAAACCTAGGGAAGAGCGGAATTGCTTTTCGATATAGCGGCGGTAGTTGTCGTTAAATCGCTTCGGATCGTTGACGAATAGAACGATCGCAGGTGGCGAAGCAGAGATTTGAGTACCGTAGTAAATGCGTCCTTGTTTACCCTGGCGCGTGACGGGGGGAGAATGCCAAGATGAGGCTTCAGTCAAGACCTCGTTCAAAACCGCAGTAGAAACGCGACGACGATGCTGTTCCGCTACGATATCCACCTGGTCGAGAATTTTTGCTACCCTCTGACCCGTGAGAGCGCTGACAAAGATAATCGGCGCATAATCCACAAACATCATGCGACTGGTGACTTCCTGGGTGTAGTCATAAATGGTGTAGGAATCTTTCTCGACCGCATCCCATTTGTTCACCACGATAACGCAGGCGCGACCTTCATCATTAATCCGACCAGCTAGCTTTTGGTCTTGCTCGGTTACACCATCTAAAGCATCGATTACCAACAGCACTACATCAGAGCGATTAATCGCCTTGAAAGCGCGATTGATCCCAAAGAATTCGGCTCCATATTCCACATTTTTCTTGCGGCGAATACCAGCCGTGTCGATCAGGCGATATTTCTGCCCGTTTCTAGTCACGATCGAGTCGATCGCATCTCTCGTTGTCCCCGCGATCGGGCTGACAATGCAGCGCTCCTCACCTGTAAACGCATTGAGCAAGCTAGATTTACCCACATTAGGACGACCGATGATGGCTACTTTGATCTCATCGGTTTCCGGTTCCACAGTTTCCGGATCGGGGAAGTGCTTGACCAGCTCATCAAGGAGATCGCCCGTACCGTTGCCATGAATACCAGAGATGGGTATAGGTTCGCCCAGTCCCAATTGCCAAAACTCGGCAGCGAGCGCCAGCCCAAAGTTAGCAGCTTCGCATTTGTTAACCGCTAGAATCACAGGCACGGACTGAGTTCGGAGCCATTGGGCAATTTGCCAATCGGCAGCAGTAATGCCATCAATACCATCCACCATAAAGATGACGGCGCAGGACTGCTCGATCGCCGTAAAAGCCTGCTGTCGGATCAGTGGTAAAAATTCCGTATCGTCGGCAAATACCAGCCCACCCGTATCCACTACAGTAAAATCATGCTTGCCCCAAAAGCAATTACGATAGGTGCGATCGCGCGTAATTCCAGGCTCGTCGAATACGATGGCGAATTGCTCCCCTGCTAGTCGGTTTACCAGCGTAGACTTCCCCACATTGGGACGACCAACAATAGCAACAATAGGTAGCGGCATGATTTTTATGGGGTTATTAGAGGTCAAACCTTTTTATTCTAGCCTTTTCTTTTGCAAAGGGGCGAGAGTTTGACACTCTAAAATATTAGGCAGGTAGCTCAAAGAAATCCTCACTTTGAATTTCTGCTAGCAACGCTGCCAGAGCGTCATATTGTGATTGAGTTAAAGAATAATCGATAATATCCATACATCGATCCCCCCAAGGTATGTAAGTAATAAGTTTAGTCTGCTTTTTGGCTATTCTGTAAGTACACATTTGTGTCCCCTCATCTGAGACTCTCTTATAGTAACTACTATCCTTGGAGAAAGCTTCACTTGGTCGATTGAACTGGATCTCGCCCGATCGCGCCAAAGGACTAACCCTACTGGGCTAGAATTAATTCACCCGATTGGGTGATGACTCGTTTGTGTTATAGCGCTTTGCAATTGAGAACGGGTTTTATTGATGGGGTGAAGGGGTAGAACCCCTTCTTGGGGGCGTTGCCCCCAAACCCCCTTCTCGTTTTCATCTGAAAACCGCTATAGCTGCGAAATAGATGGTTGCACCGCTAAGCTATACATCTTTAGCCGCCTGATAGCGCGATTTGAATATTCTTTGCTGGGTGTCATGCGCGACTATGGGTGTGGGATAGTTGTGCTTTCGGCATTGATGGGGGGGGATATTTCCACTGAGTAACTCGGCTGTGGTTAAACCTTGGAGTTCGGGCAACCACTGCAAAATATACTCGGCTTCAGGATCGTATTTGCGCGCCTGCGTCATGGGGTTGAAAATCCGCAATGGTTTTGTATCCATCCCGCTAGAAGCACTCCATTGCCAGCCACCATTATTGGCAGCAAGATCGCCATCCACAAGCTGCTGCATGAAATATAGTTCTCCCCACTGCCAATTTAGCAATAGATCCTTAGTTAAGAAGCTAGCCACAATCATACGACAGCGATTGTGCATCCAACCAGTTTGATTCAGTTGTCGCATGGCGGCATCGACAATAGGATATCCCGTACGCCCCTCGCACCAGGCAGCAAAATATGCCCTATTATCATCCCACTCAAAGCGTTGCATCTGAGGACGATAGGCACCGATCGCCAGTTCGGGAAAGTGAAATAGCACGTTTTGATAGAACTCGCGCCAGGCAAGTTCCTGCTGCCAGGTTTGGATGCCGTTCGCTTCTTCTTCACTGCGGACGCGGTCGGTAGCAGCGATCGCGCTTTGCCACACCCGCCGAATTCCAATCGTGCCGAAGCGCAGATGCGGACTCAGCATAGATGTGCCAGCTTGGGATGGGATATCTCTCGCTTCTTTGTAACGCAGGATGAGATTGGAATCGCAGAAAGCATCGAGGAGCGATTGGGCAGCGCTCTCGCCAGATTTCGGTAGAATTTGATTGTGGCTAAAACCCAACTCCGATAGAGTAGGTAGAGCGATCGCTCCAGCTTGTTGGCAGGCGCGATCGTAATTGCCGAGATTTGCAATTTTATCCATTCGAGGGGGGCGATTCCCTACGGGATGCGTACCGCCGTAAGGATGGGGTTTGGGTAAACTTATCCAATTACGCCAGAAGGGAGTATAGACTTTATATGGTTCGCCGGAATTGGTCGCGATCGCGGCCGGATCGTGCAAGCCAATGTCGATAAAGCCTTTCAACTCAACGCCAATCCCTTTAAGAGCATCGCGGGCAGCCCCATCCCTTTGACGGGCATAGGGCTCGATATCGCAGTTAAAAAATACCTGCTTCACCTGGAATGCTTCAGCTACTTGTCGTAGAGTTTGAACTGGTTCGCCATAAAAACACAGCAGATCGCTGCCTAGCTGCTGATAGTTAGCCTGCAATTCCCGCAGACAACCCAACATAAAATCCACTTTACCGCCACCCGTTTCCATACTTTTAAGGATGGCCGGATCGAAGATAAATATGCCAACTACTATAGCGCCTTGCTGCGAGGCAGCATGGAGGGCAGGGTTATCGTCAATCCGCAGATCGCGTCGATGCCAAACAATTGTAAGGCTATGGTTGGATTCTAATGTTGCAGTTTGAGGCATAAATAAAAAAGGCGCGATCTTCAGCCACGCCCTATCGTAACACCAGCAGGGGCAAACGACCGTTCGCCCCTACATGCGGTATGGTATTTTTCTTCACACCCTTAAGTTCCAGTCTTGGATTTACTTAACTCACTGTACGTAGAAGACCCTGAAACCCTCACCCCTAACCCCTCTCCCTCAGGGAGAGGGGAACAAAACCAAGACGGGGGCTACGCCCCTGCGACCCTTATGTGTAAAGGTAAGTACAGGTTAAAATATATAAGGATTCCGCGTAAAGTCAGTTACTTAATATCCGTAACTGCCATTGACTTTGGCATAGGAATCAAAGGTCTCTCCATCGCTAGCAGCAGTGGTTCCTGGGGGGTAATACTTTCTTGAGGTTTAATGGTATTGGAGGCGGTGGAAAAATTTAAATCTTTTGTCGGCGAGTTAAAAGTTAATATCGAGCCAACTGCACCTACCAGTACTGCTACAGCCGCAATACCTCCCCATGCCATGCGACGGTGCCTAGAGCGCTCCTCTAGCTTAGCCAGCACTCGATTTACTACCACCTCAGTCTTGTCTCTATTCGCTTGTGCTTCCACCCGAGTGCTGCCGGGCACAGGCAAATCGATCAGTAACTGGCGCAGTCTGAGTTGTTGATGGTACAGATTGCGAAAGCTAGGTTCTGTTGCCAGCCATTGCTCGACCTGGCGCTTCTCAGCAGGACTAGTTTCATTGTCCATGTAGAGACTTAATAGCTCGAATTGCTCTTCAGGATCGGGAGTGTGCATTTTGTTATCGTTTAGGTTATTCATAACTGGGAGACCTCTACTTCACAGGCTGGATATGTATGGTTGAAGTTGGGTTTGTAACCTGATTCTAGCTCTGGCAATACGCGATTTGACAGTACCCAGAGATACACCTGTAATCTCAGCAATTTCTTCGTAGGAAAGCCCCTCAATTTCTCTCAAGACAATCGTTTCGCGGAAACCTGCGGGTAGATCGGCGATCGCTTTGCGCAGATACTCGTAAAATTCCTGAGTTGACAAATTATCTACGGGCCCAGGTTCGTTACTGGGCAGTTCCCATTCAATTTCTCCACCATCACCAGTCTGTAGGGGGTTATCTAACGAAACTGAGGTGCCAACGCGCTTGCGCTTGCGCAGTTCGTCATAAAACAGGTTTGTGGCGATTCTGCTCAGCCAACCGCGAAACTTCTCTGGTTCCTGCAAGCGCTTGATATTGCGATAGACTCGCAGCCATACTTCCTGGGCTAGATCTGCTCTATCTTGCCAATCTGGTGCTAACTTGTACAGCAATTGGTCAACATGTGACTGGTGCCGACGCATAATTTCGGCGAAAGCTGACTTGCTGGGCTGCGAGCCTTGCTGGCACAGGCAAACCAAGTCTAGATTAGAGAGTTTTTCATCTGACACTGAGACTGAGGGATATTCAACCTCTGCTTTTGTTGACCAAGAAAGGCTATAGCTCATCACCTAGCTCCAAAAGTTTGCTCTGGGCATAGTGACGCTTTGGGAAATGGGATTGTTCCGACGTTAGGTGTCCGGTGCTAGGAAGACTCTGGTTATTTTATGCAGCGTTACGAACTGCGATTTAAATTATTACCATTGCTAAGCCTTGTCCAAAAGCGATAATAGCAGGTACTGTTCCTGGTTTGAAATAATAAGAATTATGCAGCGATCGCAATGGGTAGCAATTCTGACGGGTGCCATCACCGTCATTTTGGGTGTAGGCTATTTGATCTTGGTGCAGCTATTAGACTGGCGTGGCGAAATGTTGCCAGCCCCCACCGATCTTTCCTGGTTAAGGGATTGGGTTCTAGCAGTTAGGTTGCATTCATCGCTTTTTAGTTAAGATACAAAGTCATGATATTTTGCGGTTTCATGGTTATGCTAAAGCTGACCGCTGAAAGCCGATCGCCCTAAACCTTATGGATGCCAAACTTAAATTTACAAACATCAAACTATGGCAAGAATGGTGGCATCACAGCCAGATGCGCGCCATTTTGCTTTACCTAGGCAATTGGCAGCAGGGGAGTTACCTGGTTAGTACCAGTCTGTGCGGTCTATTACTGATTGGTTTGCTGGCTTTATTGCCCTATCTCTCAAACAATCAGATCGGTATTGTTTCGGCTGCGATCGCGATTTACTGGGTATTCCTTTGGGTTGGCGATCGCGCTAGCAAGGCAATAGATGCCGCCACCTCAGTCTGGACTCCCATTCATTTACCTCTGGCTGTCTATTGGGGCATTGCATCGATTGCTACCATGCTCTCGCCAGCGCGACGGGCAGCGATCGATGGTTGGGTCAAGTTGACCATATACTTCATCATCTTTGCCTGCCTCAACCGAGTCATGCGCTCTAGTAACAAGATTCCGTGGCGATCTCTTTTAGTGGGCACGTACCTGCTGACGACAGTTTTAGTTTGCATTCATGGCATGCGGCAATCGATTTTAGGCGCGGAGGATTTGGCAACCTGGACTGACCCTACTTCCGAATTAGCAGGCACTACGAGAATCTATAGCTTCTTGCTCAATCCCAATCTGCTGGCTGGATATCTCTTACCTGCTATCCCTTTGGGTGTGGTAGGAGCAATTCACTGGCGGAGTTGGGGCGTGAAGTTTGTGGCGCTCGGTGTCGCGATCGCTGCCTGGTACTGCACATCTCTCACCTACAGCCGTGCGGGGCAAATAGGGCAGATTGCGGAAGGTTTAGCACTGCTTATTTGTCTGGCACACTGGTGGGCCAGTCGGCTACCAAAATGGACGATCCCAGGAGTACTTAGTGGTGCAGTGGGTGCGATCGCTCTAGCGCTTGTCATCTTCCCCAAGCAAAGAGTGCGATTCCTCAGTATCTTTTTTGGACGCAATGACAGCAGTAATAACTTTCGCTTGAATGTGTGGATGTCTGTCTTGCAAATGATTAAGAAGAAACCCGTTCTAGGTTATGGGCCAGGCAACAGAGTATTCAATCAAATTTACCCCTACTACCAAAGACCCGGTTATAGCGCCTTAGGCGCTTATTCCGTACCTTTAGAAATTACATTTGAGTCTGGCATTGTTGGTTTAGCTTGCTATATCTGGTTAGTAGCTACGGTCATACGGTATGGATGGCAGAACTTCAACCGCTTGCGAGCCGAGCGAGCCTCAGAGGGGTTATGGATTGCAGCCTCCTTGAGCATCATAGTAGGACTAATGGCTCAAGGCTTATTTGACACCATTTGGTATCGCCCTCAAGTCCAGATTATCTGGTGGTTGGCGATCGCTCTGATCGCCAGCTTCTGCATTCAACCGATCGACCAAGCGCGCGCGCCCGAACAGCCATCACCAGACAGCGAAACACAAATATAGCCGCAGACAGAATTTGCTGGAACGCTCCAAGCGAAAACCAATCCCGCCTACCTTTGCCTTGACAAAAGTTAAGCGGGATTAGGTACCAGTTTGCAAGTGAGTTAGAGCGTGTTTAGCTGCTGAAGCGCTTGCAGCATCAAGATATTTCAAAATATTTCAAAGCCGACCGTACAAAGACTCAAGATATTCCTTGGATTAAGACATTCCCTGGATTATATAGTCGAAATAAGGTGCAGTAGCATCAGCATCTTCTTTGCTCATTAGAGCCAGCGAAGCATCTTTTAGGCAGCGAATCGAATCAGCCATACCTACTAGGGGTACTCCCAGAGAAGAATACATTTCACGCGCGCCGATCAAACCGATCGTTTCAATTGGTTCCTTGTCCCCAGCTACGACACCATAGGTGACCAGGCGTAAATACCAGCCATAGTCGCGCAGACATTGGGCGCGTTGCCTTTGTCCGTAGGCGTTACCACCTGGGGAAATGTAGTCTGGGTGAATCTTCCAAAGCTCGCCGCTGGCTTTCTTAACAATTTTATCTTCGTTTTCTGTCAGTAAGGTGGCAATTCGCAAGCGTTGGGCACCTGTTTGTAAAAAGCTGCCGATGCTGTTTAGTTCGGCGATCGTGGGATAGCGCAACTCATCGTCGGCTCTGAGTAAAACTTTACTAACTATACTCATAGGTAATTAAAAATAAGGATTTAGTGTAATTAGTTTAAACTTAATATCTGCTTTCATCTAGTTTACAGAAAAAGAGGCAAGACAGCCCTGCTATTTGTGCCGATCGCGATCTGTGTTATGGTCGAGTTAAAGCTAATCCGCAACCAGGCTCGAAATAGAGGCTTATGAGTACATCAAACCGGACTGCTGGCAGGCGATCGCAGAAGTTACATTCTATGCCGCTGCAAAAGAATTCTTCGTCAATCTACTTGCAATTGCATCAGTTGGCGAGCGAAAAGGAACGGTTAAAAAAAGAACTCCAGACCTTACACGATCGCTCCCAGCAAATTTTACAACGGTTGGACGATCTAGAACGCGAACGTACCAAGCTAGAAGCCGAAGCTACAGAAAGCGGTACCAAGCTCGATGATAGTTTGGATCGACTTAAAGCCGACCTCATCAATGCTTCCGGCGCGCCTACCAAACCCTCACCAGAGCAGAAGCCCAAACCCAAAAGCAATACTAGCGCTAACAATACCCCTAAATCTTCCTTTAAGAGCATGTCAATTGATTACTAGTACACCAAAACCAAAGTTTTGGAGGGGGTGGAGGGGGTGAAACCCCCTTCTGGGGGCTTTGCCCCCATTCCCCCATGTTGCAAAATTTATGATTTGCAACACTAGGTGCTAGTTCACAAGCTGAACTGAGCAATAGATAGGTGAATAACCCCATTCTCGTCTGCCTGCAAACCATCTCACTGCACCAGCACGCGCATAAGATCTCTTGCGTGCATGGTGGTTCTGCAAGCCAGATCTATTGAATAAAACAAAGCCACCTAGGCTACCATAAACAGCTTAATATTGTCAATTTTTCTTAAAAACCTGTTATGATTTTAGTATGAAGCATTAAAGAGGAGGCACAAATGCGTACTCTTAAACAAGAAAAGAAAAACGAGCTTCTCCGCCCTGGATACACCGTAGATGAGGAAGGAACGTTCAACGTTTATGCGATTGAACCGACCATGTATCTGGAAGAACCCATTACACCGCAAGCGCAACGCCGCTATATGTCTTTCATGATAGGGGGTATCCTGCTGTTGCTGGTGACAATACTGACTGCTTTTAGCTTTGCAATTGGTTAGGTCGGGATTTACACGCAATGCGTTTGCTGCAGTGTCTTGGAATTAGCTAAGTATCGCTATCGGTACTTAGCTAATTCGGCGATCGCAGATCGCTCTAAACTCTAAATATTAACCCCAGATATACGGGCAAGCCAGAGTTCCCAATTGCGTAATAGGCGCGATCGCTCGCCCAGCCAGGAGGCTTTTTTGTTATCGATCGGCTGTACTAATATCGTAAACATGCCTAACCTGTTGCCAACCAGGACATCGGTGAACAGGCGATCTCCTACCATGCCTACCTCTGCCGGTTGCATTTCCATTACCTCTAAGGCCTGCCTAACTGCGCGTCGTGATGGCTTCCCAGCACGGCTGCGATAAGGTAAGTTTAAGGACTCGGCAATGCCCTGAATGCGCCGATTACTAAAATTATTGCTAATCAGCCAGATATTATAGTCATGCCGCATGGCATCAAGCCACTGCCGTACTTCCTGACATACTTCCGTTTCGCTATCACCAATAATCGTGTTATCTACATCCAGAACTAGCCCGCGCAGCTTGTGCTCCGATAAAAGCGCGGGTGTGAGTTCCCAAATGGGCTTGCGTAAAACAAGATCGGGAGTAATTAGCTGCCATGGATGCATTATGGGTTAGAACGAGATTGGGTCTGCTATGGGTTTCCAGTAATTATACCCGCGAACATATTCACGAACGTGGTTTCGGTTTTTCTGACCGAGGTTTTTCAGTTTTTGGTTTCTCAGGTTGTGTTTTTTCAGTCTGGAGTTTATCGGTTTGCTGTTTGATGCTATGGTCAACCTGATTTAGGGCTTTATTGTGTTCCGCCAATGTGCGACTAAAGATATGACTGCCATCGTAGCGCGCCACAAAAAACAGATATTCAGTAGGCTCGGGAGACAGAACAGCTTCGAGGCTGGCGAGTCCGGGCGCGGCGATCGCCCCTGGGGGCAACCCAGGATTGAGATAGGTATTATATGGCGAAGGCGTGCGGACTTGCTCGATGGTCAGCGGCTTTTCCTTGGTTTGCTTGATTTTAAGTCCGTATTCAACCGTGGGGTCAGCTTCGAGACGCATATTTCGCTTCAGGCGCTGCAAAAATACACTTGCAATTATTTTACGCTCCTTGTCTAATACCGACTCTTTCTCCACAATGCTTGATAGAGTGACCCATTCTGCCAAACTCAAGGACGGCTTGGGTTGAGTTTTTGTGTGAGACTGATACAGCGGTAATGCTACCTCTTCAAAGCGGTTGAGCATGAGGTCAACTACCTGCTCTGGGGTAATCTCCTTTTCCACTATTTGGTAGGTATCGGGAAACAGAAACCCCTCCAGACTCGCAATATCTTTGGGTAGCCAGGGTCTGCGACCGATCGCGCTTTTGCCCGTAGCAGCAATAAAGTCTTTAGCAGGGAAATAGCCTTTTTGCTCGAAGAATTCGGCCATTTGCTCTAGCGACCACCCTTCAGGTATGGTGAAGCGCACCTCTGTGGGTTTCCCTGTCTGCATCTGCGACACAACCTCACTAAGGGGCTGGTTCAGATTAAAGTCGTACGTACCAGCTTGAAGAGAGCGAGTATTGCCTTCTTTAATTGCCAGCCATTGCAACCACAACCTCAGGGCCAAACTAGAGCGGATTACTCCTGTAGATTCTAGTTCCTGTCCAATTACCTGCATGGGCGTGCCTTCAGGAATAACCAGCCTGATGGGAGAACTGGTAGTAGTATTATTAGTGGGTGCGGCACTGACCCATAACCACCATAAACCTCCGCCCCAAGCACTTCCTAAGATAGCGATCGGGAAGAAAAAACCATAGAATAACTGCTTAGATTTCTTCATCTAGATCCATCAAATGCTCTTCAACATAGGGTTGAATCCGCTGTATTTCCTCTGGGGTAAGTAACTGGGGTTTGCCGCTGCTATCTAGCTTGGCAAAAAACATGAGCGGATCTAACGACGTAAATATCGAATACTCTTGTTCCTCATAGAAAAAGTGGGCTAGCTCCTGGAATTCTTCGCTAGCTTCCTCATCCTCGGCATCAATTGTAAAGATTTCATCCTCATCTAGCTCCGGCAATTCTCCTGAGGCAGTTAATGTATAGGCGGTGCGCTGGAGCTTAAGGTTTTGCTCCGACAGCACGGCTTGAGCAATTGAAAAAACGCGGTCTAGCTCCTCTTCCTCAATATCAAGCAAGAGTTGGTCTTCTTCGTCATCCCCCTCACCCCAAGCAAAGATATATACAGCATGGTCGATTGGTTTTAACAGAAAATACTCCTCTCGATCGACCTCTAGGGTAATTTCAACCTGGCAAGGAAGCGTCTTACCTGTTTCATCAGTCAAACTCAAAATTGATTCGTCCATATGTTGGGGTGAAGTTGTACCAGTGCGAGTTTAATTCGATCTAGCTAATACCCAGGTTTAATGCTTGTAGCTTTTATGCGATCCAAGTAGTTCAGCACGCATAGATAAATGTACTTACTTGCTTGTAAACCGCTATAAAGCTCTAGATTTGGAATAACTTGGGTAATTGTTTTAAAGATTATGACAGTTTTTGGTAGCCAAAATACTTAGCTATAGAAATCCGAGATAATTCATTAGATATTTCGATAATTCCCCCGCATAGACTATCGTTGTTGTTCCAGCCATTGCTGCAAGATAATCGCCGCTGCTTTGCGATCGACTACCCCTTTGTGCGATCGCGTGGAAATTCCCTGTGCGTGCATCATCTGCTCTGCCTCAAACGAAGTTAGTCGCTCGTCAACGTATTCCAGGGTTAAGTTTAGTTGCTTAGCGGCAGCACGGGCAAACTTCTGCACTTGACGCGCCTGATAGCCCAGCGTGCCATCCATGTTGTAGGGTAACCCCACAACCAGGGTGTCGATCTGACGGCTATCCACCAGGGCTTGCAACTGTTCTAGATCTGCTTGCCAAGATCGCCGTTCGATCGTCGTAATTCCGTGGGCGATTAATCCAGTGCGATCGCATCCGGCAACTCCGATGCGCTTGCGTCCTACATCTAGGCCCAGTGCGGCAACGTACATCATGATTACTCTAGTAATTCCATACGAATTATAGAATGCGACCTATGCTTTATTTATTTATAGCTATAGCCAATAGGCTTAGGACGGGCGGGGTGCAGGGGTTCCACCCCTGCGTGGGGGCGCAGCCCCCACACCCCCTGTCCTAACAGATCTGTCTACGGCTATAAATGCGTAAGTCCTTTGAGCTAGACATAAGATCCAGGAAAAAATACGATGATGGCAGCCCATTCTTGAAATGCCATCCATGTCGTCAAGTTTAATCAGTACAGCTACCTTAGCTCAAATTGTCGATGCCGACGGTGTTGTGGAGTGGGACAGCCTCGATCGCGATTTCAGACAGCGAATATCTCGATCGCTCTTACCAGACAATACGCCCAGCCATGCGATCTATCCGTCTACGGTCGAGCAACTGAGCGCGGCGATCGCGTTTGCCCATGAAAATAATTACAAACTGCTCTTATGCGGTGCGGGGAGTAAGTTAAGTTGGGGTAATGCAGTAGGTAGCGTACAACTGGTAGTTAGTACGGCAAGGTTAAATCGCTTAATCGAACATGCTGAGGGCGATCTGACCGTCACGGTGGAGGCTGGGATGCGGTTTGCAGATTTGCAGGCAATCTTGGCAAAATCCGGTCAGTTTTTAGCAATTGACCCAGCATATGCCGATCGCGCTACGATTGGCGGTATTGTGGCAGCGGGAGATACTGGTTCGCTGCGCCACCGCTACAACAGCGTGCGAGACATGTGCATCGGGGTTTCGTTCGTGCGATCGGATGGCGAACTGGTGAAAGCAGGGGGGCGCGTAGTTAAGAATGTAGCGGGCTACGACATGATGAAATTATTGACCGGCTCCTACGGTACCCTGGGGGCGATCGCTCAGGTTACTTTTCGCTTATATCCTTTGGCCGCAGCCTCTGCCACGATGTTGCTAACGGGCGACATGGATGCGATCGCGCGAGCCAGAACTGAAATTCCGATGTCATCGCTAACACCGAGCGCGGTTGATTTGCTATCCGATCGCATAGTATCGAGCTTGGATTCGGGATTGGGTAACGGCTTGGGGCTGGCTGTGAGGTTTGATAGTATTGCGCAAAGCGTGACCCAGCAGTGCGATCGCCTTGCCGAACTTGCTAAGACTCTCAATCTTAAGGCGACAAAGATTGAAGACTCCAAGCGCTTTTGGCCTCAGTTACGGAATTTAATTTGGCAGGTTAGCGATCGCGATCGCACTGTAATCTGCAAAGTGGGGATTTTAGGTTCAGAAGCTTGTTCTGTGTTGAGATCGCTGTCAGGTATCTCTCCCGATTTGTCCGCTTGCGCACAGGTTCATGCTGGTAGTGGCTTAGGTGTTCTGCGTTGTGACTTCCGCGCAGAAGCTTCAATTGCAGATCGGGTGCACCAGATTCTCAAAATCAGAACTCTAGCTGAGAAAACAGATGGATTTCTCTCCGTGCTAGAAGCGCCAAATGAGTTAAAACAAGAGATGGACGTATGGGGTTACACGGGGAATGCGCTCCATGTTATGCAAGCGCTACAACAGAAATTCGATCCCCAGGGGATCCTAAATCCCGGTCGTCTATAGCAATCCCAAATCATTTGTACTTAGGGCTTACACAAAAGAGCCGGGATATCTGTCTTGAGGAGCTACGGGCTACACCCTTATGAGTCTCAGGATGCTTGCTGACCCATTGCTTTTAGCCAATTGTAATTAGCAGCGATCGCTCCACCAAAGCTGTCATAAACATTATATTTGACCCCAAACTCCCGGCAAACATCCGCCACGATGGGAGCCAGCTTGGGATAATGGATGTGGCAGACATGGGGAAATAGATGGTGAATCACTTGATAGTTAAGACCGCCAACATACCAGTTAAGGATATGATTATGAGGCGCAAAATCGACCGTAGTTTTCACCTGTAGAATTGCCCATTCATCGCTAATACTGTTGGAATCAGGATCCGGTTCGATAAATTCGGCTGGCTCCAGTACGTGCGCCAACATGAAAATTATGCAAATTACAAAGCCGTAGGTCATGTAAGCAATCAGGTAACCAAGAATCGCCTCTAGAGGAGAGTAGCCCACGTAAATGGGAACCCCAATCAACCATGCCATCCCCAATAACTTCAAACCAACTAAAGTAATTGATTCTGAAACTGAGAGTTTGGGAATTTTATGTGTGTGGTATTGGCGATCGAAAAATCCCAGTTTGATATCGCCATAAGACCAATAGAAGGGAATAATTGGGTAGATGAACCAGACAAATAGATGCTGAAACCTGTGGTACCACTTATGCTCCATCGTCGGTGACATCCGCACTAAACCGTCACCATGAATTTCCACATCGTGTCCCAACATATTTGTATAGGTGTGATGCAAGAAATTATGGCGGAAGCGCCAGAGATAGCTGGATAGCCCGATGACATCGTAGAGCAAGCCGATCGCTCTATTGACGCGATGATTGCTGGAATAGCCCCCATGATTGGCATCATGCCCGATACTCATACCCACGCCTCCCAGTGCCAATCCCACAACCATACAGCCAATTACCCTTGCGCCCAGAGGTAATGGTGCAAATACGGTAATTGACCAGGCTGAGAGCAACCATCCCAAAATGATGGCAGTTTTGAAATACATCGCCAAATTATCGCGGGGCTTAATTTGGTTAGAATTGAAATAGTTTTCAACTCGCCGATTTAATTCTTTTTTGAAACCTACACTCTTAGCAAAAGTCACCCTTGCTTGGTTCATGTCGTCAAAAACCTTCCCATATGTCATTTAGTTGCTGCTCCCCACGGGACTTTAATCTCTTAGCGCCACCACAGCAACTAAAATCTCCGTCAAGCACATGTGATACAAAAATTAGGTAGTGGTATGCAAGTAATGGTTACCGTGGGGTTGGGGGGCTTGCCCCCCAACCCCAATCGTTAAATATCATTACTTCTTCAGGACTACCAAAAATTAATTGTACCTTTGTGAACTTAACATAAATTAGTATCCAGGTTGCATCTGATTCTCAATACGTTTGCGGTCAAAATCTATGGCAAAACCCTATGACTGGATCGGCCATGCTCTACAGGTAGTTCACCAAGCGAATTGGCATCGATCGCCTGTCACAATTTCCAGTCGCGCTGACACTGTAGTCAAGATCGACGATCGCGATACGCTGATGTTTGCCAGCAATAATTACTTGGGTCTGGCGGGGGATCCGCGTCTAATTGAGGCAGCGATCGCCGCAACGCAAACCTATGGCACTGGAGCTACGGGTTCGCGCCTCGTATCCGGGCATTTAGATTTGCATCAGGAACTGGAAACCGCGATCGCCTCGCTCAAGCAGACCGAAGCCGCACTTGTATTTAGCTCCGGTTATTTGGCGAATTTAGGCGCGATCGCATCAGTGGTTGGCGCTCGCGATTTAGTTTTACAGGATGCCTACAATCATTCCTGCCTCAAAAATGGCGCTATTCTCAGTGGAGCGCAGGTAATTACCTACAGCCACGCTAATATAAGCAGCTTGGCGCGGGAATTGGAGCAGCATCGCGATCGCTACCGTCGCTGTCTAATTACTACCGATACGGTGTTCAGCATGGATGGCGATCTTTGTCCGTTGGGAGAAATTATGGATCTAGCCGATCGCTACGACTGCATGGTGCTGGTGGATGAAGCCCATGCCACTGGGGTATTTGGCGATCGCGGCGCGGGTGTCACCAATGCTTTGGGTATTAATAGGCCGTTAATTCAAGTAGGTACGCTGAGTAAAGCGTTGGGGAGTTTAGGGGGATATGTAGCTGGCTCGGCGGAGTTAATCGATTTTTTGCGGAACCGTGCCGCCAGTTGGATTTATACGACGGGTCTGTCTCCGGCTGATACTGCCGCTGCTTTGGCAGCAGTGAAGATTATTCAAACCGAACCGCAACGCCGCCAGCAGCTATGGCAGAATTTGACAGCTCTGAAACAAGCTCTGAGTGCAGTCCAGATAGAACCTTTCAGCACCGACTCGCAGATCGTCGCGCTTAAAGTTGGCGATACAACCCAAACCTTAAACGTAGCTGCCTATCTCAGACAAAATGACATATTTGCACCCGCCATCCGTCCCCCTACTGTACCGACGGCTCGCATTCGCCTGACGCTGATGGCAACCCATACCATCGAGCAGATCGAAGCTTTAGTTAACTGCCTGACAAAATGCCAATCTGAGCTAGCATTGAGTTAACTAGTGTTAAGGTGGTCAATGCTCACCCTAACCTAACTTAATTAACGATTAGCAATTGCCCATGCCTCTCAGTTTATCGAAGCCACCCGATCCCAGAGATCCTGAATATCAAAGCCTGGAAAGACGGGTTAATTTTGCTTTGCACGTTGGTATCTTTGCTGCCACAGTTTCGGGTATGTGGTTCGTGCGTTCCGTGCTCTATGCTGATTGGGATTGGACAATTCAGGTAACTGGAGTTTGGGCGTTACTCCTTTTGGGACACGCAATCTGGGTCTTCACGAAGAAATGAAACTTAAGAACTCCGACAAGTAAATTCAGCGCTAGGGAGCAATAAAAATTATGTCTATGACTTCAGAAAGTATCGAAAAATTAGCAGCCGCGATCGCCGAGGAAGTCTACATCGATATTGCGAAATGGCATTTATATCTAGGCGAAGCACATTTACACACCGTCCTGGCAGAAAAGTTTTACCCCATGCTTGCCGACGGCATAAATGCCGATGCAGTGGATCGGGTGCTGGGTAGCACGATGGTCAAGGTTGGCGGCGGCAAGCGAGAACTTCCCTTGAACGATCTGGTGCCAACTCAGGCACAGTCAGCTTTGCTAGATGTTCTCAGGAATTTTGAAGACTAGCCCGCATTATTATGAATGCAGTGCTTGCCACTCAAAATGCTAATCAGTGAAGCAGAGCTTAGTGATTTTGAAGCAACCCTGATTGATGTCGCTTTATAAAATTGCACAAGAACCCTACTACCAACCCTAAATTAAGAAAAGTAACTCATGCAAATCATGCTTGACCTACCTCAAGATCTCGAACAAGACCTTATTCGCCAGGCGGCTCAATCGAATATTCCGCTTCAAACCCTGATTCTTGAGGCTTTACGTCAGCTAACCCAAACTACACCGAATATAGTGGATAAGTGGTCTGATACTGTTTTATCCTATGAGGGGATGCCAGACTTCCCTGCTTTTGAGTCCTATCGCAGTGAACTCCTAACCCCAAGTGAACCTGAGCTTTTCTGATGCAATATCTACTCGATACTTGCGTCATCAGCGATTTTATCAAGGGTGAACTCGGCACTCAAAGCAGACTTAAGCAAACACCGCCTAGCAGTGTTGCGGTTTCAATTATTACGGTCATGGAGTTACGTTACGGCTTGCTCATCAATCCTCAACGCGCTCAAAAAATTGAATCAACGATCGCTAGCTTTCTTACTTCGGTGACAATTCTCCCTTTTAGAAATCTAGAAGCTGAGCGAGCAGCTCACATCCGTGCCATTTTAAAATCTCAAGGTCAGCCGATAGGTGCTTACGATGTTTTGATAGCTGCTACTGCTCTTCAGTATAATCTTCTCATGGTCACCGCAAACCAACGGGAATTCGGTCGAGTTCCTGGTTTGCAAACCGAGAATTGGCGGCAGTTGGGATTAAGATAATGACAGGAGGAATAGCTATGCCCAACACTACCCAGACTGTCCAAGAAATTTACCAAAATATTGTCGGCAAGCTGCCACTGAGCGATCGCCTGCATCTGGCTGCTTTAATCCTGAACGATCTAACTCAGCAAAATGTTAGTCTTATTGATATTAGTGATACCTGGACTGAGCAAGATCGGCTTGAGCTAACAACTTTTTCTTTGCAACACATAAAATGACATGGTTTAAATACAAACATGGTTACAACTATTGTCAAGCCGTCACTATTACTCCACGAGATCCAACTTGAACAAGTTGGGCAGTTCAAGCTTTTTAAATTTAGCGAGCAGTTGCAGACTCGCATGGAGCAGCTTCTTGATAAAAAGAAAGTGGATGAACTTACACTAGAAGAAATTCCTGAGCTAGAGATGATTGGAGAACTAGATCGTATCTTTATGCATATGAATGCAATGCTTGCCGCTCAAAATGCCAATCAGTCACCAACAAGCGACCCTTGCGAAGTCTGACATCAATCATTTTGAGGAAGAGCGATCGCACATTTTCTCATTTGAAATCGCTAAGTTAGTTTGCAGAGATAATTTGGGAGGAGGGAGGTTGGTTAATAGCAAAGGCGATCGCACCGAATAGAATCGTTATATCTGAATAATTTTGTTTGTCTCTTATAGAAATGGAAAGCTATGATAGTAGGTGAATTTTGCCGTTAGCTGGACTTTTGGAGACCTCGATTCATGACGACACCTCGTTGGGACGAGACATGGCATCGCCTGCGCGAATGGACTTCTGGACAGGGATTATCGGAGCGTCTCTCCGCGCAAGTGCTACTGGCCGATGGGTTTTCTGATCTTGACCCGAGTCACCCCCTCGGCGGCAAAGATGGTGGCAAGGATGCGATGTGCAGCAAAGATGGGCAACTTTGGGTGATGGGTGTTTATTTTCCTAGTGGTCAGCAATCCTTCGCTTGTATAAAAAAGAAGTTTCTAAGTGACGCAAAAGGTGCGCGCAAGAACAGCGCCGAAGGATTTGTTTTCGTGACCAATCAGGAACTCATGCTTGCTGAACGTCGGGATCTTGCCAATTCTGCGACAGATATTCGGACAGAAATTTATCACTTGGAGCGTATGACCACCATCTTGGACACTCCTGCTTTTGCATCCATACGCAAACAATTCCTTGGAATTGACTATCTTGAATTGGATACTTCACAACAACTTACCAAACTTAGAGAAGAGATGCTCTCTATCCAGAAGCGTATAGAGAGTGTACAGACTGGAGGTGATTCGTTCTGTTATTTTATGCTCTATCACTTTGACTTGGGGCTTTCTATTGCGCAGAACATCGTGGTTATAAGAATAGGTGAATTCCCACTGTATGATCTTCGAATTCGAGTGAGAGACATGGATGCGTCGCGAGATATCTTCAAGAAGTATTGGGGCGAGATCAACTCCCCCGCCGACTTTCTGATTGGTCGCTGGTCGCTGCTTCCAGCCGCATACTACCGCGTTTCTTTTCATGCCCGCAACGGAATCTGGAGTCAGGATCTTATCCTAAAAAGATCTGAGCAGGCAGAGTGTTGGCTTGCCGCAACCCGAGTCCTAGGACGCAACGGTCGCGACGTTACCCTCCTGCACATCGACAATGATTTCGAGACCGAGTTTGGATCGCCTGAGTGGCGAGACTAGATCAGAGCCAGCTAGCAAGTTGCCCAAAGCGATCGCTCACACTAAGCTTAAGCAACAGGGAGCGCCCTCTGCAAACGCTCCACCGCCAATCCCCTTTGATGTAGCAGCAAACTTGAGTATTTAGGCTTGTCCCAATGTTTCTATTTTACTAGCAACTGCTTGAGCGATCGCTTTTAAAGCCTGGGCAGAAGCAGATTCAGGATGACTGAGCGTGATAGGCACGCCGCGATCCCCTCCTTCGCGCAAACCAATTTCCAACGGCACGCAGCCCAGTAAAGGAATGCCCAGTTCAGATGCCGTCTTCGTACCGCCGCCGGAGCCAAAAATGTCGTACTGCTTATCGGGCATATCTGGGGGGATGAAGTAACTCATGTTTTCCACGATGCCGAGAATGGGAACGCCCATATTCTCAAACATCTGCAAGCCTTTATAGGAATCCAGCAGCGATACATTTTGCGGTGTCGTGACAATTACTGCTCCGGAAGTTGCCACCGATTGAATCAGTGTCATTTGGGCATCACCAGTGCCAGGTGGCATGTCCACGATTAAATAATCCAGCTCGCCCCAATTCACCTGGGTGAGGAATTGGCGAATAATGCCGTGCAGCATTGGCCCGCGCCAGGGTAACGGCTGGTGGCCGTGGGTGAATGCCCTGGAGACAATTTTGACTCCGTAGTTAAATGCGGGTTGCACGACATCCATACCATTGGCATCGGTGCTGATATGCTCGGCACTGAAGCGAAAGTCATCCATGCCCAGCATCAGCGGCACGTTTGGCCCGTAAATATCCGCGTCGAGGATGCCGACTTTTGCGCCCATCTCGGCCAGACCGACTGCCAGGTTAACCGATACGGTGGTTTTGCCCACGCCACCCTTGCCACTAGAGACGGCAATAATATGTTTGATGCCCGGAATTGCCATGCGATCGCCACCTGGTTTGGGTGGAGCCACAGGGTTAGGGTTAGTGGCAGGGCTATCGGAAATCACCTTGGCCCAGACATCTGTAACGCCATCCAGAGCTTTAATTGCAGTTTTGCACTTGTCGATAATCGTATCGCGATGCGGGCTGTTGGGATTTGCCAGCACCAGCGTAAAGCTAACTACTCCCGATGGCTTCACCACCACATCACGAATCATATTGAGTTCCACCAAACTCTTGCCCTGCTGTGGATCTGAAATGGGGGCGAGTACTTGCAGAATTGCGCGATCGCTAGGTAAATCAGTCATATAGATAAATTTATTCTTTCTGCTTATTATATAGATTCTTGTCTGGGTATTTGCCAGCTATTTGTAGCAGTTTCACCAACAGCTTAGGCAGCAGTCTTATGGCGACGGACAGCGACGAGGTAACTGACGAAAAGCACCACCATGACCAGATCGATAGCGATCGCCAGACCAGCCTGTTGCCCTAGATATTGCGTGCCATAGAAGAGAACCAGGCCGATGAAGATCAGTTTGCTGAGACCAGCAACGGTAAGGACTAAAGGGCGACTCGGCGGATCGAACGCACCGTAAATTAGCATTGCACCGACGAGCGCGATTAGCGCGCCCCAATTACGCACGACAATTTCAGCAAGGGGGCCTTGAAGCGCTGCTCCAAACATCGAGTTTAGAGCAGCTTGTGGGTCTACAGCAGCATAGAACATCGTGCATGTCAGTGCGCCAGACACTAACATAACCCACTTCATCTTGGCAACGAGTAAATTCATAGCGAATCCCGATATTGGGCGAAACATCAATAACCTGAGATTGATATTCCGACTAAGAGTATACCAAACAGAGATAAAACGGCTCTGGTGATATTACCTTTGTTTAGTAAGCCACGAATCTTAATTATTTCTGCGCGATCGTTTATATCCATTTTGAGTAATTGTGCATATGCAGGTTCATTGATTATTATTGACGCTACAAAAGAACCTGATATGTATAACAACGAGCCAGTGATAAAGAACGAGTTCCTGAAGCCATAAAGAAGATATGCTGCAAATATCAGAATTGGTACCGACACAATTGTGTTAATAACAACCGATTTTCTTCCTCTTACGATGATTTCTGAATAAAAAGAGTAATACTGTGCTTCTGTTAATGCGTTAAATGTTCCTCTAAGGACTGTGGAAAGAAATATTACGATTCCAGTAAAAAGAGAGGAAAGAAGTAAGAAAGAAATCTTAAAGAGTAATTCCATTAATGCCCCCTGAAAGTATTCTTGACACTGCGGAGTCAGTTACCCATAACTCGAGCAATTGATGCTGGTTCTAATTCTGGAGAAATACGGCTGAGGATGGAATTTGTAGGTACTTGTTGCAGGATTTCTTGCGCGAGCGTCCTGGCTCCAGTTTTACCCCAACCACTATGGCGGTGCATGGCGGCCTGCAAGCTCTGGAGTAGGAATGGGGTGGTGATGCCCAACCAGCCAATTTGAGTAATCTGGGCTTCCAGTCCCCAGGCGGATGTAACCGCAGCATTCAGCAAAATTGCCCCCAACCACAGCGGCAGGCTCGCTCCTGGTAATGCTTGCCCCGATCGCGTCCATACCAATGCTACAGGCAGATCGATGCCAGCACTAATAATTGCATCTAGCCAGAATGAAGGTGACAGGATCGAGGCGATCGCTTTAATTGCAAATACCAGAGACGCAACACTACGCAGGCGCGGTAATTTCTGAATACGGCGATCGCTGGCAGTATCCTGTATCTGAGCTAGGGTTCTCAGTGCATCGATCGCTAATAGAGCCTTGCCCTCCTGGTTGAGCAGATCGAGAATTTTTTGCTTGAGCGCTTGTATCTGTGGCGGCTGCGGTTCCCACGTCTCTGCAATACTTGCAGGATTTTGCGACCCATGCATTCCGGCATATTGCACTCTCACCTTTGTTGGTAGCGGTTCCGCTGCCGTCAAGATAATTTCATCGGGTGAAATCAGGTGTTGCAATTGCTTGTTTTGTAGTGCAGCATGGATGGCAGCGCGATCGCTTTCGGGATAGAGATCTACTTTGTTAAAAACCAACAGGATTGGTTTAGAGGCCGATCGCAACTCGGATAGTGTCTCCAACTCCAGGCGGGTCATGTCCCCTGCAACTACAAACAAAATCAGGTCGGCTTGCTTAGCGATCGCTTTCGCCATTTCACCTTTATCTTCGCCGTCGATCTCATCTAATCCAGGCGTATCGATCAGTTTGAGTTGAACTTTCCTGGCTGGCGCAGGCGCATCAATTGGTAATTGCTCTGTATTATTGCTAGACCGACTGAGATCGAATTGCACGCCCGTGGGGGTCTGCGTAGTGCCGTGCGTTGCACCTGTTATACCAACTTTTCTGCCCAGCAAAGCATTAATTACCGCAGTTTTACCCCGCGACACCAAACCAAAAACAGCTATTTCCACCTGGTGTTCTGCCAGCTTGAGTTCTAGTTCTTTGAGCTTCTCTATTTCGGAACTATCCAGATCGCCCGC
This sequence comes from Pseudanabaena sp. PCC 6802, assembly GCF_000332175.1. Lineage (NCBI taxonomy): Bacteria > Bacillati > Cyanobacteriota > Cyanophyceae > Pseudanabaenales > Pseudanabaenaceae > Portococcus > Portococcus stanieri. Next base: position 601,547 of record NZ_KB235910.1, on the reverse strand, counting down.
GTAGCGATCGAGGTATTTAGCAATGCGATCGCGAGCTAAATTGAGGAAATCTGGAGTGGGTTGAGTTGGTAATCGATCTTTTAATGATGGATCCGATCGCAAATCTGACATGAAAATTAATAAAAGCAGTAATTGACAGGCGTGGAATAATCTTAGATCAGTTCTTTTTACTCTTCACACAAGCATGTCCTCTTATGCGATCGCAGTGCCAGCAACTACGGCAAATCTTGGACCTGGCTATGATTGTTTGGGTGCGGCTCTCACCCTGTTCAACAAATTTGAAATCGCCCTGTCCGATGAATTTCGGATTACCGCCTCCGGTGCAGCCGCTGACAAAATTGCCAAGAACAAAACGAATCTGGTCTACCAAAGCCTGGAACAGTTTTACGAACGCATTGGCAAACCCAAGCCCGTCATCTCGCTTCATGTCGATTTGCAGGTTCCCCTCGCAAGGGGGTTAGGTAGTTCTGCTACCGCAATCGTGGCTGGAATTATTGGGGGAAATTTGTTGGCTGGCTCGCCCCTCAGTCAAAAGGAATTATTGCAACTGGCGATCGATATGGAGGGGCATCCCGATAACGTCACTCCAGCCATGTTGGGTGGCTGTCAGTTGATTGCCTCTGCTAAGTGCGGCGGCTGGGAATTTTGCGCGTTGCCGTGGCACAAAGATATTGCGATCGCGGTGGCAATTCCTGACTTCGAGCTACCTACAGCCAAAGCTCGTCAGGTAGTACCCAAGGAAGTTGCGCTTAAGGATGCCATTTTTAACGCCTCTCATCTCGCCCTCCTCGTGCAAGCCTTAACCAGTGCTAATCCCTCCTGGTTGCAGTCTGCCCTCCAGGATAAACTACATCAGCCCTACCGCCAGAGTTTAATTCCTGGCATGGAAGCAGTGCAAGCCGCCGCGATCGCCGCCGGAGCGCATGGCGTTGTCATCAGTGGTGCGGGGCCGACCCTATTGGCTTTGGGCAGTGCGGGACAGATTGAAGCGATCGCCGAATCTATGGTTAAAGCCTGGGGGCAGGTTGGCGTTAAAGCAACTAAAAAATGCCTGAGTATAGCTAAGCAAGGTACAACTTACACGAGTCTCTAAGGCTTGCTATGATTACTCTATAAGCTAGCTAACAGCTAATAGCTAACAGCCAACAGCTAACTTTTTTGTTCAGAGATTTCTGATTAATTATCTAAACTATGACTAAGTTCCAGTTCTTTCTGATTTCATCGCTTGTTGCCTCCGTTGTCTGTCTGCTAGTCGGCAGCCGCGATGGTAACTCCTTGGATACGATTTTCCCGATCGCTACTGTTATAGCCCTGGCAAGCGTATGCAATCGCTACATTTCGGAAATGACCTGGAATAAGATTGCAGTTTGGGCAAATACAATTACAGGCAAGCGCATTTTTCGCGTCAAAGTAAAAGTCAAGCGCCTGCCCCCTTCTAAGTTGAATCGGCTTTAGAAGGCTAGGGATTGGCACAAATGTCATCTCCCCGTAGGATGCCGTTAGTGCCAGCGTAACGCATCAGAGCACTCAATCTGGTTGACTGATTGGATCTGGCAGGTTTAGTAGAGCCGTTATTAGCTCACTGTAAGGCTTTCAGCCAAACCTGCCCCCTACTGAACATTTATACCCTTGAACTTTAGGAATAACTACAATTGAGAATTGGTATTGTTGGTACGGGTTTCGTGGCAAAGCTCCGCGCAGAGATTTTTTCACAGGATGAAAGGGTACAACTCAAAGCGATCGCTGGCAACTTCACTAAAGCCCAAGAACTGGGGCAAATGTTTGGTATGGATGCCCACGAGTATTGGTCTGACCTGGTTGTCCGACCCGATCTCGAAGCGATCGTTGTCGCCACGATCAATCGCGAGCACAGCACCGTAGTATCCAAAGCATTGCTAAGCGGCAAACACGTAATTGTCGAATATCCCCTCTCTTTTAGTCTGGCAGAGGCAACGGAACTGGTGCAGTTAGCCCAGCAAAAGCAACTCATGCTGCATGTCGAGCATATCGAACTGCTTGGCGGAGTCCACCAGGCGGCTGTAGAAGCACTACCTAGAATTGGCAAGCCTTTTTATGCGCGCTATGCCACCCAAAACCCGCAAACGCCTGCCCCTGAAAAATGGACTTACATGCCGGATTTATTTGGATTTCCTCTCATCGCAGCCGTATCGCGCATTCATCGACTTACCGCCATGTTCGGGCAAGTGCGCTCTGTTTCATGCCAACTGCGCTACGAAGGGGGAAATTTACCCAAGCAATTCACTGCCTGCGTTTGTAATGCTCAACTACAGTTCGATAGCGGTTTGATTGCTGATGTCGGCTACAGTAAAGGCGAACATGTCTGGAAGCCCGAGCGCTCTCTGGAAATTCAGGGCAGCCAAGGAGCAATAATTTTTGAGGCGGAAACCGGAAAATTGATTGCCGCTAACGGGGAAGAAACCTTGCCAGCAGGGCCTAGTCGAGGATTATTTAAAAAAGATACCGAAAATGTCTTGTCACATCTATTTAACGGCACGCCCCTCTACGTCACGCCTGCCAGCGCCTTACATGCCCTAGCAGTTGCCTGTGCTGCGGAAAAAGCCGCCAGGACGAATCAGGTAATCGATGTCTAAAATGTTCTTAATTGACCGCGCCTGCTACCGATGAGAGTGCGTCACTGTAGAGAATCCAGGACATAAAGAAATTAGAGGCAAAAATCGCTAATAATGCCGTTACGACTGCTGTGGTAGTCGATTCACCTACACCCTTAGCGCCACCCGTCGTAGTTAGCCCCCAGTTAGTTCCAATCGTAGCAATTAAAACTCCAAATACTCCCGCTTTGACGATCGCCGTAATTACATCCCAGGTTTTGAGAAAGGTCTGAACCGAATCTAAAAATACCGATTGTGGAATGCCATACAGAGCCTCAGAGATAAATAAACCTCCGGTCATACCTGTAATCAGCGATAGAATTGTCAACACTGGCATCATCAACACGCAAGCTACAATGCGAGGTGTCACCAGATAGTCAATGGGATTAGTTCGCAGCATGTAGAGCGCATCGATTTGCTCGGTTACCTGCATCGTACCAATTTCCGCTGCAAATGCCGACCCAACCCGACCCGCAATCACCACAGCGGTAAGCGTCGGCGCTAGTTCTCGGGTAAGGGCGATCGCCAGGACACCCCCAATCGCCTGCTGTGCCCCAAAATTAATAAACTCTTTCGCCACTTGAATCGTAAACACGCCACCCACAAAACTAGCGGTGATTAGCGTAATTATCAGCGATTCCGTCCCAACCACCGACATCTGTTCTACGCTGTTACGCCAGTGCAGTCGCCGCTCGATCAGAACGTGAAAGATTACCTGTCCGAACAGAAAAAAAGTCTGGATGAGTTTGACAAACCAATTGCCTAAGCTTTTCATACGATCTAGATTTACCGGCCTATCGCTGCCTAGGATAGCATTGAGTTCGCAGCACCAGTTAAGGGATTTGCTCAGAAATAAAATACCAGCGGCGCGTTACGGCTAGCGCCTAATACGCCCTACGGTTGGGACATTATTTGTTGACAATTCCCTAAGCTTTAAGAATTTGCTCAACTGTGAGTGCTAGTTCTGGAAAGGTCGGAGATACAATGCGATCGCTATTTTGAAACCGAGTAAACTGATACTTTCTTTCGGCATCCAGGGTAAAGACCAAAACGGAAGGTTCTTTGGGGTTGCCCAGGTAAGTTCGACTGCCCAGAGCTAAATAATCAACAATCCAATATTCGCAAATACCTAAGCGTTCATATTCATCAAGTTTGTCAATATAATCATCTTCCCAATTGGTTGAAACCACCTCAACCGCAATTTGAATTGGTTCTCGTATACCTCGATGATTCAGGCGTTCAGAGCGCCAAACATTGCGATCGATTACACTCACATCAGGATTTCTGCCTTGCTCTTTACCTTGTTTATTGGTGGTAAGCAGTACGATCGCATTATTGACTACGTAATTCATCCCCAGGCGATCGATCTCGCGATCGAAGCTTTTTTGAATTAACCCAGCGACATCATAATGTCTTCTTGTTGCTAAAATTCTTACCATCTTGCCATCCACAAGTTCGTAGCGACCATCTTCAGGACATTGCGCCAAAAATTGCTCAAAATTTAGGTCTTGTTGTAATTGAGTAACTGCAATCATAGTTTTGCTCAAAAAAACGCTTGAATCGATCCTAGCAGTTTGGGGTGGTTGTCAAAAGCTAGAAGCAGCAAAGAAACTGTAGGAAACTTGAGTCAGATATTCTACAACTGGCAATTAATATTGCCGGAAAATGCAATTAACTTTGCAGTTAAAGTCGGATTTAACAAGATGTAATATGCAGAAAAATCATCATTTTCGTGATGACTAAAACTACTGTTTTTAGGGTAGTATTCTAGTCACTTCTGTAAGAATTTTTAACTGACAGATTTAGGTTTAGACAAATTGTGTGTTGAGGAGTGAAGCTTTATGGGAACTATAGGTTTTGGTAATACCGTCGTTATAAACGTAGACGAGAACGTTGGTTCAGTTACTATTCCCATTCTCTACAGTGGCGATCTGTTCCCAGCAGTAGACGACCAGGGGAATACTGCAAAAGTAACCATTACCTACGGTACGAGAAACGGGACTAATACAAATGCTGCCACTGAAGGACAAGATTATCTGGCAATTGCCAGAGAGTCATCAATAAGCTTTCCTCAAGATCCCGATCCTAGGAGCATCCCTGTTACGATCCCAATCATCGACGATACGGATGCAGAAATTACCGAGAGTTTTGTCTTAGACATCATAAGTATTAATGGAGCTTCAGGAGCTGGAACGCGGTCTGTAGTTATCAATATCCTAGACAATGATAGCGGGCAAGGCGCGACTGTGCCGCCTGGATCTAACCCCACATTTGGGCCAGAAGCCCCGTTCTTCCCAACGTTTGTTGATGGTAATAACGAAGTTGTCGGTACGGGTGGGAACGATACGCTCTATGGCGGCAAGGGAAATGACTCGTTGACTGGGTTATTTGGGAATGACACGTTATATGGCGGCCAGGATCAGGACGTATTGTTTGGCAACGACGATAACGATTTTCTGTTTGGCAATAAGGGAAATGACAACCTCTTTGGTGGAGAGGGAGATGATATTCTCTACGGCGGTCAGGGGAACGACACCATCTATGGCAATGATGGTAATGATTTCCTTGCTGGTGATATCGGTGTTGATGTCTTAGCTGGCGCGGGTGGCTCGGACAGATTCGCAATTCAGGCAGGTAAACAAACCGACTATGTGGCAGACTTTACTGTGAGCGAAGACCTCTTGGCGCTAACAGGTGGATTGCAGTTTGGAGACATTTCAATTTTCCAAAGCGGTAACGACACCGTACTCAGGCTAAACTCTAGCGGCGAAGATTTGATGGTGTTGGTTAATACGCAAGCTTTCCTGGTGACTGGAACGAGTTTTATCACCGTGTAAGTTAAGTCTGCTCCCAACCACAAAGTTTCAACCTAATAAATCCCCCATTGCGTTTTTTCATGAAAGGTGCGGTGGGGATTTCTCGCGTCTGTCTAATTTACTTTAGAGAATTGGTATTATAGCTCTACGCGATCTGGTTTGACATGATGGAATTTAACTACATAACTACTCTAGGTTTAGTAGCAGGAGTCCTCACTACTCTTGCCTATTTGCCTCAGGTGATTAAAACTTGGAAATCTAAATCGGCGCAAGATCTCTCCTGGAGCATGTTGATCGTACTCTGTATCGGCATTGTGCTGTGGCTGGTTTATGGCTTCTCAATCCAAGATATTCCCATCATTGCAGCTAATGTGGTGACTCTAATACTTGCCTCAATAATTCTAGCGCTCAAGATTAAATATCAAAATGGCGCAAGCTGACACTTCGTGGGGACAATGCCCCCACACACTCCATCCGTAACCTCAACAATTTAAATTGGAATAGGCACGGGCAAACAAGCAAAGAGGATGTGCTATGGGACAAGAAATACCCCCAACCCCCAACCCCCAACAGCGAGTCCAGGATCTGCAAAAGATGCTCCAGGAGGCTAGCTATGCGTATTACGTCCTCGATGCACCTAACATGGAGGATAGCGTCTACGATCGCTTGTATCGAGAGCTGCAAGACCTTGAAGGCCAGTACCCAGAGCTAATTACCCCCGATAGCCCCACGCAACGGGTTGGCGAGAAACCTGCCTCGCAATTCGTGTCGGTACGGCATCATATTCCGCTCTATAGTTTGGAAAACGCTTTTAGTAGCGATGATATGCAAACCTGGCAAGAACGCTGGCAAAAGGTGATGCCCGATGCCAATGCCGAATATGTATGCGAACTCAAAATTGATGGTTCGGCGATCGCACTAACCTACGAACATGGAATATTGGTGCGCGGTGCGACCAGGGGCGACGGCATTGCAGGGGAAGATATTACGCAAAACGTGAAAGCCATTCGTTCCATTCCCCTCCGACTCCAATTGGACAATCCACCCCCTCGCCTGGAGATACGCGGCGAGGCCTTATTACCGCTCGGCAGTTTCGAGCAAATCAACCGATCGCGATCGCAACAGGGCGAGCCACTATTTGCCAATCCCCGTAATGCGGCAGCGGGAACGTTGCGCCAGTTAGACTCCCGCATCGTGGCTAGGCGCAAATTGGATTTCTTTGCTTACACCTTACATATCGAAGACGTTCCTGGTAATCTGAACTTGTCTTTCCCCACACAGCAATGGCAATCCCTAGAGTTTCTGCATCAAATCGGATTTAAGGTCAATCCCCATCGCCAGCTTTGCCGGGACTTGAGCGCGGTGCAAGCCTTTTACGATCGCTGGTCTACAGAACGCCACAACCTGCCCTACATGACCGATGGCATGGTGGTTAAAATCAACTCCTTAACTTTGCAAACCGAACTGGGCTTTACACATAAGTTTCCTCGCTGGGCGATCGCTTGGAAATATCCCGCTGAAGAAGTGCCCACGGTAGTTAATGCCGTTACCGTCCAGGTCGGGCGTACGGGAGCGCTTACACCCGTGGCAGAACTATCACCAGTTCAACTCGCAGGTACTACCGTATCGCGGGCAACTCTGCATAATAGCGATCGCATCGCTGAGTTGGATTTGCACGTTGGCGATACGGCGATCGTGCGCAAGGCGGGGGAAATTATTCCCGAAGTGGTGCGCATCCTCGCGGATCTCCGTCCTGCTGGCGCTGTACGTTTTCAGATGCCCACCCATTGCCCAGAGTGCAATTCCCCCGTAGTGAAGCCTGTTGATGAAGCCGTGACGCGCTGTGTCAATCCCACCTGTCCTGCGATTGTCAGAGGGGCGCTCGAGCATTGGGGCAGTCGGGATGCGTTGGATATTAACGGTATCGGGGAGAAATTAGTACGGCAGTTGGTGGAGGCAAACTTAGTGCAATCGGTGGCGGATCTGTACGATCTCACCCTAGAGCAATTGCTCGGTTTAGAGCGCATGGGTCAAAAGTCTGCCGAAAAGCTGCTAGCGGCGATCGCCCTATCCAAAGAAAAAAACTGGGCGCGCGTCCTCTATGGTTTAGGTATCCGCCATGTTGGTAGTAGTAACGCGCAACTGCTAGCAGAGCATTTCCCAAGTTTGCAAGCACTGGCAGAATCTACACCGGAGGCGATCGCTTCGGTCTACGGTATTGGTGCGGAAATTGCCCAATCTGTGCATCAGTGGTTCCAATCGTCAGATAATCAGGCGCTGTTGCAAAGACTGCAAGCAACGGGCTTGCAATTTCAAGGTGCGATCGCCCCAGCAGCAACAAAGGGGAATTTAGCGCTTGCAGGCAAAACCTTCGTTATTACCGGCACCCTGCCCACTTTGAAACGAGATGAGGCAAAGGCACTGATCCAACAAGCAGGTGGAAAGGTAACTGATTCCGTGAGTAAAAAAACTGACTATGTTGTTGTTGGCGAGGAGGCTGGTTCTAAATTACAAAAGGCTCAGGCTCTTGGCATTACTTGTATATCCGAACCTGAATTATTGCAATTGCTGTAGCGATTCGACTTTTTTAAGTTATGCCAATTTAAAGTGCGTGTTATAGCGGTTTTCAGATGAAAACGAGAAGGGGGTTTGGGGGCGTTGCCCCCAAGAAGGGGAGGCAGGGCGGTCTTGGGGGTTCCCCGCTAGAGCCACTGCCGTGTTCCACCCCTTCACCCCAAAAATAAAACCCGTTCTCAAGTGAAAACCGCTATATCTTTATTCTTCTTTCTTGCGCTTGGTTTCTTCCTGGCGCTCGGCACTGAAGTTGGATGTACTGCCAGCAAACGAAATCTGACCCTCTAATTTCTTTGCCATTTGCGTTGCGACAATCGATAGATTTTGATGGCGATCGCACCCTTCCACATGCGTAATTGTCCCCACCAGCGATAGTTTATTATCCGTCCACATACCTGTTAGAGGTAAGTTTTCCTGTGGTGTCGATCTGCGTCGAGCGCGATCGGGGGCGATCGATCGCAACGAACCGCTGAGATAAATACCTGATTGCGCAATTTCAAGCTCTAGTGGTTTATCTTTTAAGCAATTGGGCAGACTTAGGGGTTCGATTTTGTACGAGCCGCTAACCTTGGGTGGAGGTAGTAAGTTTTTTTCCCCATAGGACGTGACTGTGCTGAAAAGTGCAACTACAAAGGCGATCGTAATTACATAGAATCTTATATAACTAGAACTAAACTGGCTCATGGTTTCTCCTCTATTACTGTCTGTCAATCTGTCAATTAAGACAGGCGACTCAATGCATCAGTAGCAGCCTGTTTTTCCGCATTCTTCTTACTACGTCCGGTTCCAGTACCATAGCATTTATCTCCTATCCATACTTCCACAGTAAAAACTTTGGCATGATCCTGTCCCGATGCACTGACAGTACGATACTCTGGTAACGAGCCATTAAAATTAGATTGAACCCATTCTTGTAGCTGAGATTTAGCATCGATCGGCGATCGATATTGAGGTGCATTTCTAATTAATGGGGTAAAAACTTGTTCCACATATAACTTGACCGCATCAATGCCAGAATCTAGGAAATATGCCCCAATTATGGCTTCAAAGGCATCGCTAAGAAGCGATGGCGCATCTCTTCCTCCATCTCGTTCTGTGCCTTTACCTATGCGGAGTTTGCTCCCAAGTTCTAACTCCCTGGCTAAATGGGTCAAATTGAGTTCGTCAACCAGAGCAGAGCGCCTTCGCGTTAATTCTCCTTCTGGTAGATCGGGGAAATATTCGTATAGCATTGCTCCTACTAAAAAACCAAGGACGCAATCACCAAGAAACTCTAATCTTTGATTATCGTCTTCGCTCTCTGGCGACTCGTTACTGTACGAGCGATGGGTAAGAGCCTGTAAGAGCAGATTTCTATTTTGAAATTTTGGCAACTCTAGCATCTATTCTCCTTACAATAATCAATCGTTTATACCAGACATCCTGATTTTGAAATTATTACGGGATCGCTACGATCGCGAACAGTAGAGAGAAAGTAACTTTTTTATTTTGCCGGGTTGCGCCCAGTTACGTTTGCCAGCTCCGTTTAATTCGGTTAAAGTTGTTTGAAATTCAGTAGATTGCAACTGCGCTAAAATTTCCTCCGCTTGTGCGCGATCGCGACAGGGTATAAAGGCATGCATGGCCTGGTTCCCCTGCCACGGTTTCCCATCGCAGGTAGAAATTATTGTAGGGTTAAAAATCCTCTCGCCATATGATTCCCACATAACTTTGTAGGGAAGGAATGAGTAGACTCCCACACCCAATAATGACCACCAGTAACCTCGTGCGATCTGCGCTCCCAGTAAGGCTCCTTTACGAGACTGTAGTTGCAAACGATGCTTTAGCAGATAACTCCACAAGTCCGCACATGCCTGCACCTCAGATGCAGTTAGTGGCTTCCCAGTAGCTCTGTTATATGGAATTAATATCCATTTTTGAGCTTCAATATACGCGCGATCGGGCGATCGATGAAACAACTCTTTAGTCGCTAAAGGATATAGGAATTCATCAGGTAGAAAAGCAGGTTTGTCCGCAAAGATATAAATTGCATTTGCGCCACAGGTGTTAGCTCCCTGACGAGGTTGTTGTTCTTTAGGGATATCTACTTTCGACTTTGAGAGCGATAATTTTGGGTACCCTAATGGCTGGGATACTTGTAATATTCTCAGCGGATCGCTAGGGTGGCTGAGGGGAACTGCATGATATTGCTCCCACACTAAGCCGTCACCGCGAAAATATGCAATTGGGAAATTTGGGGCGCGATCGAGATAAAAACTGGCAGCGCAGTAGGCGGTTGAGACGGAATCAAATACTCTTACCCCCACAAAATCCCAGATCTGTTCGATCCGAAAGCTGCGCGTGCCAGCTAGATAGGAGCGAAACCCACGGTGCGCGTCGTCGCCAAAAAATAATGATGATGGGATAAAGAAGAACCCTTTGCCATTCCTGTTTAAAAGTCTTGACAAACATACTTTCAAGATCAGCGCTGACAAATCCATCCTGGATGCCCCTAGCAATACTTGGCGTTTATCCGGCACCAGACCTTCTGCTACAAAGTATGGTTTCAGGATCTCCTTGTAATCTGTTGGTAGGTCGGCAAAATTGATCCAGGGGGGGTTACCTATCAGTATATCTACAGTAAAACAAGGGGGAGAAAGTACTACATCGGTACAAACTATGTTTTTTTCGGGGAAATATAAACCGAACAGGTTGTAAAACTTCTGCTTAAACTCCTCAATTAGCGTTGCTTGGCGTTCGGCAAGAAATAGCCTTGAAATATTCTGATGGTTAAGGCTGTAACCTCGTTTGACAGCTTCGCAGCAAAGCGCGATCGCAAAGGATCCATTGCCTGCCGTAGGGTCTGCGACAGATGCACCCGAATACCATTCGTCTAGAATTTGGAACCGATCGATCAGCCAACATGCCCATTGGGGGGGAGTAAATACTTCCCCAAGGCGATCGAGCCGCGCACGTAAAGTTGGCATAACGCTTCTTAAGTGTTTTAAGTATTATTGACACCCGCTTAGGCATCTATGAAAGTTTTGCACCGATCGGTTAGATTCCTCACAATTTCCTCAAAGTTTATGTCTAAACTATGTAAGAGCTGGTGAGCCTGCCTGCCAAGTAAGTGTGAATGCTCAATTGCTAGCGATCGTAAGCCCAGCCGTTAGCTATTTTAAGGGGGAGGAGCTGCTGATAGCTACTTTTAGCTACATGTATAAGGAAGCAGTGAATGGGATGGAGATAAATACTTAGTAGTAGTTTTATGAGTGATATCGATTTTTTGGCATCCAATTGCAGTTTATGCGCTCATTACGCACCACAAGGACGGCGCGGTGGTTATTGCGGACAACTGAATTCTCTAGTTGAAAGTAAATGGGATGCTTGTCCCTTATTCACAACCCCTTTTACTGCCACCAGTTCTAGTGTGGCTCGCAAAGATAAGTATCAAGAAACGGCTGCTATGTTTTCCGAGTCAGTGCACCGGGAAGCATATATATTAAAAGGCCTTTGGATATTCCGTGGTGCTTGAATTTGTTATAGCCTGGTTGCCTGGTTGCCTGGCAAATCCTGTAAGGGGGGTTTAGCAAGTAAGCAAACGATTGCATACAGAGCTTTTAGGCAAAAAACGCCCCTACGACGAGCTTGGCTGCTCAAAACTTTTGTCAGTCAATGAGTCACTGAGTTTTATGCATACCGCGAGATCTTAATAAAAATGGCTTAAACTGGTTATTGATCTACTTTGTGAATGGGGCAGCAGTAGTACCATTTACAAAGACCATATAGGTTACTGGTAAAGTCCATGAAGATTCTGGTTGTAGAGGATGACGAATTTACTGCGAGTATGCTCAAAACTATCCTCTCCAGACAAAACTATGCTGTAGAAGTTGCTGTAGACGGACAATCTGGTAGAGAGCTAGTAGAAGCATTTGACTACGATCTAGTTTTGATGGACTACGTACTTCCCAAACTAGACGGCATCAATCTTTGTCGTCAGTTGCGATCGCTAGGATACCGAATGCCAATAGTTCTTCTGACGAGTCGCGACAGCGGTCATGATAAGGCAATGGGCTTAGATGCAGGTGCCGATGACTATATTGTGAAGCCATTCGATCCTGAGGAATTAGTGGCGCGCATTCGGGCTTTACTGCGTCGGGGTGGGGCTGCGGTAATGCCCGTTTTGGTGTGGGGCGAGCTCAAATTAGATCCCAGTACGTGTACTGCAAGCTATGGCGATCGGCCTTTGCAACTTACACCTAAGGAATATTCGCTCCTGGAGGTGTTTCTGCGCAACCATCATCGTGTTTTTAGTTGTAGTGCCCTTCTAGATCACATTTGGTCGTATAAGAAACCCCCCAGCGAAGAGGCAGTCCGTACCCAGATTAAAGGACTGCGCCACAAGCTAAAAGCAGTAGGAGCGGATCGAGAGCTGATCGAAACAGTTTACGGGATCGGCTATCGCCTCAAACCCATTGCAGGGGCAGACAACCAGGCAGGGTTTGAGTCCCAGGAACACCCTAACGAACATGCTACAGACAGCAATCCCGATCGCTCTACACGTCAGCAGATCCAAGCAGGTCTATCTAGTATTTGGGCGCGCTTTAAACATAGGGTCAGCGAGCAGGTCGAGACCATTGAGAAGGCCGCAGCCGGTCTAGAGCAACGCGCGCGGAATTTTGAGGATGTTTTAGCCAGCGCGATCGCGGAAAGTCATACCCTAGCAGGTTCGCTGGCGACGTTTGGATTTCATGAAGGTTCCCGCCTATCCCGACAAATCGAACAAATTTTAACGAAAAAAAAGATATTTACCTCGCGCGAAACAGCAGAGTTACAAAACCTGGTAGCTGCTCTAAGACTAGAGATCGGTCGAGATCTACCTCCAGAACATAGGTTAGACTCCGTTAACCCATCTCTCGATGGCAGTACTCTCAGCGATCGCGATCTTCCTTTGTTACTAGTAATTGACCGAGACTTACAGTCGGTGCAGGAATTATCGCTTGAGAGTAACTCTTGGGGAATAAGGGTTGATATTGCCACTAATCTGGCGATCGCTCTGGATAAGATCGAACGACAAACTCCCAGTGTCGTGCTGTTAGATCTGTCGGTTTCCGACTCGATCGCAGATAGTTTGTCCCTTCTCTCTAGTTTGAGCCAGCGTACTCCTCCCATACCCGTACTGGTGTTTAGCGATCGCGGCAATATATCAGAAAGACTGGAGGTAGCAAAGCTAGGTGGGCGCACTTTTCTACGCAAGCCTGCCCAACCCGCTCAGGTGCTGGATGCCGTTTCGCAAATCCTTAGACGCATGGAATCGTTAACTGCCAGGGTTGTAGCGGTAGATGACGATCCGAAAGTACTGGCAGTTTTGCGAACTCTCCTGGAGCCTTGGGGGCTGAAGTTAGTGACACTGAGCGATCCCACCCAACTATTAGAATTGCTGGACGCTTACGTCCCAGATCTACTAATTCTAGATATTGAAATGCCGAATTTAAATGGAATTGAGTTATGCCAGATCGTGCGGAACGACTCGCGTTGGAGTAGCTTACCAATTCTCTTCCTGACTGCCCATACCGATCCGCAGATCGTAAATACCGTATTTGCTGTGGGTGCCGATGATTTTGTCTGCAAGCCGATTGTCGGGCCAGAGCTAGTTACCCGCATTATCAATCGCCTGGATCGCATCAAGCTTATCAAACGCATGGCTGAAATTGACCCGCTCACTAAGGTCGCGAATCGGCACACGTCAACCCAAACATTGGAAGAGTACTTGCATTTGGCGCAACGCAACCAACAGCCGGTATGCTTTGCTATCCTCGATCTGGACTGCTTCAAACAGGTTAACGATCTCTACGGTCATGCGGCTGGGGATTTAGTATTGTGTCATGTGGGGCAGCTATTAAATCGATCGCTCCGCAGCGAAGATTCAGTAGCGCGTTGGGGGGGAGAGGAATTTGCGATCGGTATGTATGGCATGACTAAACAGGATGGCGTGCAAAGATTAACTACTATACTAAATTCATTGCGTAGCGAGAAGTTTACTGCTCCAAGCGGCGATCGGTTTCAAGTAACTTTTAGTGCTGGTGTGGCTCAATATCCTGAAGACGGTTTAGACTTACAGTCTCTATATCTCGCTGCCGATCTGGCTCTCTATCAAGCCAAAAAAGCAGGGCGCGATCGCATATCCCCAACAAATACGGAACCAAAGAAAGAATCTGAGGAGAGGGAATTGTATGTTGGACAAAAAGGTTAAGCGCGTTTTAGTAATTGATAACGAAGAGTATATTCGCGAAGTGGCACAGATTTGCTTGGAAACAGTGGCAGGCTGGGAAGTCATTACTGCCAGCTCGGGGCAGGAGGGTCTGGCGATCGCGGGGGCAGAAAAACCTGATGTAATTTTATTAGATGTAATGATGCCAGGTATGGATGGATTGACCACCTTTCAATATTTACAGAATGACCCTGCCACTAAGGAGATTCCCGTCATCCTGCTGACGGGTAGAGTGCAGGAATCCGATCTGGAATACTATGCCGCCCTGGGTATTATGGCTGCCATCTCTAAACCATTTGATGCCATAGAACTGGCTGAGAAAGTAGCCGCTCCTTTGGGCTGGAGTCTAGCCGAAAAACAGGACGCTAACGTTTAGGTGCTTGGACTGCTCGTTTACTATGGACTCTAAATTCATCGGGCGCAGTCCCTCAACTTTACTTCTTTGTCTGACACCACGCCTTTTTCTTGAGGTGGACCCCAAAAACTGGACAGGGGGTTAAGCTCTGAACCACACAAAATAATGATAGGAGTAGTTCATGAGTAACAAACGCAAGCAGTACAATCCGCAATTCAAAGCGAAAGTTGCCCTGGAAGCGATTCGGGGCGAGAAGACCATCTCGGAATTGGTAAGTCAGTATGAAGTTCATGCAACGCTGATTAACAACTGGAAACGACAGTTGCTGGATGAAGCCATTAGCCTGTTTGAGAAAAGTAGTGGGGCGCATAAAGCTGATGAGAGCCAACAAGCCGAGATTGACGAGTTATATCGTCAGATCGGACAGTTGAAGGTAGAACGGGATTTTTTAGCCAACAGGTCAGCACAGTTGGGGTTGAAGAACGCAAAGCCCTGGTAGTGTCTGACCATTGTGAACTGAGTATGGTGCGGCAATGCCAATTGCTAGGGATTGCTCGTTCCAGCTTCTACTATCAACCGCAAGCACCCACAGAGGAAGAGTTGAGATTGTTAAAGCTGATTGACCAGCAATACTTAGAAACACCATTTTATGGTAGTCGTCGCATGACCGTAGTGCTGCGCCAACAAGGTCATGAGGTGAATCGCAAACGGGTACAACGGTTGATGCGTCAGTTGGGGATAGCAGCGATTTATCCCAAGCCCCGTTTAAGCCAGGCACATCCAGAGCATCAGGTATATCCCTATCTGCTGCGTGGATTAGCTATTACCGACGCCAATCAGGTCTGGTGTACTGATATCACCTATTTGCCAGTACTGAAAGGGCATTTCTATCTCGTGGCAATGATGGACTGGTACAGTCGGAAAGTCTTGTCTTGGCGGATTTCAAACACCTTAGAAGTAAGGTTTTGCATTGAAGCCTTGCAGGAGGCAATTGCTCAGTATGGCAGTCCTGAGATTTTTAACTCGGATCGAGGCAGTCAGTTTACCGCAAATGCCTTTACAGGATGTCTGAAAGCCTCTGGAGTGCAAATCAGCATGGATGGGCGTGGACGGTTTTACGACAACATTTTCATCGAACGGTTGTGGCGATCGCTGAAATACGAGTTGATTTACTTAATCGCTTTCGAAGATGGTATTCATTTGAATAAGGAAGTACGAAAATGGTTTAATTGGTATAATCAAGAGCGTCCGCATCAAGCATTGAATTATCGCACCCCAGAACTTGTTTACTGGGAAAGGCTTTCAGGTAGTGTCTCCACTGGAGAATCATTTCCTAAAACCACTTGATGAGGAAATTAGAGATCTCAATTTCTCAGAGCTTAGAGATCCCTCAAAGTTGTTCAGGCGATTGGGGCCACTTCAATCTTCAGGTAAACAGCCTGCCGAATGCGTTGTGTATATGATTTTTGATGCTAGTTGTTGCGTCGCAAACATATTCATTAAATCTGCTTGTGCATCATAGTGCAGGTGAGTTTCTGCCTCATCAATTAACAAGATTGGTTTTTGATCGGCATGTTCTGCTTCGAGGAAGTTTATTAATGCTACAAATTGGCGTAACCCATCACTGCGATCGTACAGGTTAGTACAGTCTCTTCGCTCATCTTCAATAAGAACATTTAATGTATAATTGTTACTGATTGATAAAGTGACTTTAACTCCTGACTGTGACCACTTGCCTTGAACAACTCTAGTTATTTGATCGTTTGCTTTATTTAAAATAGTTCCAATCCTAGCTTGGTCATTTTTGGAAATAGCACTTTTAAGGTTGGCTAAATCTAAATTTGCTAAATTTGTCAGGTTTTGGAGTGCAGGGGATAGGGAAAAATCAGAGTGAGACAAATTATATGTAGACTCTAATTTACGCTGATCCTCGCTAAAAAGCAGTATTTTGGGAACTCGCGAAATTAACATTTCCTGTGCCCTTTTATTTGGTTCTATGTCCTGTTCACTAGCAATTAAAGAATCTATAGCAGAACATAAGTCATTAAGAATTTGCGATCCTTTTTCCTCATTTTCTAAGGTAAGAGCAGATTTCAATTCATTTAATTTCTGCAATGTATTCCCATCAAGATCTTTATCAGTATTTTCTAATTCATAAATCAGCTTTTCTACTTCCTCTGCAAGGAATTCTTCATTATTGTTAATATCTAGCCCGCTGAGTTCTGTGCTATCTAAAGCTGTTTTCAAACAACTCAATAAATGATGTCGATGTGAGGGATCTCGCTGTATTGAGGGTATAGTGTCATATTCTCTATGCCCATTAGACAACTTGCGAACCCTAAATTGCCTAATGTTGGCACCTTCATATAAACCTGAAAGTACTTCACGATCGCAATCTTCAAGAAGAAAGCAGGCTTCAATTACTACATCATTTTCTTGGATCTCTTTACCACGAGTTAAATCACTTTGCGAAAAAGAATCGTTATGGTTTAGATGTTCTAGAGCTTTGAGGATTGAACTCTTCCCTGCTTCATTCGGCCCAACAATTGCTATATTGCTTCGGCAATGAAAAAGAAAGCATAGGATAATAGAAGTAAAGGCACAAGGAGGTTTGACATGGATAAACCCGATGGCCGACACCTATCGATAGAGACGCAAAATTACCTTCGTCAGCAAGCGATCCGACTGCGAGAGCAAGGGAAACGAGTATGTGATATCAGTAGACCTCTTGCAAATTAGCCAACTGAGGAGCCTTGAGAGCGTTCAAAATTGTAGAGACCAGCAATTAGATTGCAACGCAAACCAAAGCGGTGACGACGATTGCGATAGCGTCCAGATAAGATGCGGAAGATCTTCAAGCGGCGATTAACATGCTCAATGCCAACCCGTTGGCGCGCAAGTTGGCGGTTGAACGCTTTCTGCTCAGGCGTAAGCTGACCACCTTTCGGTTTCTTGTGGGGTAAGCGGCAGTAGAGATGCAGTTTCTGGATGCCTTGATAACCCTTGTCCTGCAAACTCTCGGTTTGAGGATGGAAATGGATGCCAGAAGCTTTGAACAGCTTGAAATCATGCCGTCGCCCCTTGCCGAAAAACGTACAGATAATCTGCCCAGTAAGAGCGTCAATTATGAGTTGACATTTGAGCGTGTGCCCTTTCTGTTTGCCGCTATAAAAGGCACGTTGGTGCCGCTTAGGACGCTCAATGCGAGTTTCAGTCACATCAACGTCGCGACTGTAGGTATCCCAAAGCCCCGCACCAACTGGCGCTTCCCAGGTAGTCGAAAGCGACGTGAGCGGATTAAAGTCTCCTCTACCCAATGCACTATTCGACAAACTGTAGACTCGCTGATGCCCCAACTAGTGGCGATGTGAAAGTAGGTGCGATATTCCCGCCAATACTCGAAGGCAACCAATATGCGGTCTTCTAGTCCGAGTTTAGGCTTGGCTCCAGGTGTTGGCGTTGCTCGCCACTCTGGTTTAAGCACTTTCACAATTGCTTTGAACGTATTAGTCTCGATACCAAATCGACGCTTAAAGTGTGCAGCAGGTAGGGTTTGCGCTATTATATAGTTCATCATCAGGACGCTTTTTCGTTATTGCTATGTCCTGATATTTTCCTATCTTGGGGTTCTTTGGCAACTCAACCTCAACCTAATCTGCAAGAGGTCTAGTGAGTACCTGGGGATTCATCGTAACACGATTAGCGAGTGGTGGTGGGCGTATCAAGATTATGGAGAAGCAGCCCTGTTTCAGCAGAGACGAGGACGAGAGGTGGGGGAAGGGCGAACTTTAAGTGCGGCAGAGGAAGCAACCATTGCGGCGATGCTGCAGGGGCATAGTCCAGAGGATTACCAGATCGAGAGCGCCTTGTGGACTAGACGAGCCGTGCAAACACTAATCGAGCAAGAATTAGGAGTGGAGATGCCGATACGCACAGTGGGGGAATATCTCCAACGATGGGGCTACAGCCCTCAGAAGCCCATCGAACGTGCTTACGAGCAAGACCCCGCCGCCGTGAAACGCTGGTTACAGGAAGAATATCCCGCGATTGAGCGCCAAGCGCAAGCAGAAGGTGCCGACATCGAGTGGGGAGATGAATCGGGACTCAGTTCTGATGAGTATGGGGGGCGAGGCTACGCCCCCAAGGGACATCCGCCTGAAATTCGTCCCGAGAGTGCTCAGATTTTTGTGTAAGCGAGAAATAAGGTCAGTAATTTAAACGTCCTGGGAATAGGATAGCAAAATATGACAACGCTGCCTTCCAATCTTTAAGGGGGCGAGTCCAACGCTTGGCAATGTTATGCATGGCCAAGAACATGAGCTTGAAGACAGATTCCTCATCGGGGAAGACAGCCTTGGTTTTAATCACCTTGCGCAGGGAGCGATTGAGGGATTCAATGGCATTGGTAGTGTAGATGACTTTGCGGATGTCCATGGGATAGTCAAAGATGGGGATAATGTTCTGCCAATGGCGCAGCCAGATTTGGCTAATCGCGGGGTATAGGCGATCCCACTTGGCGGCAAAAGCCTCAAGCGCAGCTTCGGCTTCTGCCAAAGTGGCAGCATGATAAATGGGCTTGAGGTCAGCCACAACAGCTTTAGCGTCTTTCCAGGGCACATGACGCAAACAGTTGCGGATCAGATGCACAATACATAGTTGCACCTGGGTTTGCGGGAAAACAGCCTCAATCGCCTGGGGAATCCCACTAAGCCATCGCAACAGGCAATCAGAATGTCCTTGACCCCACGGTTTTTGAGGTCAGTCAGCACCTTGAGCCAGAACTTAGCGCCTTCGGATTCCACCTCCCCAATCCACAGCCCAAGCAATTCTTTGTTGCCCTCAACCGTAATACCCAAGACGACATAGACCGCTCGCTTGCTCACCCGACCCGACACCTTGATATTCACGTAGAGGGCATCGAGGTAAATGATGGGATATACAGGTTCCAGGGGACGGCACTGCCAAGCCTTGACCTCGTCGCTAACTGCATCAGTGACCTCACTGATGAGTGCGGCGGAGATCTTGGCACCATAGAGTTCTTCGAGTTGAGCACTAATGTCTCGGGTGCTTAATCCCCGTGCATACATAGCCAGGATTTTCTCATCGAGTCCTGCTATTCGCCTTTGGTGTTTCGGTACCAGCACGGGGTCAAACTCGCCGTTACGGTCTCGCGGTATCGACAACTCCATTTCGCCCTGTTGCGACTGCACCGTCTTCTGCGAGTAGCCATTGCGGCTGTTGCGTCGCACAACTTCGTCTTCTACCGCTTCCTCTCCCTTAGGCGTGCTTGATTTGAGGTGATGGCTCAGCTCTCCCGTGAGCGCTCGCTCGATTAGTCGTTGACTCAGTTGCTTCAGTAAGCCCGATTCTCCTAGAATGTCCTCGGGGCTATGGCACTCTGACACCAACTCGTCTAGTAGTTCATCTGTACGATTAGTTGCTTGTTTGCCTCTTAACATGTTGCGGTCTCCTTGGTTTTTGTGATTCTAGACCGCTTACACAAAATTCTGATCAGTCTCTTCGTCCCAGTAAACGCGAACGGACAAGGTTGAATTTCATTGCTAGCATCAGCCATCAAGGTACGATTCAATTTATGCTTTACACCTGTACCTTGACGGCTCCAGTATTTATTGAATTTCTGCAACGGTTGATTGACAAGCGCTCAGCCAAACTGTTTTGGATCGTGGATCGTCATCCCGTCCACCGAGAGCGCCCCGTCCAGCAATGGTTAGAGCAGCACTCCCAGGAGATCGAGTTATTTTATTTACCTTCCTATTCACCGCAGTTGAATCCAGTAGAGTACCTCAATGGTGATGTTAAACAGCGAGTTCATGCCAAACCTTTGACGCGAAACCTGAGTCAATTAAAACATAGAGTGCTATCTCAACTGCAGAAATTGCAGAGATTGCCTGCCCACATTAGGAGTTACTTTAAGCATCCATCTATTATTTATGCTGCGCTATAGATTGCATTCTATTTTATTGCCAAGGCAATAACTTTCCCCGATGTCTTGAGAGTCGAAGATTCTAAGCGTTTATACCACGTGAACTTTACCCATGCTAGATCCATAAGTCTTCTCAATGTGAACTAAATTGTTTGAAATATACCTTTAAACTTGTTTACTTACTCTCTCATTTTATGGATGCATTCCTTACGGTATGCCATCTATTGCAACTAGCAATAGACTAATTTTAACTAGCAATGCTCTCAAGTTTTTGTGAGGAACTAGTTGGTCGTTGTGCAAGCGTCCTAAAATAATGCCAGGATGTCGCTTTTGGCTATGGGCAAATTGCTCGATCACCCTGCGAGAGAAACGAGGTTGGTTCTTACGCACAAAATCCTGAAATGCAAGTGGATCGATTAGCCAGTTGGCAGCAAGTTGGTTGGCTTCCGTTTCTTCATCCGTTGGGGCAAGATTGCCCAGATCGTCTAGATAGCTGCCCTGATGCCCCGCCACAATATGTCCTAACTCATGCATGAGGGTAAACCAAAACGAATCTATGCGGTCATATCGCAATGTCAGCGCTATCACAGGATGCTTTGCTAAATAGAACGCAGCGCCATCTAGATAAGTCTTACTGAGATGCGGCACAATAACAAAATAGATGCCTAGCGATCGCAATAAGTCAGGTACTTTTGCTAAGTCTTCTGGATGCTCTGCACATGCCAGAATCTTCGGAATCGCTGCTTGTAAGCGCTTGCGATCGAAATTCCCTACCGTTTGCTGCTTTGCTAGATTCTCAACTTGCTTCGCCCATGCAAGTTGGGCGATCGCTTCAGGACTGCGCTCTTGCGAACAGCGAAAATTAATTGCCAGTTTAGGAGGTCGATCGATCGAATCAATGCCAAAAAATTTGCAGACTTGCCTTTCCAGATCGTCAAGGCTATCCGTCGCTTGAATCCAGTCTCGCTTAATTAACTCCGAAATTGGAGCTAAGCTATAAAGCTGGCTTTTACGGGCAATTTCTCGTTCTCGATCGTCTTTCCGTGCTAGATATAGCCGATATTTCGTTTCCAAATTTGTCCAAAACTCGGCAGAAGTTCCAAAAGCTTCGCCCAAATCCAACGCTGTATCAGGTGTAATTTGTTTCTTTGCCTGAACGATCTCATTGATTGTTTGAATTGGACGACCTGTAATTTCAGCTAGATCCTTCTGCGTCCAGCCACGAGCTTCCAACTCGCGGCTCAAAATCCTTCCTGGGGGCGGAACTCTTGCTGGTGTTAATGCTTGAATCATTGTTGCCACTTCCTTAGCTCTCTCATTTAGTGATAGTCTTCAATAGCGACGATCTGGAGGTACGAGCCTGCATCGTCTTTTTCCAAGGTGACAATTAACCGCCACTGCTTATTCAAACGCAGCGATCGCTCTCCCTTTTTCCCACGTTGTCCGGCGAGCTTCTCAAAATGCAATCCCTTCTGGGCATACAAGTCTCGTTCGTCCAACGCCGCATCAACGATCGCCATAACCTCAAAGAAATCATCAACTACATTTGGGTATTTGCGAGCATCTTTCTCTTCGGTGTAAAGGGCTTCCAGTTTTTTGTCTTTAAAGCGAAAACGCACTCACCCCTCCAACTATCGTGAATCGAGTATTTAGAACTAGTTTTATGCCATGAATTCGGTCTTGGGGTGAATGGGCGATTTCAGTATAACATTTCTGCTATAAAAATCCAAATAGCTTATAAGCTTCCTGGGTAGCAAAAACTGGCACATGACATTACAATGCGATCGCCTTTGCTATTAACTTCAAGATCGTGATGCGCAACTCTTGCTTAACCGTAACTTTGCTGGCTGCGATCGCGGCAATTTCTGGTTGCTCGTTAGTCACGCCCAATAAAGTTACGTCGGTGGCGGCTGAGTCTGCTGTTAGTACCAAATCGGGGCAGGAGGCTCACGATAAATTGCAAAGCGATCTCCAACAGGATCGTGTAGATATTCCCGTATTAGTGGCAGGTAATCCAGATTCTGCTTACAGCGCGATCGTGCAGCAATACGTTGGTTCCCTGGCAGCGCAAGGCTATGGTAGCGGCAGTCAAGGCGTATGGTTGCAAACCGATACCAACTATCTGGCGGGACATCAGGGCACTACACCATTACCCGCCGCCTCTTTGACCAAAGTGGCAACAACGCTGGCGGCTTTGCAGACCTTTGGCGCGCAACACAAGTTTGTCACCATAATTGGTAAAACGGGGACGTTACAAAATGGCGTGCTGCAAGGCGATCTGATCGTGCAGGGTAGCGAAGATCCCTTTTTTGTGTGGGAGAACGCCATCTTGCTGGGCGATGCGCTCAAACAGGCCGGAATTAGGCAAGTAAATGGCAATTTGATTGTTGTGGGGCGCTTTTATATGAATTTTGAAAGCAATCCCCGCACCGCTGGCAATTTGCTCAAACAAGGGCTGGACTCGCAGCTCTGGTCGTCGGAAGTCGAAACCCAGTACTACACTTTGCCCCGTGGCACGCCGCGATCGCAGGTAGTCATACGCGGCAGCGTCCAGGTAGCGTCCAGGCTGCCCGGCCAAATGCAAGTAATCGTGCAATACCCTTCCCTGCCATTGGCGACGATCCTGAAAAAAATGAACATGTACAGCAATAACGCCATGGCGGAGATGCTGGCACGGGCAGTGGGTGGTGCCTCAGCCGTGCGCCAAAAGGTAGTGCAGATTACAGGCGTGCCGAGCGCGGAAGTTCAAATTGCGAACGGTTCTGGCCTGGGCGAAGAAAATCGCATTTCGCCCCGCGCGATTTGCGCCATGTTTATGGCAATCGATCGCTACCTGCAAGCCCAACGCCTGACGGTTGGCGATGTGTTTTTTGTGTCGGGACAGGATCCTGGTGTGGCGCGCGATCGCTATATCCCCCGCAATTCCGTAATTAAAACCGGAACCCTGGCTAATGTCAGCGCTCTGGGCGGCGCGATCGCGACATCCAGACACGGTCGCGTGTGGTTTGCGATTATCAATCGCGGCGGCGATATCGATGGGTTTCGAGATGGACAGGATGCCCTGTTGCAAAGATTAATTCGCTGATCTGCCGATCTGCTCTCGGGAGCGATACCACATCTGGATCGATTATTCCTGTTTGTCTGGCGACTGGAAGTCGCGGCTACACAAACAAAGTCTGACTGCGCGGACTCTAAGAAAAGGAGTTATAGCTGTAGTCAACAGGCTTAGGACGGGGTGCAGGGGTTACACCCCTGCGTGGGGGCTGTGCCCCCACTCCCCCTGTCCTAACAGAATCTGCATACGGCTATAACAAACCAGGATTTGGGATGAATAGACGCAAAGGTGGGCGCAAAGGGATGCCCCTACAAGGCGATCGCGTTTTAGGCTATATTGCTGTTAGTTGCAAAATTGTGAAGAAATTAAAACCTTGACTATCACTCAGGCTAAGCCATCAGTCAAAAAGCGCCCGGTGTTCCCTTTCAGCGCGATCGTGGGGCAAGAGGAAATGAAATTGGCGCTCATGCTCAATATCATCGATCCTAAGATCGGTGGTGTCATGATCATGGGCGATCGCGGCACGGGTAAATCCACGACTATTCGCGCCCTCGCCGATCTGTTGCCAGAGATTGATATCGTTGCCGACGATCCGTTTAACAGCCACCCCACGGATGCGGATCTGCAGAGCGACGAAGTGCGCCAGCGGCTGTTGAAGGGCGACAATTTGCCGATTGCCCAAAAACAGGTGCCGATGGTGGATTTACCGTTAGGTGCGACGGAAGATCGCGTCTGCGGCACGATCGATATTGAAAAAGCCCTTTCTGAAGGTGTAAAGGCATTTGAACCTGGATTGCTCGCTAAGGCCAATCGCGGCATCCTCTACATCGATGAGGTTAATCTACTTGACGATCACCTCGTAGATGTATTGCTGGACTCGGCAGCATCGGGATGGAATACTGTCGAGCGCGAAGGCATCTCGATCCGCCATCCCGCTAGATTTGTCTTAGTTGGTTCCGGCAACCCCGAAGAAGGCGAACTGCGTCCCCAATTATTAGACCGCTTTGGCATGCACGCTGAGATTCGCACGGTTAAAACGCCCGAATTGCGCGTCCAGATCGTGGAGCAACGCACGGACTTCGATCGCAATCCCCAGCAATTCCTCAGCCACTACTCCGATAAGCAAATAGAGATTCAAGAGCAAATCGTGCGGGCACAGGAGCTACTTAATTCTGTTACTATCCCCACGGATCTGCGCCTGAATATTTCTCAGGTTTGTGCCGATCTCGATGTGGACGGCCTGCGCGGTGACATTGTCACTAACCGCGCCTCGAAGGCGATCGCCGCCCTCGAAGGTCGTACAGAAGTGACGGTTGACGACATCAAGCGCGTGATTACGCTCTGCCTGCGCCATCGTCTCCGTAAAGATCCGCTGGAATCGATCGACTCGGGTTACAAAGTGCAGAAAGTCTTTAGAGAGGTATTTGGGATTGTGGAAGAAGAATAGATTCGGCACGAATCTGGATTCCTGGTGATGGACGCACCCAAAGCGTTAATTACCCCTAATATTGCCTGGCGACTAGAAGTCTCGGCTACACAAACAAAGTCTGCGCGCGCAGACTCGAAGAAAAGGGGTTAACAAACCAGGATTTGATATCAGTCCTGATAGTAATAGAGGAAAGAGCGTGCTTTTATCAAAGGGATTTGAAGTCGAAGTTTATACCTGCACGCCGACTGGAGATATCCGGGGATTTTCCGATCGCATTGTGGCGCATCTGGACGGATTCGTGCGCGAACCGGACAACCGCAATGTTGAATATACAACCGCGCCATTTACGCAATACGAACGTTTGTTTCTGGCGTTGATCGAACCTCGGCAGCGCTTGCGGAAATACCTGCGATCGCTGGGCGATTTCACGATTACACCGGGCAGTA
The DNA here is from genome assembly GCF_000332175.1 of Pseudanabaena sp. PCC 6802. Classification (NCBI taxonomy): domain Bacteria; kingdom Bacillati; phylum Cyanobacteriota; class Cyanophyceae; order Pseudanabaenales; family Pseudanabaenaceae; genus Portococcus; species Portococcus stanieri. The sequence goes on along the minus strand of NZ_KB235910.1, from coordinate 576,048 downwards.
CGCTGGCACTGGGTGGCAGCGATCGCTTCGAGCGCTCCGATCCCAACAATCCCTATCACAGTTATATCGAGCAAACCTACGGTACCGATGTCGTAACCGCCAGCATTCACATCAACGTCGGCATTCCCGATACGGAAACTCTGATTAAAGCTTGCCGTTTGGTGCGGGTCGAAGCTCCGCTCTACCTGGCGCTTAGCGCTTCATCGCCTTTTCTCAACGGCAAAGTTACTGGCTTCCATTCCACGCGCTGGCAAATGTTTCCCAAAACGCCTGCCTACGTGCCGCTGTTTCGGAATCACGACGATTTTATTGCATGGACGGAGGAGCAGCTAAGGCTGGGCACGATGCAAAACGTGCGCCACCTGTGGTCATCGGTGCGTCCCAACGGCGATCGCCGTCCCTACTCCATCAATCGCTTAGAATTACGCATTTGCGATTTAGTCCTCGATCCTGCGGCATTGTTGGCGATTACCGCTCTATTGGAAATGCGCCTGCTCGCGCTGTTGTCCGATCGCGATTTCTCAACCGCACTCGATCCCATTGCACCAGGTAGCAGCCCCTTCACGCCCGAGGAACTGATCGAGATTACCGATCGCAACGAGTCGGCAGTTGCCCGCTCTAGCCTCGATGCGGTTCTCGTCCATTGGCAAACGGGCGAACAGATCGCGGCTCGCGATTGGATTGCCGCACTGTATGAATCGTCGCAGGCGATCGCCAGTCAAACAGGTACTGCTTGCTTCCTCGCACCGCTACAGAAGATTCTCTCCCAGGGCAACGATGCCCAGCGCTGGTTAGCCGCCTATAGCAGCGGTCTCAGCCCCCGTCAAATTATCACCGACGCGATCGCCTCAGCCGAGCAACAAGAATCCGATCTTGCCAAGGTACTGGCGATCGCCTAATAACGTTGCTGTTCAGCGGCGGCACAAGTTTTCGAGTCATTTCCAGAGTTTGAATACCATCCGTTGCAACAGCGTTGTGTACGCCCAGCATGGGCGTGAACTAATGGGGTGAAAGTCCCCTGTAGGAGAACCAGCGTCCAAATGATCAATTTACAGATCCGAGTGACGACCACTACTAGCTTAAGGCAAGAATGCTTTCGCGAGGAAGTGTTTGAAGGAAGCCGGATAGCAAACCGACGAGCCGACGAACAGAAATGTCATAGAAGGCTGAGACCCCTGGGTGAGTTGGCACAACACAACAAAACCTCTGGTTCAAGGGGCACAGTAAATGACACGGTTGCGGCGGGACAGTTCACGTTCTTATCTGGGGAGGTCTGTAAGGTTGCGGTTCTAAGAGTAAAGGGAGTCTGAATGAGGTAAGAGCCGGAAACGGTTAGGAAGCCACAGAACCCTAAAGCAAAAAGGACAGCCCACTAAGAGGGAACTCTTGGTGTCAAGCCTTGCAGAAGTCAGCAGAAGTCATAGTAGTCCAATCCAGGACGAAGGACAGAACATAATTGCCATAAGGAGGAGCAATGAACAACTCAGACGCATCGATGAACCCGACCGGGGGAGATGACGGATGGCGTGCTGACATAAAGCCAGCCTTAGACAACCTGATGGCGCGAATATTAGAGCGCAACAATGTGCAACAGGCATGGGGAAGGGTGAAATCGAACCAAGGAGCAGCCGGAATCGACGGTATGACTATAGGAGATTTCCTCGACTATGCAAGGGAGCATTGGACAGAGATTCGCGCTTCCCTGAAGGATGGTACGTATCAACCGCAGCCAGTGCGACAGGTAGTAATACCAAAGCCAAGAGGCGGCGAGAGAAAGCTAGGAATACCTTGTGTCATAGACCGGGTAATCCAGCAAGCCATTCTACAAGTGTTATCGCCAATGTTTGAGCCAGGATTTTCGGACTCAAGCTATGGCAGTCGACCCAAGCGATCTGCCCACGGAGCAATTCGGCAGGTAAAGTCCGCCATCAAAGCAGGGTATCAAGTTGCGGTAGACATTGATTTGGAGAAATTCTTTGACAATGTAGACCACGACATGCTGATGTCCCGCATTGCTCGGAAAGTAACCGATAAGGTACTTCTGGGTTTAATCGGACGGTATCTGCGAGCGGGAGTTATGGTCGGTCACACTTTCGCGGCAACGGATTGGGGCACTCCACAAGGGTCGCCACTGTCACCGTTGCTCGCCAACATCTTGTTGGATGACCTCGACAAAGAGTTAGAGGCAAGAGGACATCGCTTTGCTCGCTATATGGATGACTTGGTAATTCTGGTCAAAAGTAGACGGGCAGGGCAGAGGGTGTTGGCTAATATCAGCCGATACCTGAGCCAAAAGCTGAAGCTCAAAGTAAATCGGCAGAAAAGTCGTGTGGTCAGGACTGACAAATTAGAATTTCTGGGATTTACGTTCCGAGGAATTCGGATTTGGTGGTCAGACCAAGCCTATCGGGATTTCATACATCGACTGCGGGGCTTAACGTCACGTAGTTGGGGTGTTTCAATGGAGTACCGCATGGAACGGTTGAACCGATACTTACGAGGTTGGATGAACTACTACGGCATTTCCCAGCATTACAGTCCAATTGAGCAGTTGGATGGTTGGTTGCGGCGACGAATTCGTATGTGTTACGGTCAACAGTGGCGCAGACCTCGCACTCGTATCCGACATCTGCTGGCTCTAGGCACTAGTAAACGACAGGCGATTTTGACCGGCATTAGTCGCAAAGGCTATTGGCGTTTGTCAAAGACTCTGGCAACCCATACGGGAATGACGAATCAGTGGTTACAGTTACAGGGTTGGCTTTCAGTGCGAGAACTTTGGATGAAAGTCCAGGGTTATGCCTGATTTTCTTGAGGTTTGTTTGCGCGGCGATTATGAACCGCCCGGTGCGGACCCGCATGCCGGGTGGTGTGGGAGGGAAGGGCTAAACACCCTTCTCGACCCGATTATACCCCGATCGCTTCACAATTATTTATCCTTAGCGATCGCCCCAATCCACTGTCCGAACTTGAGCGGAAAACAGACCCGTCATGCTTGCCTAACCTCAAACTGCTTATCTATGCGATCGCCGATCTGTTTTCGGTACTGGAAAACGTAGTCGATGCGTCTTGCTTGCCTAACTGCGATCGCACTCAGACAATCTCAACGGTCTCATTCGGCGATATCGGTACGTATAACTATACATTACTATGCAAAATTCTAGATAAATACCTCTAGAGGGTTGTTACCTTGCTATTTGCAAAATAAATCAACTATCAGGGTTATTATCCACACTTTTGTTAGATAACGTCCTTATTTAGGGTTTTATTTAACAAAATGCAAAATAACGTTCCGCTTCACCCATCGCCAAAATATTTGCGGTCGACGACTAATTTTATACAGTCGGCGAAGCAACAGGAGTTTGAGTTCCTTATACCCAGCGCTGAAGCAGGCTAACGTTTCGCTACGGATCGACCCAGCGATCGTCGGATTTAATCAGGGCAATTAACGCTTCTACGCCTCGCTCTTCGGGTACGCGCTCGATCTCTTCCCTGCCCCGATAGAGAGAAATATATCCAGGTGTCTTACCCACGTAGCCATAGTCAGCATCTGCCATCTCTCCAGGGCCATTGACAATACAGCCCATTACAGCAATGTCCAAACCCGTCAGGTGTTTCGTTGCTTCTCTTACTTTGTGCAACACTTCTTCCAGATTAAATAACGTGCGACCGCAGGATGGGCAAGCCACGTATTCCACCATCGTCTTGCGCAATCCCAAAGCTTGCAAAATACTGTAGCAGACTGGAATTTCCTTCTCCGGAGCTTCTGTGAGGGATACGCGGATCGTGTCGCCAATACCCTGGGCCAAGAGAGTGCCAATTCCAGCCGTAGATTTAATCCGTCCGTATTCGCCATCACCTGCTTCCGTTACGCCGAGATGGAGGGGATAATCCATCCCCAATTCATCCATTCGCTGTGCCATGAGCTTATAGGCAGAAATCATTACAGGTACGCGGGATGCCTTCATGGAAATCACCAGGTTGTGGAAATCCAGATCCTCGCAAATGCGAATAAACTCCAGAGCAGATTCCACCATGCCCTGCGGCGTATCGCCGTAGGTAAACAGCATCCGTTCGGCTAGAGAACCGTGATTAACACCAATGCGCATGGCCTTTCCCTGGTCTCGTAGGGATATTACCAATGGCTTGAGAGTTTCCTTAATCTTTTCGCCGATTTCCTCAAACTCGGCGGCTGTATATTCGGTGCGATCGCTCTTGGGTTTCTCAAATACATACAGCCCCGGATTAATTCGGACTTTATCCACGTGTTTGGCAACTTCTAAGGCAATTTTCATGCCATTGTGATGTACGTCGGCAACTAAAGGCACATTTTGATAGGTAGCGATTAGTTTTTGGCGTATTTCTGCCAGAGCGTGGGCGTGAGCCAGACTGGGCACTGTAACGCGCACAATTTCGCATCCAATTTCGTGGAGACGGCGAATTCCTGCCACTGAGCCATCAATGTCGAGGGTATCCTCATTAATCATGGACTGCACGACCACTGGATAACCACCACCAATTGTCACGCTGCCTACCTTAACAGGACGGGTTTTGCGACGCACGATCGCGCCCGATAAATCATTCTCAGATGAGGTTGCGCCATTATTGGCTGAGTTAGTTGTATTTACAGGCAGAGTCTGCATAGGTACTTTGTGTTTACTTATATGAAGTTTAGCGCCGATCAATCAATTAGTTTGTGCCAGGCGGAGCGGGCTGCTTTTTTGAGTCGATAGCCCATTTTACCAATCTGTTTGCTGACTTCGGTGCTGGTTTGTTCTAGTTGCTTTTGTAAGCTTTCTTGGGCTTCTTCGATCGCTTTGTCATACCTACGCTTGGCTTTGTCTTTGGCGCGGTTAAACTCTGCGGTAGCTTTATCCAGGGCTTCGTTAACCCGATCGAGCGCCCATTGGTCGGCGCGATCGAGTTGTTCGCGGGCGGCATGTTGTTGTTTTTTCAGTTCTCGTTCGGCGTGGTGTAGGGACTGGTCGTATTTGCGTTGGGCTTCTGCTTTCAGCGCATCTAGACTCTGCTGCATTTGCTGTTGCATTTGTTGCTTGATATTTTTAGCTTTGCGGGTATTTGGCATAAGTTCCTCTGCCTATTGACCAAATGGCTCAGTGGATTAGCTAGACAATTACCAATATATATTGTGGCGGAATTTGCGATCGCCAGCGAATCTTGCTATAGCTGCCAATAGGCTTAGGACAGGGTGCAGGGGTGGAACCTCTGCGTGGGGGCGCAGCCCCCACACCCCCTGTCCTAACAGATCTGTCTACGGCTATATTTAAGATCGGCAAAATTGGTAAAGTTATATTAAGAAAACTATTTGCCTGCATCCGTTCAAACCACCATATGGCTTATACAATTGCAACTGATATCTGCGAAGGTGTGGCGGCTTGCGTGCCAGCCTGTCCGGTGGCCTGCATTCATCCAGGGCCAGGGACTAATATTAAAGGTACTTCCTGGTATTGGATCGACTTCGATACTTGCATTGACTGTGGTGTGTGCCTGGAAGTTTGTCCCGTTAAGGGCGCGATCGAACCAGAAGAAAGACCGGAACTGCAAAAAATGCACGATTGACAGTTGTGCTAGCATGAATCAACCCTACGCAGCAAGCTAGAGATATCTAGAGCAATTGCGATCGCAATTGCCTTAATGCTGCTAGAGATTAATCTGCGCCCTGACTAGCGATCGAGCTAATTGTGAGTTAGATTGCGCAGGAGTTTTGTGGAAAAGTGGGAATAAGCCCACTTTTTCTGTTTTTAGCTCGGATTGATTTGCATTCACGTACATACCAAGTACATATGAGCCATCCGTTGATTCCGCAAATTTTACAGATCGCTGAAGCGATCGCGCCGTCCCTAGGATTAGAAGTGGTGGATGTGGTGTTCCACACGCATAAAAATCCGGCGGTACTGCGCGTAGATATTCGCATCCCTGAAGGAGATACCAGCTTATCAGACTGCGAACGCATGAGCCTCGCCCTCGAACCTGCCCTCGACCGAGCCGATATTATTCCCCATGCCTATGTATTAGAAGTATCTAGCCCGGGTACGGATCGGCAGCTCAAAAGCGATCGCGAGTTTGTGGCTTTTCGGGGATTCACGGTTACTGCTAGCACCCGTGCGCCCCACGCTGGCAAGCAAAGTTGGACGGGTCAGCTAGTAAGTCGCAGTGCCGAGCTACTGACCCTGAGCCAGAAAGGCAAGTTAATCGAAATACCGTGGGAACTGGTAACAGGGGTCGAGCTTAGTTGAAGACCTCGACGGTTTCCCAATCTACCCAATATTTGTTTGATGACATCAATCGAGAAGTTTAATCAGGAGATAGAAATAATATGTCAATGCTGAAGCTGCCAGGACTGGGCAATATGGTAGAGGTGATTAGTAAAGAACGCAATCTGCCCAAACATGCCGTTCAAAATGCTCTGCGCGAAGCACTGCTTAAGGGCTACGAGAAATTTCGCAAAACCTATCGAACGGAAGAAATTAACTTTGATGAGGAATATTTTGAGAACTTTGACGTGGAACTGGATATCGAAAATGAGGGATTTCGAGTCCTGGCCACGAAGACAATTTTAGAAGAGGTAGATAACACCGATCATCAAATTTCATTGGCGGAAGTGCGCGAGGTAGCGCCAGAAGCGCAGGCAGGCGGTACCGTAGTAGTCGATGTCACGCCCGAACAAAATGATTTTGGTCGGATGGCGGCAATTCAAACCAAACAGGTATTAGCTCAAAAACTGCGCGATCAACAGCGCCGCTTGATTCAAGAAGAATTCCAAGATCTAGAGGGGACTGTACTCCAGGGGCGAGTGCTGCGATTCGAGAATAGTTCGGTAGTTATGGCAGTAAGCAGCGGCTTTGGACAGCCAGAAGTAGAGGCAGAGCTACCAAAGCGCGAACAATTACCCAACGAGCGCCCCTATCGTCCTAATTCCACGCTCAAGGTTTACCTGAAGAAAGTCTATGAAGGATCGCGACGCGGGCCGCAACTGATGGTATCTCGTGCGGATGCTGGCTTAGTAGTTTATCTGTTCGCCAACGAAGTGCCGGAGATCGAGGATGAAGTTGTCAGGATCGTGGCAGTGGCAAGGGAAGCGAATCCCCCATCCTATGCTTCCTACGCTGTGGGGCCGCGCACTAAAATTGCCGTTGACACCCTAGAGCGCGATGTCGATCCGGTTGGTGCTTGTATTGGTGCTAGGGGCGCGCGGATTCAATCCGTGGTAGCGGAGTTACGAGGTGAGAAGATTGACGTGATCCGGTGGTCGCCCGACCCCGCTACCTATATAGCTAATGCCCTCAGCCCCGCCCGCATTCAAGAAGTCAGATTGATTAATGCCGAGGAACGCCAGGCACACGTACTCGTGCCGGACGACCAATTGAGCCTGGCGATCGGGAAAGAAGGTCAGAATGTACGTTTAGCAGCGCGATTGACCGGATGGAAGATTGACATTAAAGATGCATCTAAGTATGACTATGCCGAGGAAGATCGCAAAGCTAGGGAAGAAGAAGCACGCCGTCAAGCCCTAGCGCAAGAGGAAGAGGAAGAAGAGATGGAAGAGATAGAAGAAGTAGATGAAACAGAAGAGGAGTTAGAAGAGGTAGAAGTTTAAGTAATAACCAAATCCTGTTTAGTTACCCCCTGTTTACTTGAAGTCCGCGCAGGCGGACTTTGTTTGTGTAGGGGAAACATCTATCTGTTCTCCCCTAGGTAACGATCGCTCCAACTACAAACTGTAACGTTCTTCAGCCCAAGGCTCGCCGCGACGGTGGTACCCGTTCCTTTCCCAAAATCCCAATTCTTCTCGATCTGCGAACTCCAAACCTTCGATCCATTTAGCACTTTTCCAGGCATAAAGGTGAGGTACGACAAGGCGCATAGGGCCACCGTGCTCTGCGGGTAGCGGTTCGCCAAATAGGGTGTGGGCAAAAAAGTTCTCCTCGCGTTGGAAATCATCCAGCGTAACGTTGGTGGTATAGCCACCATAGGAGTGCTGCATGACGTGCAAAGCTTTAGGATCGAGTTCGACGTGTTTCATAAAATCCGTCACTTTGATGCCCCACCACTGCACGTCGAGTTTAGACCAACTGGTAACGCAATGGAAATCAGCCGTAAAATCGTGCTGGGGCATGTTCATCAAGTCATCCCAGGTAAAAGTCTTCTCCTTTGCCAATCCCCAAACGCGCAATCGCCATGCCTGAGGATCGACGCTTTGCGTCGGGCCATAGGTTAATACGGGAAATCCATTGGTGAGATGCTGTCCGGGTGGGACGCGATCGCTATGCTCCGATCGTGACTTTGAAAATAAGCTACCAAACATAAATTTGCCCCAATGATTTAACGTCCAGGCTAGGTGGGTTGTTTCGACTGCGCGATCGCTATGCGTTCTAGTGCCTTTTCCAGGATAGGCGGCATGGAGCGCATGACTTTACCTTTAGCGCGATCGATCGCCACGAGGCTAACTTGGGCAGATACGCACAGTTTACCTGTAGTTCTAATTTCATATTCCCAGTTTAGTCGCAGCCTTTCCAGCGGTGCTAATCTAGTCATCACATCAACTGCTTCGCCCATTTTAACGGCTACATGATACCGCAGGTACATATTAACGACTGGCAGATCGATCCCCTCAGCCACTAGATCGGCAAAGCTGATACCTGCAGCTTGCAAGCACTCAACCCTGGCAGATTCCATCCAACTGAGGTAAGCACCATGCCAAACTACACCACCGTAGTCAGTGTTATGGGGTTGCGCGCGCACGGGAAAATGAAACCAACCATTATAGGTAGATGGGGAAAGGATTTTTACCATAGGTCTAAAGTAACCCCTCTAACCGACGACGCATAATTTCAATTTCATCGGCTTCATCATTTCGAGCCGTAGATTTTAAAGAATTTACGTCTCGATCTTCAGAATGCGATTGCCAGTCCGTTTCTTCCAGATTGCGCTCGGGTGGTAGTGCCAGGTCGTCCTCGCGGACGATCTCTAATCTATAGCCCGCCTCTTCACAAAAAGCCTTTAATTCCTCTTCGTCTATCGGTTCGGGCTGCGGGCACAAAAAATCCTGAGCTTCCAGCATCAGGCTATAGCGCGTGGCATCATCTTCATCGGTAAAGGCAAGGACGATATTCTGGCCGCCTTCCCAGCGGGCATAAATCCCCTGATTATCAGGATCTGTATTAAATAGCAACACCCACAGTTGCATACTTGCTATCTCAAATAAGTTTTAACAATCTAACTATAAGCCCTAAGCGGTCTGGTTTAAGGTGGGTGTGGGGGCTGCGCCCCACGCAGGGGAGGCAGGGCAGTCTTGGGGGGCTTCCTTTAGAACCACTGCCGCATCCCCCGCACCTCCTCCTAACAAAATTTCAACTCTAATTTTGTTGTGCATTGGACAATTTCAGTCAGAACTGCAACAATTTTTCAAAAATATGTACAGAGCAGATGGTATTGTGTTATGCTAGCTAAGCTGACGCGGGGTAGAGCAGTCTGGTAGCTCGTCGGGCTCATAACCCGAAGGTCGATGGTTCAAATCCGTCCCCCGCCATTTGTTTTATAGCCGTATGCAGATCTGCATACGGCTATACGTTTTTGTCAAGTCTGTGAGTACAGGGGTGTTGAAGTCGATCGCTCGGATAGGGTTATATCCTTGCTGCACCTCATCCTAAGCTTGTTGTCTACGGCTGTAACTTAAATTCTGTTTGCGAAGGGTAGCCCAGGTGCCGCCAGGCTGCAGCGGTGGCAACGCGCCCCCTTGGGGTACGGTTGAGGTAGCCAATTTGCAACAGGTATGGTTCGTAAACTTCTTCTATGGTTTGCGTATCTTCACCCGTTGCTGCTGCCATCGTTTCCAAGCCGACGGGGCCGCCGTTAAAATTTTCAATCATCACGGTCAACAACTTGCGATCGATCCAGTCCAGACCGCGCGGATCGACATTAAATAGCTCTAGGGCAGCTTCGGCGATCGCCCCCGTAATTGCGCCATTAGCCTTCACCTCGGCGTAGTCGCGCACCCGCCGCAGGAGGCGGTTGGCGATGCGCGGCGTACCGCGAGCGCGGGTGGCGAGCGCGAGCGCGCCAGCCTCATCGAGGGGCGTGCCGAGAATTTTGGCACTGCGCTCTACAATCGCGGCCAGTTCGTCCACCTCGTAAAAGCGGAGGTGCTGCACGAACCCAAAGCGATCGCGCAGGGGCGAGGATAATGCTCCAATTCTGGTGGTGGCTCCAACCAGGGTAAACCTTTGCAACTGCACGCTGCGGATCCGTGCTGCTTGCCCTTTACCAATCGTGATGTCGAGGCGGTAGTCCTCCATGGCGGGGTAAAGAATTTCCTCAGTGACGTGGGGCAGGCGATGAATTTCGTCAATGAATAAAATATCGCCGGGTTGCAAACTTACTAGTAACCCTGCCACATCGCGCGGGCGTTCTAGCGCCGGGGCGGATGTAATTTTGCACTGCACGCCCATTTCTGCTGCCATAATCAGCGCTAGCGAAGTTTTACCTAAGCCCGCCGAGCCGTAAAACAGCACGTGATCCAGGGCGGACTGACGCGATCTGGCGGCGGCGATCGCAATTTGGAGCAATTCTTTGAGATCTTTTTGCCCGATGTAATCGCTAAGGCTTTGGGGGCGAATGTTAGTCTCAATCGATGTGGGGCTTGCTTCGGCAATTTTCTCCTCTTGATTGGCAGCGCTTTGCAGTAGCTCGGTTCCCAGAGCGCTGCGATCGCTCCGGTTAACTTTGCGATCGATACCCCGCTCGGAGTCATCTTTACTACTATTGCTTTTGTGAGAAGAAATAATTGCCATAACTGCTATGTTGCCATACTACCTTGGCAAGTAGCTTTATTTGTGGGAATGTGATAATGCTTAAGTTAGCTTTGATAAAAATCGAGTTAAAAGTCAAACTATAAGTACGGAAGCCGGATGAATATATTACTAATCTATCCAATATTTCCTAAAACATTCTGGTCCTATGAAAAGATTTTAGAATTAGTAGATCGTAAGGTTCTGCTGCCGCCTTTAGGATTGGTCACAGTTGCAGCAATCTTACCGCAGGAATGGAATTTTAAGCTGGTAGATCGGAATATTCGAGCGGTAACCGAATCAGAATGGGAATGGGCGGATTTAGTCATTCTCTCTGCCATGATCGTACAAAAAGAAGATTTGCTCGACCAAATCAAAGAGGCAAAACGTCGCGGTAAGTTGGTCGCTGTAGGTGGTCCTTATCCGACTTCAGTCCCCCATGAAGTGCAAGGAGTAGGTACAGATTTTCTCATTCTTGATGAGGGAGAAATTACGCTACCGATGTTTGTCGAGGCAATTCAACGGGGCGAGACTTCAGGTATTTTTCGGGCTACAGAAAAACCAGATGTGACAAGCACTCCCATCCCACGCTTCGATTTATTAGATTTTGATGCCTATGATATGATGTCGATCCAGTTTTCACGGGGATGTCCGTTCCAATGCGAGTTCTGCGACATCATCGTCCTGTACGGGCGCAAACCGCGTACCAAAACTCCAGCACAATTGCTAGCGGAACTAGATTGTCTCTACGAGCTAGGCTGGCGACGGGGTATTTTTATGGTCGATGACAACTTCATTGGGAACAAGCGCAATGTCAAGCTATTGCTGCACGAACTGAAAACCTGGATGAAAGAGCATCAATATCCCTTCCGCTTTGATACGGAAGCATCAGTGGATTTGGCTCAAGATCCAGAACTGATGGAGTTAATGGTGGAATGTGGATTTGCCGCTGTATTTCTGGGGATTGAAACCCCTGATGAAGACAGTCTCCAACTGACGAAGAAGTTCCAAAATACCCGCAGTTCCCTCACCGATGCGGTGCAAAGCATTATCAAAGCCGGATTGCGTCCGATGGCTGGATTTATTATTGGCTTCGATGGTGAAAAAGCAGGAGCAGGCGATCGCATTGTCCGGTTTGCCGAGCAAGCTGGCATTCCTTCCACCACATTCGCCATGTTACAGGCTTTACCGAACACTGCCCTGTGGCATCGCCTTCACAAAGAGGGTCGCTTGCGAGAAAACACAGATGGCAACATCAACCAGACTACTTTGATGAACTTTATTGCCACTCGACCCCTCGAAGACATTGCGAGGGAATATATTGAAGCGTTTTGCGCTTTGTACGATCCCGTCAAATATTTAGATCGCACCTATCGCTGCTTTTTAATGATGGGCGGGCCTAGTTGGACAGCGCCAGCTAAAATGCCCGAGTGGATAATTGTGAAGGCATTCCTCACGGTAATTTGGCGACAAGGCATCAAGCGCGAAACCCGTTGGAAGTTTTGGCATCATTTGTTTAGTATTATCAAACATAATCCCCGCGTGACCGAACATTATCTGGCGGCTTGCGCCCATAACGAACATTTCTTGGAATATCGCCAAATTGTGCGCGATCAAATCGAAAGTCAGTTGGCAGCATACCTAGCGCAGGGAGCAGAAAAACCCTACGAGTTACCTAGGCAGTCTCAAAAGTCAAAGACAGAAGTCGTTGAGAAAGTTGCCTAGGCAATCCCGATCTGGGTAATGCCTGCGATCGCTCTGACGGCAAGCGCAGGCATTACCAGCAAAAGCGATTCCCGCAGCTATACTGACGCTCTGCCGTCGGCTGTAGTTAAGATATCGTACAGATCGGGACGGCGATCGCGGAAGAAACCGAATGACGCGCGGTTGCGTCGAATTTGGTCCAGATTGAATCGAGCCAGGATTATCCCTTCTTCGCGATCGCCCAGTTCTGCGACCACATCACCGCGATGGTTAGCAATAAATGAGTGTCCGTAAAAGGTCTGGTTGCCTTCCACGCCAATGCGATTAGCCGCAGCCACGGGCACGACATTACTGACCGCATGGCCGATCATCGCTCTCTGCCAGGGATCTTTGGTAAATAAATCCGGCTCTAATGGCTCCGTGCCAATGGCAGTGGGATACAGCAGCAGATCGGCTCCCATTAGCATCATGGCTCTGGCACACTCAGGAAACCATTGATCCCAGCAGATGCCTACACCAAGCTGGCAAAAGGCAGTTGACCACACCTTGAAACCCGTATTGCCAGGACGGAAATAGAACTTTTCTTCATATCCTGGGCCATCAGGAATGTGGCTCTTGCGATAAACGCCAAGTAACGACCCGTCGGCATCCACCATTGCCAGACTGTTATAGTATGCCTGTCCGGCGCGCTCAAAAAAGGATATTGGGATTACGATATTGAGCTTTTGGGCAAGTGCTTGAAAATGCAAGATTGTGGGATGATTTTCCACCGATCGCGCCCAGTCAAAGAACGTATCCCTTTCTTCGCGACAAAAGTATGGCCCTTCAAACAACTCCGGCGGCAGAATTATCTGCGCGCCTTGCTCCGCCGCTTTAATTACTAGATCCGTAATTTTGGCAACATTCGCAGCCACATCAGCATTCAGGGCAGCCTGAACCACGGCGATCGCTACTTGTCGTTCGGATTGAGTCATCATATTTACGGTAGTACGACTATACGGCTGAAGCTACTGCAACTGTATCGCTAGCTTCAGGACTGTTCTCCTCTGATGGTGGCACGATTTGCCAGAACATGGGCAGGTAGTTCGACCAGTTAGACAGAATCGCTTTGGCTTTAGCGCTACCCGTGCGATCGCAACTGGCTTGAATCAACTCCTTCAGTTGCTGTTCGCCCGCTTGGGTAGTGACGCGCTGCACCTTGAACGTTTCCTGGCTGAGCCGTTCGGTGAATCTGCCATCTTCGTCGAGGAAGTAGGCAATGCCGCCCGTCATGCCCGCACCGACGTTGCGTCCGGTTTTGCCCAATACCACGATGACACCGCCAGTCATATATTCGCAGCAATGATCGCCAGCGCCCTCAACTACTGCCTTCGCGCCGGAGTTGCGCACGCCAAAGCGCTCGCCCGCCCTGCCATTTGCCAGCAGATAACCACCTGTCGCACCGTAGAGACAGGTATTGCCCAAAATTACGTTCTCGGCAGGATCGTAGAGCGCAGTCGGTAGGAGCTTAATCGCAATTTCACCGCCACGCATCCCCTTGCCCACGTAGTCATTGGCTTCGCCCGTAATGCTGAGGTACATGCCGGGCGAGTTAAACGCACCGAAGCTCTGGCCCGCACTACCCGTGAATTCCAGGTTAAGCTGACTCGCCAAACCGGAGTTGCCGTACAGTTTCGCGATCGCGCCCGATACCCTTGCCCCTACGGAGCGATCGGTATTCACGATCGCATAAGACTTACTTAGATCGGTTTGGTTAGCGATCGCCGCCTGAATTTCTGGATCGGCAAGGATGCGATCGTCTAAAACTGCACCATTACCGTGGGCTGTTTCGGGGTGCTGGAGCCAACTGCGATCGGCTTTTGCATCCGGTAACTGCATCAGGCAATCGAGATTTAGGTGTTTGAGTTTGGCTAGCTTCACGTCCTGTCTTTGCACCAGCAGATCGGAGCGCCCAATAATCTCATCCAAAGAGGTATAGCCGAGCTTAGCCAGGATCGTTCGTACTTCCTCCGCCACGAAGTAGAGGAAATTGACTACGTGTTCCGGCGTGCCGGGGAACCGTTTGCGCAGATTTTCCATCTGAGAGGTCACGCCCACCGGACATTTATTCGTATGGCAGACCCGCGCCATAATGCAACCTTCAGCAATCATGGCAGCGGTACCGAATCCGTACTCTTCACCGCCCAGTAAGGCTGCGATCGCGACATCCCAACCCGTCTTAAAGCCGCCATCAACGCGCAACAGAACGCGATCGCGCAGTTGATTCTGCATCAAAACCGTATGAACTTCGGTGAGACCCAACTCCCAGGGCGCGCCAGCGTGCTTGATCGAACTCAGTGGCGAAGCGCCCGTGCCACCGTCGTGACCGGAAATTTGGATGATATCGGCATTGGCTTTGGCGACTCCAGCCGCAATCGTGCCGATCCCAATTTCAGCAACTAGTTTGACTGAGACTTTTGCAGTGGGATTGATTTGATGCAGGTCAAAGATTAGTTGAGCTAGGTCTTCAATCGAGTAGATGTCGTGGTGAGGCGGTGGCGAAATCAGCGGTACGCCCGGCTTGGAATGGCGCAACATCGCAATGTAGGGACTTACCTTTGGCCCTGGCAGTTGCCCGCCTTCGCCTGGTTTTGCCCCCTGAGCGACTTTGATTTCCAATTGATCGGAACTCACCAGGTAGGCGGGCGTAACGCCAAATCGCCCCGATGCTACCTGCTTGATCGCGGAGTTAGCGGTATCGTCATTCTGCAATCCCTTCAGGTGCGGGAATGTGGGAGATAACCCCGTCTCCGGATCGACATCGTTGAGTTTGAGATAGCGAATGGCATCCTCGCCACCTTCGCCACAGTTAGACTTGCCACCCACGCGATTCATGGCGATCGCCAGCACTTCATGTGCCTCCCGACTGAGCGCCCCTAGGGACATCGCTCCCGTACAGAAACGCTTGACAATTTCGGTGAGGGGTTCGACTTGTTCGATAGGGATAGGAGCGCGATCGCTCTTGAATTCCAACAAATCCCTTAGCGCCGTGGGAGGACGATTTTGCAATTGTTGCTTGTAGATTTCGTAGTGATCGTAGTCTTCTCCCGCCACGGCTTTATGCAGCGCCTTCGCCATTTCAGGGCTATTCATGTGATATTCACCACCGGGGCGGTACTGCACGAAGCCAAAGTTTTCTAATTTCTTAGACTGTAACTCTGGGAAAGCACGACTGTGGAAGCTAATCACTTCGGAAGCAATATCATCTAATTCCATTCCACCGACGCGCGAAGTCGTACCGCGCAGGCAAAGATCGACTACTTCACTGCCAATACCGATCGCTTCAAAAATCTGCGCGCCATTGTAACTCGATAGCAAAGAAATTCCCATTTTCGAGAGAATCTTGAGCAAGCCCCCTTCCACTGCCTGACGATATTTTTCCTGCACCTGCGCCACTGTGAGATGTTTGATTTTGCCCTGCTGCATTTGCATTTGAGTTTTAGGCTTGCCCCACCACTGCCTGGTGGTTTCGAGCGCTAGATAGGGACAAATCGCACTGGCTCCGTAACCAATCAGACAAGCAAAATGATGCGTGCTCCAGCATTGCGCCGTTTCCACCACAATCGAAGCTTTCATGCGCAAACCAGCCGCGATCAGGTGGTGGTGGACTGCTCCCACGGCCAGAATGGGCGGCACGAAGGCGCGATTGGCATCGAGGGCGCGATCGCTGAGGATTAAGATTTCGACTCCATCCTTGACCGCTGCGATCGCGGCATCGCAGAGAGTAGCGATCGCAATTTTGAGACCGCTTGGCCCCGCTGCAATGGGAAAAACAATATCGAGAGTTTGTGCCTTAAATCCCATTTGCTGGATTTTTGCCAGTTCGCTCTCATTCAAAACAGGGCTATTAATTTTGAGCTGTCGAGCGTACTCGGGTCTTGCTTCCAGCAAATTGCCGCGCGACCCCAAGTTCATTGCCAGCGACATCACCATGCCCTCGCGTAGAGGATCGATGGGAGGATTCGTTACCTGGGCGAACCGCTGCTTGAAGTAGTCGTACAGTAAATGGGGACTGTTAGAAAGTACGGCTAAAGGCGCATCATCGCCCATGCAGAAAACCGGCTCTTTTCCATCCTGTGCCATCGCTTCTACGACCATATCCACATCTTCCGATGTGTAGCCAAAGGCAGTCTGATAGGTCAGCAGTTTTTGCTCGTCAAGCGCAGTTTCGCCGTAGAAAGGCTGAGGTTCCAGTTCCTGGCGATATTCTTTTAACCATGCCCCATAGGGACGAGCTGCCGCCACTCGTTGCTTGATATCCCAGTTGCGTAAAATCTCATGATTTACCAGATCGACCGCCAATGCTTGACCGGGGCCGAGTTTACCCTTCTCGACGATCTCCGACTCAGGGATATCCACCGTACCTGCTTCAGAGCCAACAATCACCATGCCATCGCACGTAATCGTGTAGCGAGCCGGACGCAATCCATTGCGATCGAGACCCGCGCCTACAACTTTGCCATCGCTGAATGCGAGAAGAGCGGGGCCATCCCAAGCTTCCTGCAAGCCGCTGTAATAGTCGTAGAAATCAACAATTTCCTGGTGCCCTTCGAGATCCGGCTGCCGATCGTAGGCTTCTGGCACCAGAATCATCAAGCTTTCCAATGGACTGCGTCCGGTTTCGATCAGTAGTTCGAAGATATGATCGAGAGCGGCGGAATCGCTTTCGTTGGATTTGAGCACGGGAACGATATCTGGGATGCGATCGCCCCAGTTAGGATGAGCTAGATCGCCTTCCCTCGCCATAAACCAATTAATATTACCGAGCAATGTATTAATTTCGCCGTTATGCCCCAGGAAGCGCATGGGTTGAGCTAGCGGCCACTTCGGCATCGTGTTGGTGCTAAAGCGGCGGTGGTAAAGGGTAAAATTTGTGACGTAGGCGGGATCGAGCAAGTCCTGGTAAAACTCTCCCAGCACAGCCGATCGCACTAAACCCTTGTAAATAATCGTGTGGTTAGAGAGAGACGAAATATAAAATGTCGCGTGCCAGGTGGGATGCAGTCGCCTGATCTCAATTTTAATGCGGCGACGGGTAATGTAGAGCGCTCGTTCTAAAGCTTCACCGCGCAGAGTTGTGGCTTGAAACACCACCTGCTCCATATGGGGACAGGTTTCCCGTGCTTGGGAACCTAAAACCTGCGGTTGCACTGGCACCTGCCGCCAACCCACGACGGTTAAACCTTCTTCGGCAGCGCAGCGCTCGGTAATTTCGCGACAAATGGCAGCACGATCCTCTTGTTGCGGCAGAAATATATTGCCCACCGCGCATATGGCTGGGTCTATACCTGGAATCGATGCCTGTAAAAGCTCCCAGGGAATACCCGTCATAATACCGGCACCATCACCAGTATCGCGATCGGCGCTACACCCCCCACGGTGCTCCATACAGGTCAGCGCCTTGATGGCTTTGACAACGAGATCGTGGCTGGCACGACCCCCTCTATCCGCAATAAAACCAACCCCACAGGCATCGCGCTCTTCTACAAGCCATGATGGCCCTGGGATATTTATGGAGTTCTGGTTAGGTTGTTGCATGTGTGAGGACACTTAAATAATTTGCTGTCAGGTATGTTGTGGATTGAGCCTGCAAACTGACACTAAGAACTCGCGCTGCTTAGTGCATAGAATTTGCTGGATAGTTGTTTGTATACATTTATTTAATAATTATAGGTGATGCCCACTCCATGCAGGTAGCAGGCTTAACTTTTTGGGATTACCCCATACGGAGCTACTCGTCGCACTTCTCGATCGCGGCGATCGCCAGCTTAATTACAGCCATAAACAGTTAGTTGGTAGGTAGTACCGATCGCATTGTCTATGCCGCCAATTAAGGCATTTACCTGGTACGGTTGGGAGCTAGAACGAGGAGTAGCAGAAAGTTTTAGCGTTTCGCCAGCTTTGATATCAGTCGTTTGCTTGTAAAACTGGTCGAAGGTGTTGTTGCTGTATTTTAGATTGAGTTCAATGCCATAGGTGACATTGCTTTCGGGTGTTATGGTTACCAGATAGCGTTTGAAGGATCTGCCGCCAGGAACGGCAAAATCAGTATTCCAGTTGTTACCGTAGCTGACAAAGGGTACGAACGGGATAAACGGAACGCTAGGCGGCGTGACAGTTTTTATCTGAGTAGTGCCATTGCCCCCAACTACTTCGAAAGCTTGGCATTGTTCAGCGGCATGTGTCGGCGCGATCGCCCCGATTGCACCAATTAAAAGCTGGAATAACAGGGATAAACCTAACGGTTTAGAATTCATCATCTTTTGAGGACTGCACGTAGAAGACAGGCAAGCTAAATCATTTCGTTGCACTTCTCAATTGCGGCGATCTGAACTTTTGCGAAGATGCTTGAGAAATTCTGGATAATTCTCTTTAAGGTTAGTCGTACAAAAATGCTAAGTCAAATCATTGATTGACAAATTAGTTAAATGCTTTAGTCTTAGGCTAGCAATTACTACCGCATACCAAAAAGGTATGCAGTGCTTGCAGTCTCTAGCTGTAACGAACAATGAAACCTTAGCTTAGTTGCTTTTTCGTTCTCGATCTCGGTTTTACCCAAGCGATCGCTTGCTTAGTGCCAAATTCCGATTGAGAGGATAGTATGAGTACTAAGGCAAACTAACTTTCTGGCGGGAAATGCATCATGAGCGACGACAAAAAGGACATTTCATTTGAAGTTAAAGGGCTAGAGTCCATCGTAGACGAAGTCAAACAGCTATTGAATCTCGATCAGCTAATCGACCTCGCGCAGAAGATCGATGCCAAAACGGAGTCAGGTGAAGTGAGAACCAACGTCCATATTTCTAGCCGTCCGCTCAGCAGTATTCCCCGTCGCGGCAATATGCCTCGCCCTGCCTATACGAACAACGACAGCGAAGCCACCAGCAGCACTCCCACTGTAACTCCACCCGATCCTAAAGCGCCTCCCGTCAGCCTCGAACAAACCGTAGGCGGATTGGGCAACATGCTAGCTCAACTGCGCGATCTAGTCGAAATTCCGCTCAAACGCCCCGATATCCTCGCAAAACTCGGCCTTGAGCCGCCTAAGGGCATCCTCCTCATGGGGCCACCGGGAACGGGCAAAACCCTGACGGCGCGATCGCTAGCTAATGTTCTGGGCGTTAACTACATATCGATTGTAGGGCCAGAAATTATTGGCAAGTACTACGGCGAAGCCGAAGGCAAACTGCGCCAGGTATTTGAAAAAGCGGCAAAATCCGCGCCTTGTTTGATTTTTATCGATGAAATCGACGCACTAGTACCCAACCGCGCCAATGTGGAAGGCGAGGTAGAAAAACGCCTGGTGGCGCAGATGCTGGGGTTAATGGATGGATTTTCCGCTAGCAAGGGCACGATCGTGCTGGCCGCAACTAACCGTCCCGATGCCATCGATCCAGCCCTACGCCGTCCCGGTCGTTTCGATCGCGAGATCCTTTTCCCCGTTCCAGATCGGCAAGCTAGAAAGGAGATTCTGGCAATTCATACCCGTAATATGCCGCTAGCCCCAGATGTGAGTATTGACGAGCTATCAGATCGAGCGTTGGGGTTTGTCGGTGCGGATATTAAAGGCTTGTGTCAGGTGGCGGCCTATAAAGCGCTCCAGCGACAGGTACCCGATCTATCACAAGTTCCCGACGATCTACAGGTAACGAAGGAAGACTTCGACCATGCCCTCACGCAAGTGAAGCCAGCGGTGCTGCGATCGCTACAAATCCAGTCACCTCAAGTGGAGTGGTCGGAAATCGGTGGCTTAGAGCAGGTGAAGCAAACCCTGCAGGAGGCGGTAGCAGGGGCATTATTGTCGCCGGAACTGTACGCCCACACGCGCGCCCGCGCGCCCAGAGGCATCCTGCTCTACGGCCCACCCGGTACTGGCAAAACCCTACTGGCAAAGGCAGTCGCCACCGAAGCCAAGGCCAACTTTATCGCGATCGCCGGACCAGAGTTACTCACCAAATGGGTAGGCGCATCGGAACAGGCGATCAGACAGTTATTTGCCCAGGCCAGACAAGCTTCCCCTTGCGTTATTTTTATTGACGAAATCGATACCCTCGCCCCCGCTAGAGGTAGCTATCAGGGTGACAGTGGGGTCAGCGATCGCACGATCGGACAACTGCTGACGGAACTGGATGGCGTGAAGTCTTCTGAGGGCATCCTCTTAGTAGCGGCAACCAACCGGAAGGAATCCCTCGATCCGGCACTCTTGCGATCGGGACGGATCGAACTGCACATGAAAGTCGATCTGCCCAATGCCGAGGGTCGTCGCAGCATTCTGTCGGTACACAATCGCGATCGCCCTTTGGCAGAGGATCTAGATTTAGATCGATGGGCCGAGCGTACGGAAGATTGGAACGGCGCAGATCTAGCATTTTTGAGCAATCGCGCCGCGATTTCTGCCATTCGTCGCCATCAACTCGCCCCCAACGGCGACATCAAGGATCTGCGCATTACGCATACGGACTTCGAGCAAGCTTTTGCCGAGATCGAGCAACAACGCGAATAAATTCAGATAGATCCGATCTCTCCGAATTGCCCTGCCGACCGCATTCTGGGTTTGCTAGGGCGATTTCTTATTTGGGAAGGGATAGGGAGGCAACTGGCGGTTAAACAAACGGTAACTTCTGGGTAATCTTAATTAGGAATCGGGAAAAACACCCCGTTTCTGGGCGTGTCGTTACTAAACGAACCCCGAGCTTACGTCAGTTCGCCAGACCTCACGTTAAGCGTCTTATAGCCATAGACAGATCTAGATCTGTTAGGACAGGGGGGTGTGGGGGCTGCGCCCTCACGCAGGGGTGAAATCCCTGCACCCCGTCCTCAGCCTGTTGGCTATAGCTATAAATGATTACTGCTGTATTCAACTTGCCAACATTTACTAATGAAATCGCGATCGCTGAAACCTCTTTCAATATTTGCAGTATTTCTAACGTGGGGTTTGGTTAGTTGTACGCCCAGTCCAAGCTTGCAAACATCCCAACAATTATTTGATTCTCCCTCGAAAACTTCACAAATAACCGTATTTCGAGTATCGGGTTCGGGTACGGCTATACCAATAGTAAAGAAATTAGCCGAAGTCTATACCCAGAAACACCCCAATTCTCAACTCCAGTTTGAGTCAGGGACTAACTCAGGTGGTGCCATTAAAGGGGTGATTCAAGAAAAGCTGGATCTAGCAGTTGTCAATCGACCGCTATCTAAAGCTGAGTCCAAAGAAGCGATCGTCTACCAGCCCTTTGCTCGCGATGCGATCGCATTTGTCGCGCACAAACCAGTACCAACCAAAAATTTTTCCACAACCCAAATTCAGGATATTTATGCAGGTAAGTTGACAAACTGGCAGCAGTTGGGCGGTCAGAATGCCCCGATTATCGTCCTGGATCGAGACCCAGGCGAATCAGCACGAAAATTAGGGCTTTTACCATTTATGCAAAACCGTCCAGTGCAGGTACAAACCATTGTTCTATCTAAAGCTAAGGATATGGTGGAGTCCCTCGACAGTACCCCCTATGCTTTTGGGTATTCTTCCTTAGGGTTAATGCAAATCCTGGATCCGCAGCATGTCGAGGTTCTCAGTCTAGATGGCACGTTACCCAGCGTCGATACGGTAGCTGGGGGTAAGTACCCGTGGTATCTAACCTTGGGACTAGTTCATCGACGCAATCCAGCCCCAGAGTTGCAAAGCTTTGTTAATTTCGCTGTCGGTCCCGAAGGAAGACAAATCGTAGAGAAATATGGATATGCAGGCGTTAATAGCAAAGCTACGCCCTAGGCGGCTGCGCGCGAGGTTGCTTGCGCCTGTGATTGTATTGGTAGCAGCAGGCTCGGTTGGCATCAGCCTGGTCGAAGACATTGCTACTCACTGGCAAATAAAACTCCTGACCGAACAAAAAGGCTCGCTCGTACTGCAGGGCATATTGCAGCGCCTGCAAGATCGCAAGAAAGCTAAAGCACTATTTGTAGAGCTACTAGCAGAAGAACCCAACCTTGCTACCTCGATCGAAAACAAAGACACGAGGCAACTAACTCAACTTCTATTACCCTTAAAAATTAAGCTAGGCATAGACTTTGTCAAAGTATATGATGACCAACAGCGTAATTTATTACTCCTGAGCAATAGCGGCAACAATAGTCCTTCGTCTTTAATTGATGATTCTTTAACAGGTCTAACGAAAATCAGTACTTTTGTCAGCAAGGAAGGACTGGCAGTAGTTGCCTCAGCCCCAGTCAAAGGAGTGCACGGGATCGCGGGTGTAGTTATAATTGGCTCTCTATTAAACGGCGAAGACCTCGAATCTTATAAGGGGAAAGATCCTGTCGATTTAGCATTATTTCAGGATGGCAGTTTAGCCAATATTACCTCTGTTCAGCCAGAGGTGATGAACTTGCTAAAACAGTCCAAATTTACTCTGAACCAGCTAGAAGACATTAATAAAATTTTATCTAAATATAACTTCCACGCTGTTGCTCAAGAACTAGATAATGGTGGGTTGCTGCTAGCTTTAATTTCTACCCAAGATTTAGTCTCGGCGGCCAACCAGCGCAAAACGCTCGAGCTACTTGGATTGATGGGATTATTAATGGTACTTTTACTGGTTGAGTTGCTGCTGGCTCGCGACATTGCCCAGCCGCTAGAATCAATGGTTGATACTACTCAGGACATCATTCACGGCAACTACAACAGACTGGTACCATCTAGCAATATTCAAGAACTGCAGGAACTGGGAAAAGCGATTAACTATCTAGCAAAGCAGTTGCAAGTGCAGATTTCCAAGCTTACGTATCAAGCATTTCACGATCCTCTCACCAACCTACCCAATCGCCCTTTGTTTGAGGATCGCTTGCGTCGGGCATTAGTACGCGCTCAGCGCAGTCCGAATACGATCGCCGTGCTATTTCTAGATCTGGATGGATTTAAACTAATCAACGATAGTTTCGGCCATAAAGCAGGCGATCGCCTGCTCGTGCTAGTGAGCGAACGCTTAGATAGCTGCTTGCGAGATGAGGACACCTTGGCACGGTTGGGAGGTGATGAATTCACGATTTTGCTTGAGAACATCCAGGATATGGAGGATGCCACCTCAGTTGCCCGGAGGATTGCGAAACAACTGGAGTTACCTTTCAGTTTAGAAGACCATGAAATATTTATTTCGGCTAGTATTGGCATAGCCATCAGTACGGGCGATCGCAGTCGTCCAGATGACTTTCTCCGCGATGCCGATGCGGCAATGTATGCAGCCAAGAAAAATGGTAAAGCTACCCATCAGGTCTTCAATCTCAATATGGCATCCCAGGCACGACAGCAGTTGCTCTTGGAAGCCGATCTGCGTCGAGCGCTCGAACGCCAGGAATTTAGGGTTTACTACCAGCCAGTAATACATTTAGATACTGGCAAGATTGTTGAGGTAGAAGCACTGGTGCGCTGGCAGCATCCGCTACGCGGCTTAGTGCCACCTCTAGATTTTATCCCTTTGGCAGAGGAAACGGGACTAATTATGCCATTGGGACAGTGGATCTTAGAGCAAGCCTGCAAACAGTTGCGAGTTTGGCATTTGCAATATCCCAGCGACCCACCTCTAGTTGTAGGCGTGAATCTCTCAGCCAAACAGTTTCAGCAATCTCAATTAGAAGATAAAATTGCTGCGATCCTGCAAGAGCAGAATTTGGAGCCAGGTAGTTTGAAGTTGGAAATCACAGAAAGCGCGATCCTGAGAAATACAGATGCCAATCTTGACTTACTCCGCAAACTAAACGACCTGGGAGTGCAATTGGCCATTGATGATTTTGGTACTGGTTTTTCTGCCTTAAATTACTTAAAGCAATTTCCCGTAGACACCCTCAAGATCGATCGCGGTTTTGTAAACGGACTTGGTAGTAATCCCGAAGACACCGCCATCGTTCATGCCATTATTGCTTTTGCTAAAGCCCTAAATCTGGGCATTACAGCTGAGGGAATTGAAACTGCCAATCAATTAGCCATCCTGCGGGAATTAAACTGCGATCGCGGTCAAGGCTATTATTTTAGCAAGCCACTGCCAAGTGAGGCGATCGACCACCTGCTGGCTTCTAACCAAGCTGTCGATAGTCGTTTCTTGGCATGACCTTAACGATTAATTTCAGGTTTTTGCATACTTAGCGGTGTATGCTCAATAAGCACACTGTGATTTGCAAGCCTGTGGGGAAAGTTTGGTGCAACCCCAACACTGTGCCGCAGCCGTAATAGTCGGAATGCTCGCAGGATCTTGTTGGATCGCTCTATTTCTCGCGTTGCACGAGAAAGGAGTTTTGAGTTTATGTTAGAAAGTTCCGTCAATACTTTACCGCTAAATTCTATTAACACCCCTGTCATTCAACCGCAGCCATTACTGCTAATCGGTCATGGCACAAGGGATGCTGACGGTAGACAGATGTTTTTAGATTTTGCCTCGGCCTACCAAGACTTCGATCGCAGTCGCCCAGTTATTCCTTGTTTCCTGGAGCTAACCGAACCGAGCATTGCCGAGGGCGTGGAGCAATGCCTGGCAGCAGGTTATACGGAAATGACAGCACTACCGTTACTGTTGTTTGCCGCCCGTCACAGCAAATTTGACGTTACCAACGAGTTAGATCGCATCCGCCAACAGCACCCCGAAATTAAATATCGCTACGGCAGGCATCTGGGAATTACACCTTTACTCGTCGAGTTGTGGCGCGATCGCCTCGCCACCTTCGATCGCAGCGATCGCAATCCCGATCGCATCAGTCGAGAGGATACGGTAATTCTCTTTGTGGGGCGCGGCTCCAGCGATCCCGATGCCAACAGCGATGTATGTAAATTGGCGCGGATTCTGTGGGAAGGCAGTGGCTATAAGACAGTAGAAGTTTGTTTTATAGGCATTACCCATCCGCGCTTAGAAGAAGGCTTCCGTCGCGCCATGTTCTACCAACCCAAACGCATTATCGTGCTGCCATACTTCCTGTTTACTGGCGCGCTGGTGAAGAAGATTTTTGCAGTCAGCGAGCGGATGCGATCGGAATATATTTCCCATTCAGATTTATTAGAGATTGTAAATCTAGATGAGATTGGAATAGATCCGATTTTGTTTGAAATTCTGCGCGATCGCGAAATCGAAGCGCAGCAGGGCGAAGTCAAGATGAACTGCGAGATGTGCAAGTTCCGACTGGCAGCACTATCCAGTCATGGCGATTCGGGTCATCACCATCACCATCATGGGGAATCCCATTCCCATGCTCATCACCACAGTCACGAACACAGCCACGAACACAGCCACGATCGAGAAGGCGATCGCGAGCATTCCCATCATTCCCACGAGCATATCCATACTCATCGAGATCGAGAAGGCCACGAGTCCGGTCATTCGCACGATCGCGAAAGCAACGGCGATGTAGGCATTATGTGGCAAGATATCTATACCGATCCCGATACGTATCATGCTAGGGCTTGGCAAGTACCATGAAGTATCTCATCGTTTTGCCAAAAGCTTCCTGAGTCCGCTTAGGCGGACTTTGTTTGTGTAGCCGCGCCTTCAGTCGCCAGGCAATGTATAGCTATAGCCAACAGGCTTAGGACGGGGTGCAGGGGTTCCACCCCTGCGTGGGGGCTGCGCCCCCACACCCCCTGTCCTAACAGATCTGTCTATGGCTATATCGGATAAAATTCCCTAATATTTAACGTTCTGCAATTATGGCAACCATTAACAACAACTACCTCAAACTCAAAGCTGGCTACCTATTTCCTGAAATTGCCCGACGGGTTAATGCCTTTGCCGCTGCCCACCCCGATGCCAAAATTATTCGACTGGGGATTGGCGATGTGACGGAGCCGTTACCCAGTGCTTGCCGCGATGCCATGATTCAAGCCATTGCCGATATGGGCAATCGCGATACATTTAAGGGTTACGGCCCCGAACAGGGCTATGCCTGGTTGCGCGAAAAAATTGCTGCCCATGACTTCCAAGCGCGGGGCTGCGATGTGGATGCTTCAGAAATCTTTATCTCCGATGGCTCTAAGTGCGACTGCGGCAATATCCTTGATATTTTTGGGGATGATAACGCGATCGCGGTTACCGATCCCGTTTACCCAGTTTATGTCGATACCAATGTGATGGCGGGACATACGGGCGATACTAACGAGCGCGGCGAATACGGCGGTTTGGTATATTTGCCGATTACTGCCGACAATAACTTCACCGCCGAGATTCCCAGTCAGAAAGTGGATCTAATTTATCTCTGCTTTCCCAATAATCCTACAGGTGCTACTGCCACTAAGGAACATCTCAAAGCCTGGGTAGACTATGCCAGAGCGCATGGCTCCATCATTTTCTTCGATACCGCTTACGAAGCATTCATAACCGATCCCAATCTTCCCCATTCGATTTATGAAATAGAGGGAGCGAGGGATTGCGCGATCGAGTTCCGTTCCTTCTCCAAAAATGCTGGCTTTACCGGCACGCGCTGCGCCTTCACGGTCGTACCCAAAAAACTAACGGCAAAAGCTGCTGACGGTTCGGATGTGGAATTGTGGAATCTGTGGAATCGCCGTCAATCTACCAAGTTCAACGGTGTTTCGTATATCGTTCAACGCGGAGCCGAAGCCGTATATTCTGAAGCAGGTCAGGTACAGGTGAAGGAACTAATTGGCTTCTACATGGAGAATGCCAGAATTATCCGCGAGAAGTTAACCGCCGCAGGCATAGCAGTTTATGGCGGTGTTAACGCCCCCTACGTCTGGGTTAAAACTCCCAATGGACTATCTAGTTGGGATTTCTTTGATAAGCTATTGAGCAGTTGTAATGTGGTGGGAACGCCTGGTTCTGGGTTTGGAGCAGCGGGCGAAGGCTATTTCCGCATCTCAGCATTCAATAGTCGCGAAAACGTGGAAGAAGCCATGCAGCGCATTGCCGACAAATTTACGGTGTAACATTAAGTAATGAGGTGGATACATTCACCTCCTCATTGACTGCCAAAAGTCCTGAAAAGCCCAGATTATTGTAGGGGCGGTTTTTGCCGAAAAGCTTTGTATTGAAAGCGTTTGATTGCTTACTAAACCCGCCCTTACAGAGATTGGTCAGTCAACCAGATTCACCTCATTGCCTATGCCCTTACACTATGCTTACTACAGAGCAACTTACACTGCAAGATTTTCTGAGGCTTCCTAGGATTGAGGAATCGCCAGCCTGGGAATTTGTAGAGGGAAAAGCCGAGCAAAAAACTATGCCTACACTTCATCATAGTATGTTGCAAAAGCGCCTAACTGCACTGATAGATCGGCTAAATTCGCCCTATGAAGCATTTCCAGAACTTCGCTGCACTCTCAGCAACAGTTCAGTCGTCCCTGACATTACGATCGTTCACCGCGATCGCATTCCTTTAGAAAATACAGCGATCGCGGGCGCACCCGACTGGACAATCGAAATCCTGTCTCCAGAGCAGAGCACAACCAAGTTAATCGCTAAAATCCAAACATGTATGCGGGAGGGAACGCAACTTGGATGGTTAATCGATTCGTCCGAGCAGGTAATTATGGTGCTATTCCCCGATCTGCGTGTTACCTTGTGTCAAGGGAGCGATCGCCTACCTACCCTACCAGATATCTCTTTAGACTTGATGGCCGAGCAAGTATTTGATTTGCTCAGGGCACCGCAATAATCCGCAATAAACTTGACTATGTATTATTTCCCTAATCGATTAATAAAATGACTCCGACAACTCCTGTTTTTAAACCAATTAGTCAAATGCACCTCGCACCAGGGAGTGTCGTTACAATTCCCCATGTCAGTTGGGAAGAATTTGAAGCGATTCTACAGGAGTTAGGAGAAAAGCGTGCCGCTCGCATTGCCTACTACCAGAGTAATTTAGAAATTATGGTTCCCCTCCCCGAACATGAAAGACCAAAAGATCTCGTTGACTGACAAAAGTCCTGAAAAGCCCAGATTATCGTAGGGGCGGGTTTTGCCGAAAAGCTTTGTATTGAAAGCGTTTGATTGCTTACTAAACCCGCCCTTACAGAGATTTGTCAGTCAACCAGCCAAAAGATTTAGTCTCAGATCTAGTCAAACTCCTGCTAAGAAAGGCAGGAAAAAAGTACGAACCGTTTGGCTCCACTACTTTTAAGCGCGATCGTACGGCAGGGATAGAACCAGATGCGTGCTTCTACATCCTCAATTATCAGTGCATAATCGGTCGTCGTCACCTCGAACACGGCGATCCACCTCCAGATCTCGCGATCGAAATCGATGTCACTTCCAAAACGACTATCGATACCTACGCGGTGATCGCTGTACCGGAAGTATGGATATATGGCAATGGTAAGCTCGCAATCTATCTACTTCAAGATGGGCAATATATTCAATCCGATACTAGCCCCACTTTTCCGGGCATTCCCCTTACACAGCTTATTCCTGTTGCAGTAGAAAGATCTTGGCAAGTAGGGAGCGTACAGGCTTTAGAGGAGTTTGAAGCTGCGATCGATCTCTTATAGCGCTTTTCAAGCTTACCGTCGTCTGACCAAAATTCAATACGGGCGATCCGGACAGGTTTTTAGGGTAGCTAATGCCTTACTGGCTGGTACGGTTTTAACCTGCGCAAGCTCCTTCGATTCTTCGCCGACAATCCTATCCACTTCTCTCCTGCTTCCGTTTGATTTTTCTTTTTTCAGGGACGACTAACTATTATGGAGAATCGCACAGATATCAATATCGGCTCTCACGCCTAACAGACCAATGGGTAAGCAGTGTAGCCAGCCGAAAAAAGTCATAGGGTTGCTTTGCCCAGTCTTCTAGGGAAATTTGCCAGGGATCGCTACCCCATAGTTCGCCGAGCAGCGAGCGATCGCTATGCGGAGCATCATGCCACATTTGCTTGAGGATGGGACTGTGCAACACATACCACCCAAGATTAGGCCAGGAGCCTTCTGTTGCTAGCTGCTGCTCGCCCCCCTTGGCAGTCTTGTTTAGTCGGCGTAACACCCAACTTCTGACAAAAACAAAGAACTTTTCGGGATTAGAGGCTCCAGGTCGCCATCCATAGTTGGCATCAACAATTTCATTCCCACAAATTTCTGCAACCACCTTGCCCCAAAGCCGACCATTCAGTTTCCAAGCAGCGGGAATGCGGCTATAGAGATCGACTAGCGATCGATCTGACATAAAAGAGTCGTAAGGAAAGGCTCGGAACATAGCTTGTCCTGACATAGCAGAAGGATAGCAAAGCGGTCGCACCCGACGATCTTCTACTCTCAAGCGATCGAGATCCGAGCGTAGCTGAGTTGGGGTATTGGCAAACCAGCGCTCAAAGCGTTCCGCAATTTGCGCTCTAAACTGTGGAGGGGCATCGCGCGGCTGAAAATTGGAATAAGGAAGTTGGTAATCATCTCGTTGCGACTTATAGTGCCAGAACGGTAAATCTTTGCCCAATAACTTGTAGTGCTGTCGCTCTAGAGCATCGCCTTTGTACAACAAGTCGGCAACACAGGCCGAGAAAACGGTCTGAACTCCACGTTCAGCGAGTAGATCCAGCGTGCCGAGAAAATGGTTATCTTCTAACGACCACATAGCTCCTGACACGCTAACTCCTAACTTCATCCATTTTGGGTAGTAGTCAGCCTCTCTAGCAAAGCCAACATATTTCACGTGAGCGGCTTCGCACAGTTCCTTTGCCAATCTGGCTTCACGATTCGGTACGTCATAGAGGTTAATACCTAGCACAGATTCTGGATTGGTGGCAGCAAAGGCTAACAGCCTCGAGTCCAAACCACCACTGATATAAATGGCAGCAGGACTAAGTCTGGGCAATGTGCGGATCCGAATGGCATGGCGGATAGCATCGGCAAATTGCTGAGTAGCATCTGATAGATTGCGAAGGAATCCTTCTGTAAAAGGTTGCCAGTATTCCCGTGCTTGGAAAGTCTGCTCGCTCAGATTCCAGCATAGATGCTGAGCCGCACCAGCATATTTGATTTCCTGGTAGTAGGTATGTGGGGGTGCAGCCTGCCAATCTCGCAGAAACTCCGCCATTGATATATAGTCAGGCGAAGTATGGACAGTTGAATCGTCAGCGATCGCATCGGGGAAAGTGGAAATTACGCAACCAGGGATGGAGTGAGGCGAGTATAGAAATAAGGGATAATAACCAAGATTATCAGTAACTATGTGCAGGCATTGCGATCGCGGCTCCCACACTACCACTACTGCGGCACCATTAGGATGCTCCAGCGCTTTAATGCCCCCATTAAGATACTGCTCTAACAGGAGCCGATTGCTCAGACCGCCTTCATAGGTATGGAGAGTTTCCGCATATTGCCATTTTTTTTCATCCCATGCTACACGGCCAGATGTGAAGATGTGCACGCCTGTTTGCGGGTGATAAGCGGGGGCAAATAGGAGAGGTGGATCGTTACTGACCCAAGCAATCCCCAAATTGACCGCTTGCGCTTGGTCTATAAATGTCTCCATATACTCACGCTCAAAAAATGTGAGTCTTGCTGCTGCCCCTGCCATGCGGTCAGATTGGGCATTCCCAATGGTGATATACAAGCCAGCCATTACTTACCCCCTACAAAACGACCAAATTAAATTTTTCCACTCTTGATTGTAAAACTGCTGTGCGTTTTTGACATTTCTTCTGCCATTTTCAGCCCAAGTGCTTAATGTGTTGTCACTCATGTTACAGAAGTTCGCGATCGCTTCCGTTAAAGCTTGTGGATCGTCTGGTTTGACAAGCAACCCACAATCTTTTACTTGTTCGCTCAATCCATCCACATTCGCCACAATGACTGGTTTTGCAGCAGCTTTTGCCTCTAGACAAACATTTCCCCAAGGCTCCCATCGCGATGGAATTACGACAGCATCACAACCATCTAAAAAAGTTGGTAAATCTTCAACTAGACCAAGGAATTCAACATTTTTCTGGTCTTTGGCTATCTGTTTTAGTTGCACTTCATTCTCACCATATCCCCCAATCCGTAATTGCAACATCCGATCGGAAAGTTTTTGCATCGCTCGCAAGAGAATATCAAAGCCTTTCTGCTGGTTAAATCGGCCATAGGCTGCTAATACACGCGGATGCTGCCACTCCTTTAGTGGTATAGCCAGTAATTCTTGAATAGATGGGGTCTGAGTAATTACCTTCAGTTTTTCTGGCGTTACAAGACGATGTTGTAGCATCCAATTTGCCTGAGCTTGCGACACAGAGACAACGCGATTAGCTAAGCTGTGACAAGCCCGTAGCATAATGCGAAAGCGGGTTTTGGATTTAACATTATATTGTTCGAAAGCCTCAGAGTAATGGTGATCGACAATAATCACAGGACATCGCTGTCGCATGTAATAAAGTTGCGACAGCAGAGTCCAATTACAGGGAGCATGAATGATGATTAAATCTGGCTTAGATCCTACAAGCGCAGATTTGGTCTCTGCAACTGAGCGTATAGAAAACGTACAGTCATCTCCAATACCAGATTCGAGAAATGCTTCTATACATTTGATAACGCCACCGACTTTACGATCGTCTAAGATTTTAAGTACTTGAAACTTTGTACTAGACATGCATATCGGATGGGTATGCTTTACCATCGTTCCGATACTTTAGCGTAACACTTATTAACACTTATGGAAAGAAGGCGAACGAAAAAAAGCGCGGGTGTAGATGAAGTGGCCCCAATCGCCTGAACAACTTTGAGGGATCTCTAAGCTCTGAGAAATTGAGATCTCTAATTTCCTCATCAAGTGGTTTTAGGAAATGATTCTCCAGTGGAGACACTACCTGAAAGCCTTTCCCAGTAAACAAGTTCTGGGGTGCGATAATTCAATGCTTGATGCGGACGCTCTTGATTATACCAATTAAACCATTTTCGTACTTCCTTATTCAAATGAATACCATCTTCGAAAGCGATTAAGTAAATCAACTCGTATTTCAGCGATCGCCACAACCGTTCGATGAAAATGTTGTCGTAAAACCGTCCACGCCCATCCATGCTGATTTGCACTCCAGAGGCTTTCAGACATCCTGTAAAGGCATTTGCGGTAAACTGACTGCCTCGATCCGAGTTAAAAATCTCAGGACTGCCATACTGAGCAATTGCCTCCTGCAAGGCTTCAATGCAAAACCTTACTTCTAAGGTGTTTGAAATCCGCCAAGACAAGACTTTCCGACTGTACCAGTCCATCATTGCCACGAGATAGAAATGCCCTTTCAGTACTGGCAAATAGGTGATATCAGTACACCAGACCTGATTGGCGTCGGTAATAGCTAATCCACGCAGCAGATAGGGATATACCTGATGCTCTGGATGTGCCTGGCTTAAACGGGGCTTGGGATAAATCGCTGCTATCCCCAACTGACGCATCAACCGTTGTACCCGTTTGCGATTCACCTCATGACCTTGTTGGCGCAGCACTACGGTCATGCGACGACTACCATAAAATGGTGTTTCTAAGTATTGCTGGTCAATCAGCTTTAACAATCTCAACTCTTCCTCTGTGGGTGCTTGCGGTTGATAGTAGAAGCTGGAACGAGCAATCCCTAGCAATTGGCATTGCCGCACCATACTCAGTTCACAATGGTCAGACACTACCAGGGCTTTGCGTTCTTCAACCCCAACTGTGCTGACCTGTTGGCTAAAAAATCCCGTTCTACCTTCAACTGTCCGATCTGACGATATAACTCGTCAATCTCGGCTTGTTGGCTCTCATCAGCTTTATGCGCCCCACTACTTTTCTCAAACAGGCTAATGGCTTCATCCAGCAACTGTCGTTTCCAGTTGTTAATCAGCGTTGCATGAACTTCATACTGACTTACCAATTCCGAGATGGTCTTCTCGCCCCGAATCGCTTCCAGGGCAACTTTCGCTTTGAATTGCGGATTGTACTGCTTGCGTTTGTTACTCATGAACTACTCCTATCATTATTTTGTGTGGTTCAGAGCTTAACCCCCTGTCCAGTTTTTGGGGTCCACCTCAGATCTTGGCACTGGAGTAAGGTGCGTTTTACCGAATAGCAATATAGAGAGAAGTGAGATCGAGAACTGTTTTTGGCAAGATAATCGTCCTGGATTCTCTTCTCTCCTATTTAAAATGGGAGCAAGTAGTTTAGCCTTTATTCCACTTCGTAAAGCAATTATTGTAGAAGGAGCAACAGATATGCTTCTCCTGCCGACAATATTTCGGCAAGTAAGCCAAAGAACATCCCTAGGATTTCAAATTGCTCCAGGACTTTCAGTAGCTCCAAAGTCGATTTTAAGTTTACTTGAAAATGAAGCACCTAGCGTAGTTTTTTTGACTGATAATGATGCTGCTGGTAAGGAACTAGCTAAGCAACTGAAGGAGGCTGGGATTGAAGAATCACGAATACTACACCTGCCTGGTGTAGAAGGTACAGTTTTAGAAGATTGCATCAATAAGGAATTATATTTAGAGGCTATCAATAATGAGTTTCTGAATTGGAATCAAAATCCACCAATTATGTCCTTGAAAGATTTGCCAGATATAAACCGCCCAAAGGCTTTAAGCAAGTGGTGTAAAGCAAACAGCATTAAACCACCTGATAAGAAAGTTATTGCATATCGACTACTTGATTTTGCAACTGGGGAGCAACCAAAGATTCTCATTCCCTCAGATATGAAGGAAGCATTTAAGGAGTTGCACGAAAAGATAACTCATGAATTAAGTTTACAACAGCAAGACTAAATCAGCATCTTCAAGTTGCAATGTGGGTTTCTCGGTGTTAGCGCGATCGCTACCTAAAGCGTCCAATCCTCTATTTTCAGTCCCGGCACCTGCTCGAAATCTCGACGGTTGCGTGTCACGACTGTGGCATTGCTAGAAAGTGCGATCGCGGCAATCCGCATATCCTTTTGCATGCGCTTCTTCCGCAGACTAGGATAATCGGTTAGCATCTGTCGAAAACAGCGATCGGCGATATCATCCAGAGCTAATACCTCAACTTCTTGAATAAATGCCACAACTTTCGACAGTTTTGCATAAAGCCTGACCTGATGGTTTACCTGGGCAGGGTCATTGAGACGACCAACCCAACCATTAAATAGCTCCTGGACAGTCACGATTGTAATTACCAGATCTGCCTCAAACTCAGCAACTTTACTTCTCACAATCGGATGATTTTCTAGCCAGAGAGGCCCACGATCCGTATCTAGAATATACAAGCTATAACCTCAACCTTCTAGCGAATAGACTGAGGGATCGACTTCTGTATCATCCTCAACATTCCTCTCTGCTCGAATGGCAGCAGCAATTTCCGCAAAGTCTGGATCGTCTTGAAATATCCCAGCAAACTTAGTCCAAGGATTTTCCGATCGCGGCTTAAAACCCTTCAAATTTCCTGTCAATTGCTCCGACGGCAAAGCCACATCCCACAGAATGGTTTCGATGTAAGCGATCCGTTCCAGAAAAGTAGCTTGAGCTCCTGCGATCGCTGCTTCTCGCGTTGCTGCCTCTACTCGACAATCGGGAAATTCAACAACTGAAGCAACAATCGTGCCCGAAGCCTGCACTTCTAACTGAAGCGTTACCCTTAGCCTGCTAGCTGTGGTTTGCGTACCATGTTGATGCATAATACCTGCCTAGCTCGTTACTTTAGCTTTATTCTGACATAATGTACATAGTCGGTTTGCATTAGGTTGGGAGACTGTCAGTTGAGAAAAAGGTTAGCTAATCTTCTTGCCTGTAGCTGGTTGTTGGTGGGTGGTGCCAATGCAACAGGGCTTACTATTGGCGCGATCGCTGCTCATGCTCAGGAATCGAATGGGAATATCGCGCAGAACTCGGACGAGCAAACCAATATCCGCGTTTATCAAGTCGCTGCCCCCGCAGTAGTATCGGTTCAGGCCGAACGGGGATCGGGAAGCGGTAGTATTATCGATCCTGGTGGGTTAGTCTTGACCAGCGCCCACGTAGTCAGAAATAGCAAGAAAGTCACGGTCATATTATCGGACAAGCGCAAGATCCCCGGTCAGGTGATTGCCAGTACCCGCAACCCTGACTTAGCTCTGATTCGCTTGCAAAACCCTGGTAACTTACCTAGCCTCAGTATCGGCTCCTCCAGTCAAATTCAGGTGGGCCAGCGTGCCTTTGCGATCGGGAATCCCTTTGGTCGGTTTGCTGGGACGCTCACCACAGGCATTGTGAGCCGCATTGATAGCGATCGCAAATTAATCCAAACCGATGCCGCGCTTAACCCAGGTAATTCCGGCGGCCCCTTGCTCAACAGTAAGGGCGAGTTGATCGGGGTAAATACCTCCATATACACCGCTGCCAATCGCGACGGTAACATCGGCCTGGGATTTGCGATTACCGCTGATACGGTCAAAGAATTCATCCAGGCAGCACAGCAAGGGCGCATTACTAGCTCGACCGCAACTCCAGCAGCCAAAACGCTGCGACTCAACGGGATTGCTTTGAACGAGTCCCTTGGTTCGGGAGACGAGGTGCTTTCCGATGGCAGTCTATTCAAGATCTACCAGTTTCAGGGACGTGCCGGTCAGAGAGTAACAATCGAAATGCGCAGCACCGATATCGACCCTTACCTGGTGCTCTTCGATCCGACAGGCGACAAAATTGCCGAAGATGACGATAGTGCTGGTAAAAAAGATGCTCGCATTGATGCCACCTTGCCAGCCAACGGCACCTATACGCTCTATGCCAACTCCTATGAAGTGGGAGAATCGGGTAAATTTAACCTCACAGCCAAAACTAATGAGTCAAACCAGTCAGATCGGCCAACTCTAACTGCGTTTAACAACCGTTCGGGGATTCTTTTGCAACGCAACGGCAGGCTGGGTACGGGTAGTAGGGTGTTGGCAAAGGATGGCAGCTTGTTTGAAACTTTCAGCTTTAGTGGAGTTGCCGGACAGGTGGTTAAAATCACCTTGAGTAGCGGCGATTTTCATCCCTACGTAGCGGTGTTTTCGCCAGACCGCAAACTATTGAATGAAAACAACGGCCTTCCAGATCGTAAAAATGCAGCTTTGACAGTGCAACTGCCTCAAACAGGCACCTATCAAGTGATCGCCAATGCCTACGATCGCCGAGGGCGGGGAAATTACAGCCTGATCGTAAAGCGGGTGCGCTAGTGCGGTAATTTGCTGAGGGCGCGCCAGGTATAGTAACCAGCTACGCCATCGGTAACCAGGCCGCAGCGCTGTTGAAAATTTCTCAATGCTACATCTGTAAGCACGTCAAACTCACCTGTAACTTGATGCCAATAAAAGCCGGTTTGCTGCAATATCGTTTGCAGAGTCACTACCGCCTGGTTGCGCGTACCCAGTCGCACCACTGGCATATCAACTGGCCCACCTGTATAGAGCGTGTGCCAGGTTAAGGCATCAACCACACCTGTTTCTGGTAGGAACACGCGATGTTGCCAAACGCATA
Source organism: Pseudanabaena sp. PCC 6802 (assembly GCF_000332175.1). Taxonomy (NCBI): domain Bacteria; kingdom Bacillati; phylum Cyanobacteriota; class Cyanophyceae; order Pseudanabaenales; family Pseudanabaenaceae; genus Portococcus; species Portococcus stanieri. The sequence continues at coordinate 539,115 of NZ_KB235910.1, read as the reverse complement.
CAGCCTGGCGGAGGGCACTGTCAAATTTACCATCCATAGCACTTGCCGTGTCTTCCCAAAGCCCCCAAAGTCTTAAGAGTCTTTGTAATTCTGCCACATCCTCACCCTTATCGCCTTGCTGCAAGATCGGCTTTTTCATGTTCGCTCGAGCAATTTCACTGGGGGTAGCTACTTGCATACGGTTTTAGGCATTATGGTACAAATGTTGACACTACTAGCATACTCGTGTTGCCAGACTTTGCCCTCACCCATTTGCTCGATCCGATCGCATGACCGATCCAAATCCCGTATCCGTGCTTTTGCCCGCATGGCAGAGTGCTAGTCGGTAGTACTTCTCAGCGTGTGCGATCAGATCGGCGATTTCTGCTTCAGACAGCGATCGCATTACTTTAGCAGGTACGCCCGCCACCACAGTTCCAGGCGGTACGTCCTTAGTAACTACAGCACCCGCTCCCACAATGCTTCCAGCCCCAACTCTCACGCCTTCGAGGATGATTGCTCCAATTCCGACGAGACTACCGCGACCGACCTCCAAGCCGTGAATTACAGCGCGATGCCCGATCGTCACGTATTCGGAAATCAGCAATGGCAGGCCTGGATCGCCATGCAAGATCGCACCATCCTGAACGTTACTACAGGCACCAATCCGTATCGCATTTAAGTCAGCGCGAATCACGGCTTTGTACCAAATACTGACGCGATCCGCTACCTTGACATCGCCGATCGCCACCGCATCAGGGGCAACAAAAACAGCTTGGGACAAATCCAGTTGAGGGAAAGCAAAATCGGGCATGAGTTTCTACCACATTGCACTAAAGTCGTCTAGAGTTTCGGGGTTCTCACCAGTAGATGTTTTAGCAGATTTTGACTCTGTCTTAGGTACACTTGAGATAGCATCACCAAGCTCATCAATATTGGTGAGATCGTCCAGGGTCATGGCAGCCCTGCGATCGCTACGAGAAGAAGTTCGAGACTTAGGTGCGGTACTTACTGCACTCGCGGATACATCAGGCGTAGAACTAGCGGATGTAGAGCTAGTCGAGATATTCTCTTCATCAGGTGCGGTGGATTGAGAAGTGGATTTGGATGTGTGGGATGGGGATGAGGATATGCCGCTATCGTCAAGCAGTGGCAATACGGTGCGACTGGTTATGATTGCTTGCCTTGGCGCATCCGACTGGGGGCTACTCGTGGCATCGAGATCGTCAAACCAGTCATCTAAAGTATCGTCCTTGCTTTGCGCTGGAGGTTTTAAAGTGGAATCCGGATCGCGTTTGTCTGGTACAGGCTCTAGATCTGGTTCGGTTACAGGAATGGATGCTTGCGGTCGAGAAGATGTCTCTACATCATTACTGGACGGCTTGCTAGCGCTCGATTTCTCGGTTGTATCCAGTACCTCAAGCGTAATCGCACCAGGATAAGAAATGGGCGGCGGATCGTAGTCTTCCGCTTCAAACAAAACTTTAGTGGCCAGGCGGATCCTCGCTTTTTGCCACGATTGACCGGGCTGCAAGATAGAAATGCTCGATACGATCAGATCGCCGTTACGATCTGTGTGACTGAACTCCGCGATCGCATCTAAAAGCGTTCTGAGCGTAGGGCTAGAGGCAAGATCGCTGAATGAGAAGTTAGATCTGGAGATCATCTGCAACAGTTCCGTCAGAGTAGCTACACATCTCACCGCTCCGCTAGATTCATCGATAAAGCGAATGATGATGTCTTGATATTCCTGAAACCTCTGCTTGTGTTGCACTAAGGGACTAGCATTGGACAGAATAATACTTTGACTGCTTTGAGGACTCTGGCGATCGCTTGGGGGCGCTGATGGTTGTTGTGTGGATTGGATTTGTAATGGTTCTCTCGGTTCGCTTAAGTCCGTATTTCTATTTGGTTGCGTTGTGGCACTAGCATCGATGGCAAGATCGAACTCAGTATTCCAAGCAACAATGCCGCTACTCCCCCTAAAAGACAGGATACGTACTTGTTTAATCGCCTCGACTTGCAGAGTTTCCATGCCCTTTCTAATTAGAGCAACCACCGCCTTTTGATTGGGTACTTGTAACGATTGCAAGCTTATTTCCAAGCAGTCACCTTGCAATGCAGCGCTTGTGGTAATGCCTTTAGGCAAAAGCGAACGGTCGATCAAAGCTGCGATCGCCTCAGCATTACCTTGCTGGGCAAGTTCTAGCATACTGAGCTGTTGTGCCATAACCTCATACTTAATGCCTAAATACAGACTACAAAGCGGATACGCCCCTTAGCGTCTAAATAGCAACTAGAGTATACAACTTAAGTTGAGATTCGATCGATTAAGTGCATAATTTGGGCGATACCATCCCCACCATCTATATTGCCCATTTTGGCGATGTAGTTTTGCTTAGAGGCAAATAAATCTGCAACTGCTCGTACCAAACTCTCGGGTTTCAAATCTTCTTCGAGCAGGACAGCACTGTAACCTCGATTGGCAAACGAATTGGCATTCAGGATCTGATCGCCGCGACTGGCCGCTTTAGATAGGGGGATGAGTAAATTGGGTTTCTGTAGTGCCAGAAATTCAAAAATGGCATTAGCTCCTGCTCGTGAAACTACAATATCCGCCATGGCAAGGATATCGGCTAGCTCTGCCCCTAAGTATTCAAATTGTTTGTAGTTGGGATGAGACTCCAATTGGCGATCGCTTTGCCCTTTGCCGCAAGCGTGAACGATCTGAAACTGAGATGCGAGTTGCGTCAAACTGGCTCTTACCGCCTGGTTAATTTTTTGCGATCCGGTGCTGCCACCAATTACCAGTAAAACGGGTAGCGATCGCGTAAAGCCGCATAGATGCCTGCCCGCATCCGCATCACCGCTCAAGATCTCCTGCCGAATTGGCAACCCCGTAAGAATAGCTTGGGGGACGTATTGCAAAGTCTCGGGAAATGTAACGCAGATTTTGGTGGCAAACGGTATAGAAATTTTGTTCGCTAGGCCAGGGGTCAGATCGGACTCGTGGATAATGACGGGCACGCGATTGAGCCAACTGGCAATAATTACAGGTACGGTGACGAAGCCCCCCTTAGAAAATACGGCATTGGGCCTTATTTTACGGATGAGGCAAAAGGCATCGACGATACCTTTCAACACCTTAAAAGGGTCGGTAAAGTTTTGCCAGTTGATATATCTTCTCAGTTTCCCCGAGGAAATACCGTAATAGGGGATGCCCAGATCGGTAATTAACTGACGCTCGATCCCATCATGGGAGCCAATATATTCAACTTGCCAGCCCGACTTTTGCAAGCTGGGAATCAACGCTATATTGGGAGTGACGTGTCCGGCTGTCCCTCCACCAGTAAGTACGATCTTTTTCATCTAGTAGACCAGAACAAAAGTTTTGAGGGAGTGGAGGGGGTGCAACCCCCTTCTGGGGGCGCAGCCCCCACGCCCCCAACGTTAGAGAATTTACGATCTGCAACACTAGTATGCAACTTTTTCCTGCGATCTAATATCTTCTGGTTGCGAGTCGAGGCTTTGCCACACTGCTTGCAAAAGCCGATCTAATCCCTTTTTCGCCGCTGCCGAAATAATTAGAGGTTGGATCTGGATGTGGGTGATAAATTGGGCGGCGATCGCTTCCGCTTCTGCCTCCGTTATGGCATCCGCCTTATTCAGTACCAGAATTTGGGGTTTATCGGGTAAACCGTGCCCGTAGGCTGTGAGTTCGCTTTGGATAGTTTCGTAACTAGCTAAGGGTTCCTCAGCAGTCATGTCCACCATATGAATCAGAATGCGAGTGCGTTCGACATGGCGGAGAAACTCGTGACCCAGACCAATCCCCGTATGTGCTCCCTCAATCAGGCCGGGAATATCCGCAAACACCACACCATCGCCGCTCGGTTTGGACACGACACCCAGATTGGGCACCAGCGTTGTAAATGGGTAGTCTGCCACCTTAGGACGTGCTGATGACAGTACGGAGATCAACGTGGATTTCCCCGCATTGGGCAAACCAATAATCCCCACTTCCGCGATCAGCTTTAACTCCAGGCGCAGGTGGAATTCCTCACCTGGCAGTCCGGGCAAAGCATATTCTGGCGCGCGGTTGCGATTGCTCAGAAAATACTTATTACCTAAGCCACCTTTGCCGCCCTTGGCAACAAGGAGTTGTTGCTGCGGCTCGAGCAGATCGCCAACAATTTCTTCAGTCTCAGCGTTAATCGCTACCGTACCGCAGGGAACTTTAATAATGCGATCCTTACCTTGCGCCCCAGTCATATTATTAGGCCCGCCGCGCTTGCCGTCTTCAGCTTTAAAAATATGCTCGAACCGAAAGTCCAGCAGCGTTTGCAGGTCGGTTGTAGCTTCCAGGACGATCGAACCGCCATTGCCACCATTGCCACCGGATGGCCCACCCGCTGGTACATATTTCTCGCGCCGAAAGGCAACGATGCCGTCGCCACCATTGCCCGCTTTTACCTGAATTTCAACTCGATCTATAAATTGCATACCGATCAGTTTACTGCAAGGGAGCTACAGAACCAATGCATTTACTATGCTCGCCATTCAACTAATCCCTTGCTGTTGCATTGCTCGCTGTACGCCTTCATCTTTGAGACAGTTTTGATAAAAGCGCTCTATATTGGGATAGGCAGATAGTTTATCTGGTAAACCGTTATTACCCCAGCGAATCATTGCAAAAGCATAAGGGTCGGCGACCGTCCGGCGATCGCCAACAATGTGCTCCTTATCCGCTAGATGCCGATCCAAATGGCTAAAAACGCGATCGATCAACTTGTAGGATGCTTCTTTCACCGTGTTTCTTGCCGATTCGCTGTCTTCAGTCCAGTAGCGTTGAGGCGCAAAAAACGGAAAAAATGCCGGGTGCACGTCGCCCGTGAGAAAGGCTAACCAGTAATCGAGTTCGTAAGCCCCCTGTAAAGTACCGTCATCGCCGAGTTTAGCGCTGGGATATTTGTGAGCTAGATATTTCAGCAACGCATCGGCCTGGCTCATAACACCACTATCGCCATCGATCATGGCGGGAACTTGCCCCAAGGGATTGATCTGGAGATATTCCGGATCTTTCGGCTTGACCCTTTGCAACTCGTAAGGTTCGCCAATCCACTCCAGAACAATATGAGGTGCAAGCGCGCAAGTGCCCGGAGCATAAAATAGCTTGATCATATATTCCTCTCAAAAAAATAGTAATTACTCATTTAGTCGTTCGCGTGCTTTAGGGTTATGATGCCACAACAAATTACTTTTGTTCTGGAGCGCCTAAAATATTGTTATCTTGCTACGATCGCAAATTAGTTAGGGCGATTGATTGGCCTCCCATATAATGGTTCCTTGGTAAACGATCGCTCTATGCCCCCTATGCCTAAATCAGCCCCATCCCAGACCAATTATGAGTTTTAAGTGGGTGTTGGTTCTTTTAGATTAGGAGATGGTCATGATTTCAGCCAGAGAACAGGAGCGGTACTTTACCCCTGAAGAGTATTTTGCTTGGGAAGAACAGCAGCTAGAAAAGCACGAGCTAATTGATGGTCGTGTGTATGCGATGAGTGGCGGGACTCAAAATCATAGCGCGATCGCAATTAATTTTTTGTTATTGATTCGATCTCACTTGCGAGGCAGTCAATGTCGAGTTTTTAATTCAGATGTAAAGGTTAACATCCTCCATACCCCCAACTATACTTATCCCGATTTGAGCGTGACTTGTGACGATCGCGATCGGGAGCATCCTCTCTATATCACGTATCCTTGCTTGATTGTGGAGGTTTTATCGAGTAGCACTGAGGCTTACGATCGCGGCAAGAAGTTTGAAAGATATCGCCGCAATCCGAATTTGATTGATTATGTGTTGGTGAGTTCGGATGAGATGGCGATCGATATTTATCACAAAAATGATGCGGGGGATTGGTTGATTTTGAGTTATCGATCGGGCGATTCCCCAGAGGGGATGCTACGCGATCGCGTGGAGCTAAAAAGCATTGGGTTAAGTTTGCCGATCGAGGAATTCTATGAAGAAATTGTGTTTGAGCCACCGCCTGATGCGGTTTAGTGTCGATCGGTTGGGAGAATGTGTGGGGGTAGGCTATGAGTTCTGACATGGTGCCAGAAGGTTATGGAGCGTTGCTGGTAGAGCTGAAGCAACGAATTCAATCGGCTCAGGTGCGGGCGGCTCTGGCGGTGAACCGTGAGTTGCTGCTTAGGATTTTGACGAACTAACCTTGTTGACCAACCGATTCAAGTAAGTAACGGCGAAACTAGTTCCGATTTTATTGTCTAGAGCCGCAAGTACTAGATGGGCGAGGTCGTACGACCGCAGTATATCGTGAGCGAGTACGGCATATTTGCGCAGCTTTTGGGCATCGAGTTCTTCGAGGTTCATCCAGTCGCGCACGTAAAGCGCATCCGCCCAAAGGATCTGACGGACTCCCGAATTGATATCGCGGTTGGCCATAAGCGGCTTGAACGCACGCCGCCCAACGCTGTCGAATGCGTGGAACTGAAAACCCATACTTCTTAAAAGAATATCTACGTCAGCAAACATTGGCTGATTTCGATAGAGTTCTACAAACAAAACTTCAGCTTGAATGAGAAGCGTACCAGCAAGGAGGCGCGATGCGTTCTGAAAGACGGTCAATTCGCTCCCTTGTACGTCGATTTTAATAAAATCCACATTGTCTATTTCGCTCAGATCGTCAACCCGTGTAGTGCTTACTAAATGCATTGCAACTGGTTGCACAACTTCCGCCAGATTCTGAAATTTTTCCAGGAGTGGAGAGTTGGGTTCGTAAAGCGATCCGGTCAGCGACCAATTCGTCTCGTGGAAAATCGCCGTCTTCCCGTCACCGACAAAGCATGGGAAAAAGCGATGCGGCTCGCCGTATTCCCGATTCAGGCGCTCGCACTCCTGGGGATTTGGCTCGAAGCCAATTATCCGCGCCCGCCCAGCATCCACCAATGATTGGTAGGGTGGTCGTTCGTTGAGTGCAGCTCCGATGTCAAGAATATCGATCTGCAACTCTTCCGGAAAAAGCTCAAACATGCTCCACATTGTAAATGCGCCCTCGATCGAGATACTGGCTTACAAGCCAATTTTGCCACAAAACGGCAAGCGATCGCTCTTAAATCAGGTGCTGGGCAATTAAAACTAACTCCATATTCTTCATGGTTTCCTCCCGAAGCAAATCGAACACCTGGCGATCTAAACTGACAAATTCTGGCGTAAGCATGGTATCCAAACTACGGGAGCGCTCCAGGTTAACGTTCGCTCGTATCAGCAAGCAGGTGAAACTCGACATCGAAAACTAGAGCGAACGACTGCGCGATCGCTACCTTAACCAGTTCAATATCAATGTCAGGAACGAATTGGGCAAGCTGACAGCAAGCGCGATCGCGAATACCGCAGGGAACGATGCGATCGAAGCCAGCTAAGTCCATATCTACATTCAGTGCAAATCCATGCATGGTTACCCAACGACTAACTTTTATGCCAACTTGAGCGATCTTCTCACCGCTCACCCATACCCCCGTTAGTCCTGGTATGCGATCGGCAAGCACGCCGTACTTTACCAGTGTCAGAATAACAATTTCCTCTAACTGTCGCAAGTACCAATGCAAATCCCGCTGATAGAAATTGAGGTTGAGAATAGGATATCCAACAATTTGTCCGGGCGCGTGATAAGTTACTTCGCCACCTCGCTCAATGCGATGGCATTCAATTCCGGGTGCGTCCAGCTCGAACTTCAAGAACTCCAAGCTAGAACCTTGCCCCAGCGTGTAAACGGGTGGGTGCTCCATCAGCAACAAGACATCGGGTAAACTCTCATCCTGTTTGCGTGCTGCCACTAAATCCTTTTGCCACTGCCAAGCGCTCTGGTAAGGAATGGGGCGATCGCTTTGATATAACAAGCACTGACGCATAATTAGTAAAATCTATTCTTTCATCTTCAGCCAGCTAAAAACTAAATCGCTGCTGAGATCGAGGGGGATAGCCTTGGGTACGGGGATGAGATTGCTGCCCTCACACAATACTGGTTGCCGATCTGGTAAAAAGGCAAGGATAGAGCGATCGCCTGGATCGACAAGCCAACCTAACTGGCAACCATGTCGAATGCAGTGGAGGATATTCCCAGTTACGCGATTCGGACTTTGTTCTGGCGAGAGAATTTCAATCGTCCAATCCGGTGCCACTCTCACATCATCCAATGGCTCTCCGTTGTCATCAAATTCAATACGCTCCCACAACAGAACTGTTACGTCAGGAACGAGCGATCGCCCCCCAAAAGTACAGCGCAATTCTGGAAAGGCATAGGCAATTTTTATACCTTCTGCAATCTCGTTAATAGTACGAATAAAACTTCCTTGAAGTCGAGAGTGACGGGCTTTAGGCATAGGCTTTTGGTAAATCTCCCCATCGATATATTCGCTGGCTGGTTTGGTCTCCGGCAGTTTCAGAAATTCTTCAAGCGAGAGCGGTTGAGTTGCAATAGTCATAATCTGAATCGCTAAACATTGCCTGCATTTTAGTCTAGCAAAGTAATAAACTATTGTTATGAAGTTTATTGGTATCGACTTGGGGTGGCGATCGCAACCCAGTGGCTTGTGTTGTTTGGAATGGCGCGATCGCAAGCTTAAACTGCTGTCTTTAGAACGATTGGGAACAATAGACGAGATCTGGCTCTGGTGCGATCGCTGGATACAGCCAGAAGAAGCAGCAATGGTTGCAGTTGATGCCCCTACAATTATTCCCAACTGCACGGGAATGAGACTGCCAGATAAGCTCGCGCACAGACACTTTGGTAAATATCATGCGGGATGCTATCCCGCGAATTTAAGCCTACCATTTGCAAGCAACACTGTAGAATTTGGACTTACTTTGGAAACAAAAGGATTTCAACACGCTCCCGATCTAGAACCGCAAAACTTGGGAAGATATCAGATTGAGGTATTTCCACATCCAGCTACTATCTATCTATTTGGTTTAGAACGCATTCTCAAATATAAAAAGGGGAGATTAGCTCAACGTCGCGTCGAATTGGATAGATTATACCAACACATTATCTCCACCCTACCTAAATTAGAGCCTTCCTTAGAGATTAGCGACGATCTTGTTTTGGATATTCCCTACAGCGGAGCGGCACTGAAGGCATTGGAAGATCGGCTTGATAGCCTGATCTGTGCTTATGTAGCAAGTCATTGGTGGTATTGGGGCAGGCAAAGGAATTTGGTGTTGGGCGATCGCCAGCAAGGTTATATTGTCGTTCCGTGGCGACCTGGCTAACTGTGCTTGTAGGAGACTAGCATAGGAATGCTACATTATAATACGTTTGGGATAAACCTGTAAAATCATTAGATAACTGGAATTTAATATGTCATTTGGTAGCTATAAAACAATTGGCGCAGCGATCAAAGAATTTCAGATCGCCTACACTGAAGCAAATTTCGTGCAGGAATTAGATTTCACACTCTCCGACTACTTTCGTGAAGATTTAACATTAATGATGCGGGAAGGTGTAGTTGATAATTCTGAATTCGCAATTTGCGAAAATCTCATTTATCCAGTACTCAAGGAAATATGGAAGCACTATCGCAGTAAATTCCTGCTGTGGAGCCACCAATCGCTAAACTACGATGAAAACCTATCTGGCTTTCCAGAATATATTCTGGCGCGGCGATCGCCTCTTGGTAAAGTTGTATTCGATCGTCCTTATCTCATGCTTGTTGAAGCTAAGCAAGACAACTTTGAGGCAGCATGGGGACAGTGCATTGCAGAGATGATAGCTGCCCAACGTTTGAATGCAGAACTTGACGTAGTTATATTTGGGATTACCTCGAATGGCGATCGCTGGCAGATTGGCAAATTAGAGCAAAAGATATTCACCAAAAATTCCACGTTTTACACCATTCAAGAGCTTGATAAATTAGCTGGAGCACTTAATTTCGTTTTTATCCAATGTGAGGCGCAGTTAGAGAGGGTGGGCGATCGCCTTGTTGCTTGATTTGTGATTTATTTTTTGCGATCGCAGCACCAGCAAATACTTCGACTATTTTTTAAGGCTGCTACCCACTTCAAATGTCATGAAATCGTAGGCCAGATGAGTATTGGCAAAAATCATCCGCGCTTCTGTCAGTAAATCTTCCAACGTAATAGCATTAGTGGGTGCATAGCGAGGACTGAAGTGAGTCATAATCAAATCTTTCACGCCTGCATTCAGTGCTACCTGTGCCGCCATCGTGCTGGTGGAATGCAGTCTTTGGATTGCTAACTCTGCATCCTGGTGGGCAAACGTGGCTTCATGAATCAGAACATCGGCATCTTTGGCTAGGGCAACAGCTTTGTCGCAATAGATCGTATCCGTACAATAGACAAACTTACGACCGATTATGGGCGAGCCGCAAAATTCCTTACCATCAATGCGGCGGCCATCATCGAGGGTAACGGTCTCACCGCGCTTCAGTTGGGCGTAGATTGGGCCTGGAGGGATGTCTAAGGCTTTAGCTTTGTCGATGTCAAACCGTCCGGGGCGATCTTTTTCAGTAACGCGAAAACCGTGAGCCGTAACCCTGTGCTTGAGTGGCGCGCAGGTCACCTCAAATTCATCATTGGCAAACACCAGACCCTGTTTTACCGCATGCACTTTGACGGAATAGGCAAGACGGGTCTCGCTGTAGCGCTGACAGGCATTGAGGTAGTCATTCAATCCAGGCGGGCCGTAAATATCGATATGCTTGACATCGCCAGCCAGACCGCAACTAGCCAGCAGGCCCATTAGACCAAAGATATGGTCGCCGTGCATGTGAGTAATAAAAATTTTAGTAATCTGGCTAGCCCTAACGTCGCTGCGCATGATTTGGTGCTGCGTGCCTTCGCCGCAGTCAAACAGCCAAACTTCTGCCCGTTGCGGCAAGCGCATGGCAATACTGGAAACATTGCGACTGCGTGTAGGAACGCCCGAACTGGTACCGAGAAAAGTGATTTGCATACGTAATTAGCTTTTTACCATCCACAGTCAATAAGCGCGGAGGATATTATGTAAATTGGTTGCGATCGCTAGTTTAATCTTTTCAGAAAGTTTTGGCGATCGCACAGCCATCTTCATCAGCACTAGTTTCTAAATTTAAAAAAGCGATCGACAGTCAGCGATCGCTGAAAGTTATATAGCACAGGGTTATTGCCGAACAGGCGTTGGCAATGTCAAAATTAAGAATAAATTGGCTTCTGTAGAAGCGAACCCCATGTTATGCCGCTAGCCAATCGGTAAGACCGTTTTCCTAGAAGGGATCTACTGACTACGAAGAATTTCAACTGAAACTCGCCAATACTTTAAGCAAGTGCTATTATAAAAGCAACAGTCGAGAGATCTGACCTTTTCGGATCGTGGAAGCTTGGTCTTCCCTCGACTGATTTTAATTTTAAAGGACGTAAAAAGCTACATGTACTTATTGTACGTAGATGAGTCTGGTACCACCCACGACCCCAACCAACAATATTTCGTGCTAGCTGGATTGGGAGCATCTCAACTTTGCACTGAGTAATAATGCTTAATATAGATGGGTAGCCAAAAGGGGGAAGAAATCAGAAGATAGGAATACGAGAAACCAACCCCAAGGAGAGCAACCATGACTCCAGAGCAGGAAAAAGAAATGCAAGCGCACGTTCAAGCTATTGCCGCCATCCTTTATCAGAATACACCATCGGAACAACTAACCAGCTTGGAAGGGATCGAAATCGCTGTGCGGCAGCAAATCCTCGAACATGTCAGCCCAGAAATAGGGAGTTTTTTATCCGCACAGTTACGGGCACAGAAGCAGGACGCCGCAGGCGAGTGCAAAGCAGCATCGGACAGCTCCACCTCACGCAAAAGCAAGCGCAGAAGCTCAAAGTAGCCCCCTATAGCCAGGTGAGCCCGTATGTGGAAAGATGTAGCCTGATCTTGAGTGCGAATGTATCCTACGAACAAGCCGCCAAAGACTTAGCCATGTTGATGGGAGTGCAAATATCGCGCAGTACACAACAGCGCCTGGTGCATCGCCATGAATTTAGCCCCCTAGAGGTAGAAGAGTCGGTCGAGGAATTAAGTGTCGATGGAGGCAGAATCAGACTGCGCACGCCACTTGGACAGCCAAGTGAGTGGAAGGACTATAAAGCTGTGAACTTGCATGGACAAGCCATATTTGCCACATTTCAAGATAACATTGCCTTAACAGACTGGGTAAATCGACAGCCTTTAGCAGATATGGTTACCTGTATTGGGGATGGACATGATGGGATTTGGAATATTATTGCCCAGATCTCTATACCTGATAGTCGCTATGAAATCTTGGACTGGTTCCATTTGGTGGAAAACCTGCATAAAATTGAGGCTACAGCTCAACTTTTGACTGGGGTCGAAGCTTTTTTGTGGCGGGGTAATGTGACTGCAGCTATTGCTGAGCTCAATCACTTAGCTAGTCCTCAGAGCATCAATTTTATTGCTTATCTGCACAAGCATCGCCATCGTATTCCTGATTATTGGTATTTCCAAACCGAGCAGATTTGCTCTATTGGTTCTGGCGCAGTGGAATCTGCTGTTAAGCAAATCGCTAGACGCATCAAAATCTCTGGCGCTCAATGGAACCGTGATAATGTGCCACAAGTCCTCAAACACCGTTCTGCTTACCTTAATGGCTCTCTTAACCTTGCCTTGCAAAACTGAGATGCTCCCGCTGGATTTTGTGTATTTGAGCGACAGGGATATTGGATTTCTACCGAGCTTGACAAAATTGCAGCTAGGTTTGATCCTGCCGATCCAGCAACAGTTGAGTTGCATGGTAGTCCAATGTTCAGTGGAAGAGGACAGTGGAGAAGTCACCCTAAAGATGATAGGCATCAAGCAATCGAAGATGCTTTAAGAGTTTTCTTGCAATCTCACAATAGCAATCGACTTTTTGCAAGCGTGATTAAGAAATCTGTTGTATCTCCGCGAGATCCTGTTGAAGTTGCCTTTGAGCAATTAGCCAGTAGATTTGATAAGTACTTAATGAGATTGCATAGAAACGGTGACACGCATAGAGGAATTATCATCTTCGATAAATCTACTTATGAAACAACAATTCAATCTTTGGCTACTGACTTTAGAACAATTGGATACACTTGGGGAGTGATAAGAAACTTCTCGGAAGTACCTCTATTTCTAGATTCAAAGGCATCAAGATTGATTCAACTTGCCGATTTAGTTGCCTACGCCATTTTTAGACATTTTGAGAAAGGGGATAATAGATTTTTTCCTATTATTGAGCCTAGATTTGATTCAGAGGGTGGTGTAGTTCATGGGCTTCATATCCTTCAGTGAATTATGCAACGCGGCATAACAACCCTAATGCACCCAACCGAGGAGATGCTTTCTATGAGCGTTCAGTTTTTTTGTGGCGGGTGATTGGGAACGTTATACCAATTTAAATTGTTCGGGTTACAGATGGGGTGTGGGGGCGTTGCCTCCACGAAGGGGTGGAACCCCTTCACCCCCTTAGATCTGTCATGTTTACTATTCAAATTGGTATTAGTTGGTACCACTCTTCGCAGTCGTTACAGAATAGACTTTATCGGCAATAAAGCGGCTAAAATGGCATCAAAAGCTTACTGTGTAAGCCTTTTACCTGATTTTAAGTCGTTCCTGAAAGCCTTGTGTAGCAACGATACTACTTAAGTCTAATTATTAAGCTACCTGGCGCGGGTGGGTTTTGGGAAAACTATCTCGCTGAGGATTTAGATATACCCATCGATCCCAAGCCTAGATGTTTGGAATTGTGGATTTAATCACTTGGCCAGCACATCCAACCTGAAGCTGGACTCGGAGTCGCTCGTCACTCGAATCTTATAGTTGCCCGCTCGCGCATCGGGGATTTGCTGCTGGCCGCCACCGGAGATATCCCCGATCTGGTTGCCGCTCGGATCGAAGATTTCTACTCTGACATTGCCCTCGGCAACTCGAACGCCAAAAGTTTGGCCATCCAGTACGCCAACTCGGTAGCGAATTACCCGACCGGGGCCAACGCTATCGTTCACAGAAGTAACAAATGTCCCAGGTGGAAACTCGACGTTTCTGGAAATTACCTGCGGTTTCGAGTCAGGACTAGAGCTGTTTGGAGAAGGTGGAGTGGTTGGAGTTTCGGTCGGTGTCGGCGACGGACTGGCGGTTGCCGTTGGCGTAGGAGTGGGAGTGGGATTAGGTGCATCTTCCAATTGAATCTCTAAATTGAAGTTGCTTTCAGGTACGCCTTGCGTGGTCTTGATGACGACAAAGTAGGCTCCACTGGCAGGTAATTTCCCTTGCCAGTAGCCGACGCGGATATTGCTGGATCTGCTGTCAATTGGTTTTTGATCTTCAAAATTGAGAGTCATTTGGAGACCGCTACCAGTCAGTGACGCAGTCATTTTTTGACCTTTCTTGGCATTAAAGCGATAGGTAATGCTCTGACCAGCGCTGACTTTGTCGGTTACCGCAGCACGATTGGGGTCGTTGAAGTTCAGGCTTTTGTTGACGTTAGTGAGAGACGGTTCGCTAGGTGTGGTTGGTGTAGGTGCGATCGCAGGTGTAGTTGGGCTGGAATTATTATCGATCGCTCTAGGTGTTGGCGTGGATGGTTTGCTGCGCTCGAAGATCGCAGAAGCGATCGCCCAGGATGCAATCCCGGAAATCAGTACTAGTAAAGCACCCAAAAATATGTCGATCCCTCCACCTTGCCCCGATTGGTTGGAAGCAGGTGACTTAGATTTCTTCGGTCGCGGGCTGCGCGGAGCAGAAGGAGCATATACGGTCTTTTCAGACAAACCAGCCAGCACTTCCGACGTGGGTTGACGACCTACAGCAACGGTTTTGATTTCAGATAGAGGAGCGCCTTCTAGGGCATCCAGTACTTCTTCCGCGCTGGAGAAACGTTGAGCTGGTTTGTAGTTCAACATGCGGTTCAAGATTTTAGCAAGGTCGGGACTGACTGATGCAAATCGCTGCCACTGCCAGCTCAGGTTGTCGCGATCGAATAGGTCCTGCGGCTCTTTCCCAGTTAGTAAGACGACAACGGTGACCGCCAGAGCGTAGAGATCGCTGCTGGCATAGGCGTGACCTGTTTGTAGCTGCTCCGGTGGGGCATAGCCCGGTTTACCTGCCACAGTGGATTGGGGCAAGCCCAGGTGGGATTGCAATTGGGTTGCCGCCTCTTTCACGACCCCAAAGTCAATTAGTACGGGTTTGCGATCGGTCGATCGCAGCATCAAGTTTTCCGGCGAGATATCGCGGTGAATAATTTCGCGATCGTGGAGGTAGATCAGGATGGGTAGCACCTGTTTCAGCAGCGTCACTACCTCCGCTTCTGTAAATAGTTGCCCACCTCGACGGCGTTCGGATAGCAACTCGCGATACGATCTGCCCTCGACATAGTCCTGGACGAGGAACAGGCGGCCATTTGCTTCAAAGGTGGCGCGAAACTCAGGTACCTGCGGGTGTCGGATCTGGTAAAGGGTGCTTGCCTCGCGGAGAAATAGTTCCTTTGCCTTGGACGCAATATCAGGCGACTGCGACAGGGGAATAAATTCCTTCAGTACGCAGATTTCGTTGAAACGCTCCGTGTCTTCGGCTACGTAGGTGCGCCCCATCCCCCCTTGGCCGATTACCTTTCTGATGATGTAGCGATCGCGCAGGACAGAGCCTTGAGGAATAGGGGATTGCATAGACGAGCGATTATGGCTAGTTATACCCAGTGTTTGATTTACGTCCATACTATCCTAGTACTGATAACAGCTAATGGCTAGCTATGATAGCTACTATGTGAGCCTAGCTGGCTGACGCATGGATCTAGAAAATGTTTCGCTAGAGGGACTGCTGAAAACTATGTGCGGACGATTTTCCCAATATCACTCAGCTAGAGAGATCGCCGAGGCATTTCAGGTAGATACAGACGACGACCTACCACCTCGGTTTAACATAGCACCCTCGCAGACGGTAGCGGCGATCGTGCGAACGCCCGATGCCCCGCAGCGCCAATTGCGCTGGTTGCGCTGGGGACTGATTCCTTCTTGGGCAAAAGATCCCGCGATCGCCTACAAGTTGATTAATGCCAGAGCTGAGACTGCGGCAGAAAAGCCTTCATTTCGACATGCCTTTAAGCACAGGCGCTGTCTGATCCCATCCGATGGTTTCTACGAATGGCAGCGTGCAGAAGGAAGCAAGAGCAAGAAACAACCGTATTACTTTAGCCTGAAGGATAGCGCTCTTTTTGCCTATGCTGGCCTATGGGAGAGTTGGGAAAGCCCAGAAGGCAATATCGTGGAAACCTGCACCATCCTGACTACGCATGCCAACGATACGGTCAGCCCGATTCACGAACGGATGCCAGTTATACTCAACCCTGACGACTACGATCTCTGGCTCGACCCTGCGATCGTCTATACCGATCGCTTGCAGGCACTGCTAAAGCCGTATCCTGCCGAAGCAACGATCGCCTACCCGGTTAGCAGCAAAGTCAACAGCCCTAAAATTGACAGCCCTGAATGCAACCAGCCGCTGAGTTAGTAGCGGACATCAATGGTACTGCCGCGTACCATATACTTCGGCCCCTCAATATCAATGGTCGTCCCGATTTTTATCTTTTCGCCGCCAAAAATTACTCCGTCGTTTGTCACCTGAGCATTAGCTGTCATGGTTACGATAATATCTCGAACGTAGGACTCTGAAAGGCGAGGATCGGGCACTACTGTAACCTTGCCATCGAGTGTAGGCACTGGAATTTTGGGAGTTAGCACGTTTACTTTTTTAATCGTAATTTCACCGCGCTGCTGATTGCGGATGCTGATCTGGGTCTTTTCACCCTCTTTGAGCAGTTGATCTGGTTTGAGGACTGTGAGGCCGCGCAACATAATGTCAACTTCTACGGGTTTGCTCTCAGTTGTAGCAAGCTGGGCGACCGAGTAACCGCTGTTACCGGGCACCAGGAATACGCCGATCAAAGCGAGCAAAATAACTGCGATCGCGCCTAGATCCAACAAACTGATCTTGCCGAATAACCGCCCTTGACGATCTAGAATTGCCATTTGCTTTATTAGAACCTTGTGTTTTTAACCGCTAGGATTATAGCTAAATAATTGTCCAGGTTCTTGCTTAGCGATTGTAGACAGTTGAGCTTTCGATCCTCAGCTATTAACCAGGCAACCGTCTTCCATATAAATAATGCGATCGGCGATATCGAGAATGCGATTGTCATGGGTGACCAGCAAAATCGTACAGCCCTGTTCCTTGGCTAACTTCTGCATTAATTCCACTACATCTCGACCCGATTTCTTATCAAGCGCTGCTGTGGGTTCATTAGATTAATCAAACCTACTTCAATCCGATCGGGCTTGCGATCTCTAAATAGTTGTAGAAAAGTGGAATCGCTGGTAATTACATTGCCATCAGCCGCAAAAGAAGCTCCATTGGTAAAGAGACCTTTAACGCTCACCAACTTATCGTTCAGCTCCGTCTCAACCGTGCCATCGCGCTCGAACCAATCGGCGATCGCGCCGTATTCAGGGCGACCTGCCCGATCGAATAGTTGATTCCTATGCTTGAATCTCACCGGACTTCGCACCTGCTTTCACCTGTGCCAAACGCGACTGTGCTACCCGGACTCGTTCTTTGGCTTCTGCCAAGGCTGCTTGCAGGCGATCGCGACTATCTAAAATTGCCACTACCTGTCCTTTTTTAACCCGATCGCTTTGCTTGACTAGAATTTCCGTTACGCGATCGCCATCTAATGCAGCCGGAGCAGAGAGGCGAATCACCTCTGTTTGCGGCTCTAATCGTCCCAGTGCTGTTACTTTTTTAGTGGTAGGAGTTACGATCGCATCCGCAGATGTCGGGCTTTTACCCAGCAGTCCAGCTTGAGAAGCAGCAAAAAAGATAATTCCACTTGTCATCGCAGTAGCGGCGATCGCTAGACCGATCGACAGTCGGTTAGTAGACTTAAAGAATAATCTAGAACTCATAAATTTCTCCCTAAACAGCAACCAGAGATTTGTCTAAATAGTTTGCTAACATTTCTTTGAGAATCGCGCCCTGTTCTTCAAATGACAAGCGATCGCCTTCGCACAAGCGTCCTACTATCAAGCCATTGAGAAACGTCAGGATGAAGTCAACGATCGTCATGTTGGGGATCTGTAAGTAGCCAGCAATAGCCTGCTTAGTCTGTCCCCAGGAACGGGCCAAGATTTCGTTATTCTCTATCTTAGTCCTGTCCTGTTGCTGGTAGAAGTCGAGGAAGAGAATCGTTTGCTTGGAGAAATAATCCTCGTATTTAGCAACGAAATTAACCAGTGCTGCGATTCGCTCTGACAATCCCTGCACCCAATCTGCTTCAGCCAGAAAAGTTGAAATGTCCCGCGCGGTTAGCTCTTCAACCAACTGCACGAACAAAGCTTCTTTACTGGGGAAGTAGTGGTAGAGAGTGCCAGTAGAAACTCCCAAACCTTGCGCGATCTGGCGCATGGTGATGGAGCCATAGCCCTTTTCAGCAAACAGGTCAAAACTTCGATCCAGCAGTTCTTTGCGATACCGATCGCGATCGACAATTTTAGGCATTGGTAATACCCTCTTAGGATCGAGTATTCGATCTTGTTAATCCTGCAAGCCCGAACGCAAGCTGGATTGAGGATTAATTTATATCGAACAATCGTTATATAATTTTTAACATAAAATGTTTCTGTTTGTAAAGCACTTGAAGGCGAAGTTAGGGTAAAGGTGTCTCCATCGCACTGTCAGAGCCACTATTGGGACTATGCAACTTATAGGTACTAAGAAACCGTGCAGGAATTAGTTGCGAGTTTAAAGGCACAATGATTATCGAGCGAATATTGGTATTCTCATCCAAACAAGTACCGCTGACCCACCCTAATAAAACAGCCTCATCCGTACAGACCTCCCTGCCAACTAGATTGGTATAAAGTAAGCTGCTGTTATAGTAATATGGCTCGGAGCGATCGTGCATAAGTATTACGACTCAGCAAAATTAATTTCGTCTATATTGAAGGAGAGTGACAAAACGCTATGAGTATAAATTTTAACCCTGAATGTATAAGCCGAAACTGTTTCATGGATCTGATATACAAATCCTAAGGAATATGGATTTAATAATGCCAAAATCTCTGTAGGGGGCAGGTTTTGCCAAAGTCTATTGGCAAGAACCGATTAAACCTCATCTAAACCTGCCCCTAACTCGGAAAATTACATCTTATTTAAAGAACGATTCTAAGGATTAACAAATATGTCGTTATTCGTTAAGACCAGCCCGCGTGTGAGGGATGCTATCTGCACTTGGGCAGTGCTTCCCGTACCATCCACATCAAAGAATAGCGCACCATTGGTGCTGTTGTAGATGAACCGATCCGATGCATCCACTGCGGCAGAACCGATCGCGAACTGGTCGGCAGTAATCGGCGCACCTGCCACTAGCCCACCGCCAAAACCAGAAGCAGAGACGGAAATCGTATCGTCCGCAACGGAGAAGTCCGTGATGGTATCAATACCGTTGGAAGGAGAGCTAAAGCTAAAGCTATCGCTCCCACTACCGCCACTCAGGGTATCGCTACCCACTCCTCCAACCAGAGTGTCATTGCCGCTGCCACCAGTGAGGCGATCGCTGGCCGCACTCCCGGTCTCCATAGCATTAGTGGCAGCAAGACCGATGAGATCGAACGAGCCATTGCCCACCGTACCCAATTTTGTTGCTGCTCCGCTGGTTAAATCGATCCCGTACAAGGTCGAGCCATCCACAGCGTAGGCAATATTGACACTATTGTTAGGATTACCGGAGTTGATAGAAAGGATATCCAATCCTGCATCTCCAACAAAATCAACCCCCAGCGAGCCTACCGTAAACAGTTTCCCTCCGTTAGGAGAGTCGGGAGTATTGGGATCGCCCATCAAAAAGTTACGGCTGCCTTGCGTCACAAGGGCATCACGATTGGAGTCAATCTCGTACAACGTAGTTCTGCGATTGGGAGCATCTGGAGATGGGGCAACGGAATTCGTATAGCCTGCTGCCACGATGTTAGGGTTCTTCCCAGCATTGACATCACCTGGAGCGTAAGAAAGGGGGGTATCGATCGCTGGGGTTCCATTAGGGTTTGAGGCTAGCCCCCCAGTGGCCGGGTTCAGGCGTATGTTTTGTTCGACATCGCTGACCAGGCGAATGCGGTCTGGGTTGGGGTTGAAGTCCACACCAAAGGAGTTCCCATTCAGGGTAAAGGGAGTGGGATTATTAGACACGAGCGTTGCAGCCCCAGTCGTCGGGTTGATGGTATAAATCTGATTGGTACTGGTAACTCCAAAAAGTTGTCCGTTCGCCGGACGAAAGTCCACGCCGACTAAGGTGCCATTAATACCAGTCACCTGAATTGGGGTCGCCCGATCTGGGCGATCGGCATCGAAAGCAACGAGCATATTATTGTTGGTGAGAGCAAAGAGCATCGCACCCCCATCCCCAAGAAGGATATCATTATCACTATTGCCATTGACAGTGTCCTGACCGCGTCCCCCAACGAGCAAATCGCTGTCGCGTCCGCCGTTGAGTACATCGTCGTCATTCCCTCCCAGAAGGGTATCATTACCGCTATTACCTCCAAGAAGGTCGTTACCTCCCATCCCAGATACCATGTCGTTACCAGCAAACCCCAATATAACGTCGAATTGTCCGATACCATTGAGGTTATCGTTGTTTGCCGTACCAAAAATTATTGCCATGTCAGTTACTCTGCCTTAGTTGAGATTGGTCTACAGGGATTCTCATCCCAATGGGAATAGATGTAACTGAAGCTAAAGCCTCAGCAAAAATCCTCAGACCTATCTTCGGCCTGAATACTGCTCGCTTTCCAGCCCAAAACATGCTCGCTTTTTGCTCATTTTCTGCTCACTTTTTCCAGAGCAATTTCTCTTAACCTTGACTTGCGAACTGTTCGGACAAGTTACCAGACTTATGCCACAGTTGATGACATGACTTCTGGGTAAATTCTGATATTTTTACAAACCCATGCAAGCAAATTGCAGTGCTAGATATTTTTTAGTTTTTGAGTATTGTATGCAAAGAACGATTCGATCGACAAGCACAAAAGCCGCACAAGTTAAGTAACAACTTTTGCATATTTCGATTTCTGGATTATTTTTTTGTTGAAACACTCTTTTAGCTATTGACAATATATAAAATATATATAAAATATATAATGTTAGTCTGTTGGCTTTTAAAGGTAATTTTTAATTGAGCGGGAAAACTTTAATTTCACTAAACCTATCTCAAGCAGAGTTAGATCTGCTAACAGAGTTGAGTGAAAAGAAAGAAATGAGTAGGTCTGCTGTAATTCGCCAAGCTATAAGGTTGATGGGAATGATGGAACAGCGCCTTAACAAAGGTGAAAAGTTATACTTTGAGTCTTTAGACAAGGAGAAGTCAGAGGTTCTACTCTTATAGTTTTTTACATTTATAGATGGAGGCACAGTTGCAAGAAAATGTAAAACTTTTTCGTGTAAGCGATAATCAGATTGTTGATGCAGTGCTATTAGATCTGTCACAGAAGCACATTGCTGACTTTGAAACCTTTTGGAAGCCCAGACTAAAATCATCTCAAGAAGAAGATAGTCATTGGGATTGGCTTAAAAAGGACTTGCTAACAGCAACACCTAATTATGAGAAGTATGCACTTGAATGCGAGCAAATCACCCAGGGATTAATGATCCTAGAACTTGACTGCCATCGTTCCCGTCTAGAATCTGGAAAAAGCTTGGTCTATCTTGATTACCTGTCCACGGCTCCTTGGAATCGACCCTCCATCCAAGATCCGCCAAGCTATAAAGGCATTGGAACTACTCTGTTTAGTTTCGCAATTTCCCGTAGCATGGACTTGGAATATAAAGGTAGCGCTCATCTGGGGAAGCAGGTGAAATGGCAAAATAAGAGTGGGCCGATTGCATGAATTGTCAAACTAGCCATGATAAAGTTTCCCCTGACAGAGTTGTTAGACGAGCAAGCCTGCTACGACTGGTTACTAAAGATCCTACATCCTGGGGGTTTGCATTGTCCAAACGGGCACGCTCTACCGGACAGACAAGCACCACACGACCGCAAACGCACCCCCATTGTGAAATACAAGTGTCGGGAATGCGGCAAAGTGTTCCATATATTTACAGGCACAGACCTGTGCGGTAGCCATTACAACTGTGGCACGATTGTGCTGCTGTTGCGGGGATTCTTACAAGGGCAAACAACACAACACATAGCAGAGGAGTTAGGACTTGACTATGGGACGGTATTGGCCTGGCGGCATCGCATCCAAGGCCGAGGATTTGCACATTTGATTAACACAGCCATTCCCGATCAAGAGTCAGAGATGGACGAGATGTTTCAGAATGCGGGGGAAAAGGAGCCAAACACGACCCGATTACCGACCCACCGCGACGACGAGGCAATCAACGCAAAGGCAAGGGCACGATGGCAAATGACCGTCCACCCGTTGTCGGCACCGTTGGACGCAGCAGTGGTCAGATCCGTCTGAAGGTTTGTGACAATACCCAACAAGTAACCATCCAACCGCAGGTGGAGGCAACCACTTTACCTACCGCGACTGTCTATACCGATGAATCCGATGCCTATAACCGCGTACCTGCTTCAGGTCGTGGGCATCAAACTGTATGTCACTCGCTAGGGGAATATGCCCGAGATGCGGATGGGGATGGCTTTTGCGAAGTGCATTGCAATACTATGGAGGGAATTTGGGTTGGGTTGCGCAATTTCCTGCGTCCGTTTCGAGGTATTCACAAAAAGTATTTGCACTTATATGTAGGCATATTCGAGTGGTCATACAATCTACGTTGGATTGATTCTGACTTCCTCCGTCGTCTTCTCATGCCTCCTTCCACCTATTTACCTAGATGAGCGAAAGGTAGAGTTGGTTTACACGCTTTACCAAGAGCAGAGAATTTCTATATAAAACAGAACATGGTTAGCTTTGGCGGCGATCGCAACAAGCAAAATCTCATCTATTTTGAGCTTTCAAGAGATGAGGCAAGCAAAATACTAAGTAAATGGCAGCAAAATTAATTTTGTCTATATTGAGGAAGGACGACAAAACGTTATGAGTATAAATTTTAATACTGAATTCTTAAATTGGGCTGTTCAGATTGAAGATGAGGCAGGGTGTGATGTCGAAGCCGGATTAGACTTTGGACAACATTTGAGCGATTACCTAGCTAATAATCGAGTTTTTATCAGTCAAGAAAAGTTAATGGAGATTTTAGAGGAAGCACTTGGAGCTTATTTATCTCGTGACGAGCTTGAAATAATTGCAAATACTACTCAAGGTTGTGCAAGGGATCGTCTGAAAGAGAAATTTCAATTTTTAGAAACTGCGTGAACATAAGAGATACTAATATGCAATCGGATTTTGGTAAAGTGACACCATTGAGCCAGGCAAAGCTCAACCGTCAAGCCAGTAATGGGATGGAAATAGCTGAACATAGATTGAGAGAAATTCTTTCGGAAGTCATTGATGATAGAGTGACATCAAAAATTTCTCGCTTGGAGAAAAGTATTGTTTTGATATCTAAGCAATTTGATGCTATTCTCAACGGTGCTGCCGAAGATGCATCCCTTAGGATAACAACAGATCTTGACGCTGCCGATCTTGCTTTGGGTGGGATTCAAGTTCCTATGGAAGAGTACTACATTTATACCTGTAGCCAACTAGCAGAAAAGCTAAACGTTCGATTGAACGATGTTGTAAAAATGGTTAAGCATCTGGGATTAAAAGGGAACCCAATTTATCACAGGGAAATAAGTATAGGGGTAAAGAGCAAGGTTAACAAATATTCAGATAAAACTCTTCAAAAATTGAGAGAATACGCAGAAAGTTAGTTATTTTAAGTTCCAAGCTTGATGTGTTGATAAAGGTAACGTTATTTAATTATAGAGTAATTACGATTTTGCCTGCGGTGTGTTCTGTTTCGCTGTAGGTAGTATGGGCGGCGGCAATTTTCCATCAAGGCGATAATTTCACTATTTTTTCCATCCCGCATTGAGGTTTTCGCCCGCTCAAATAAACGACCATTATAGCCTAATATACTCAATATTTAATGAAATCAGACGAAAATGAGGTTGAATATTGATTCTGAAAATTATTTGCTTAACCTCACCTCGAATGACGCAAATAAGGTTAAAATGACGAGGGCTTGTAAATTTTTGTGAATTTAGGTTATTTCGTGCAATTAAATATTAATCCCCATCAACTGGAAGAGCAAGTTTTTGGTGAAAAAGAACTCTCTTTTACCCTCCAAGATTTGAAGAATGTTATTCCCGCTTATTGTTTTGAACCTTCGATCGGCAGATCGCTATTTTACTTTTTTTTAGATATTAGTATTATTGCGGGTTTATATGCGATCGCCTATTCTCTTGATTCCTGGTGGTTTTTCCCCCTTTTCTGGCTCATGCAAGGAACTATGTTCTGGGCGTTATTTGTAGTTGGTCATGATTGCGGTCACAGTTCTTTTTCTAAGATAAAATGGCTGAATAATCTGATTGGTCATTTATGCCATACCCCCATTCTTGTCCCCTATCATGGTTGGCGTATCAGTCACCGCACCCACCACGCTAACACGGGTAATATTGACACGGATGAAAGTTGGTATCCTGTTTCGGAATCTCAATACAATGCAATGACAGGAATTGAGAAATTCTTACGTTACAAGCTATTTTTACTCGCTTATCCAGTATATTTGTTTAAAAGGTCTCCCGGAAAAACTGGTTCTCATTTCCTTCCCAGCAGTCCTTTATTCCGCCCTTCAGAAAAATGGGATGCGATCGCCAGTACAGTATGTTGGGGTTTAATGGTTACTTTTTTAGGTGTTTTAACCTTTAAATTTGGGTTTCTTTTCCTTTTTAAATATTATGTAATGCCCTATCTAGTATTTGTTGTCTGGCTAGATTTGGTAACATATCTCCATCACACAGTAGAAGAGATTCCTTGGTATCGTGGGAATGACTGGTATTTTCTTAAAGGTGCATTGTCAACTGTCGATCGCGATTATGGGTTTATTAACCCCATTCATCACAACATCGGTACCCATGTAGCTCATCATATCTTTTTGAATATGCCCCACTATCACCTTTTAACTGCTACTGAAGCTATTAAGCCCATTTTAGGTGAGTATTATCGTAAATCCACCGAACCGATTTGGAAAACTTTATTCAAATCTGCCAAGACTTGTTATTTTGTGCCCAATGAAGGTTCTCCAGTTTATTACGAACGCAAAAAGTAATTGTTATCCCAATTTGAACAGTAAACACGACAGATCGAACGGGGTGAAGGGGTAGAACACGGCAGTGGCTCTAGCGGGGAACCCCCAAGACCGCCCTGCCTCCCCTTCTTGGGGGCAACGCCCCCAAACTCCCTACTCACCTCCGATCTGAAAACTGCTATAGCTGGGATGGCAAAGCCAATCGCTTTGTTGATGGAAGTTGGAGATAGCAATCCATACCAATAGCAGAGCTTTCGCCTATGTTTCTGGGTGGGAAGATAGAAGGCGAATCGCCACGATCGCGAATACGAACGCAGCGATCGCTTTGAGCAGTCTAGTTGGTAAAAACTGCGATACCTGACCGCCTAGCAGCACTCCAATTAAACTCGCTGCTAATAGTGCTAAAGCTGAACCTAGAAAGATATAGCGGCGGGGAGCCTTCGAGTTACCGCTCAAACTGAGCGTAGCAAGCTGGCTTTTATCACCTAACTCCGAGACAAAAATAGTACCGAAACTCAAAGCTAGTAATTGCCAATCCATAATTCAAATCGATTCCTCCAATAAATTTTTCATCGATCGTCGCGTGTGGGGACAGGTTGAGATTATCAAAATGCTTGCGGAATGAAACTTTAAAAGGCTAACTGCTAAAGGCTACAAGCTACAGAATCGCATCCCAGACTAAACTTATGGCAAGCAATAAAAAACTCAGGCCAGTCATGGTGTTGAGTAAATTGGGCGATACTTTCTTAGATAAC
This sequence comes from Pseudanabaena sp. PCC 6802, assembly GCF_000332175.1. Taxonomy (NCBI): domain Bacteria; kingdom Bacillati; phylum Cyanobacteriota; class Cyanophyceae; order Pseudanabaenales; family Pseudanabaenaceae; genus Portococcus; species Portococcus stanieri. Next base: position 513,083 of record NZ_KB235910.1, on the reverse strand, counting down.
CACTTGCCCGCGACTACGCCCAGAAAACTAGTGGTGACTAGTGCCAACGCCGCACCCAGAAATACGATCGCAGGCGATCGCGATGAAGCGGCGATTGTCAAAGTTGTTAGTTGAGTCTTATCGCCGATCTCAGCTAGAAATACTGTCAGAAATGTGGTGGTTAAGATCTGAAAGTGCTCGGTTTTAACTAAGCGATCAGGAGGAGAAAAGCCGTCTGGCTTTAGTAAATACGTCACGGGGATATTTTAAAGTCTAGTGTTCTCATTTTCTTTTCACATTTTAACCTATCTTCACAAAAATGCCCGCAAAATCGCCATGAAGTCTGTCAAGATCGGTTGACAATTGGTACGGGTGAGGACGGGTACGTGGACAAAAATGCAGTTGGTGGTGGGGCTATGTTCGTGTAGATACTTGAGGACAGAGTGGTACAGGGCGTTGCAGACAAACTTGCCTGCATTGTGGCTAATTGCTGTCACGCTTAAGTTATCGACTAGTTGGTCTAAATCAACCTGAGTGGAGAATTTTTCTAGTGGGTTACCCGTTACAGAATCGAGCTTAGCCCCGGTTGACTCCACCATCAGATGCGATCGCTTTTCTGCCATTCCGCAACAAATTACGGCTTGCGGTTGTATTTCAGCGATCGCAGCAATTACCCGAGCGGGAGCTATTTGAAAATCGACAGGAATTTTGCGGAGCAGGTGCAGGCGATCGTGCGGTAAATCTTGTTGTAGCGCTAGCCCTAGCAGATCGTCGGACGCATTCGAGATATGGTGGGCTTTCCAGGTGTCAAAGGAAGTAAGAAGTAGCTTTGCTGGCATAGGTAATATGGTGGCGGTCAGCTTTTAGCTTTCAGCAGTCAGCAGGAAAATAGAGAATTGCTATATTACATCAGAAACTATCGATGAAGTTACAGGCGATCGCCGCAATCGCCGCAACAGTTTTGCTACGGTGCGGCAAAATATCTGAAGCTTCATTCGATGCAATAATAAAAAAGTTTGTTTTATTACGTGGGGTAATTTCCCCAATACCAGGAAATTTGGTGAATGAAAATAAGGGTAACTCCATGTTAGCAGTGGCAATTTTGGCAGCGGGCAAAGGTACTCGTATGAAGTCCGATCTGCCCAAGGTGGTACACGAGTTGGGCGGGCGATCGCTGGTAAAGCGGGTCTTAGATGCGGCTACCGCCCTATCACCCAAACGGCGGTTGATAATTGTAGGTTACGGCCAAGCTTTGGTGCGAGAGGCACTGGCAGCAGAACCAGGTTTAGAGTTTGTAGAACAGGCGGAGCAACTGGGGACAGGGCACGCGATTCAGCAATTACTGGAGCCATTACAAGGTTTCACGGGAGATCTGGTAGTTTTAACTGGCGATACACCACTACTGACAACCCAAACTATTGCGGATTTAGTAGCAACCCATCGCGATCGCCATGCTGCTGCTACCGTCCTCACTGCTTTATTACCCGATCCCACCGGCTATGGACGGGTTTTTTGCGATCGGAACAATCAGATCGAATGCATTATCGAACACCGCGACTGTACCGACGCGCAACGACAGAATCAGCGCGTGAGTGCGGGCGTGTATTGCTTTAAATGGCCAGAACTGGCTGAGATTTTACCCAAACTTTCTAATAACAACGATCAAAAAGAGTACTATCTCACCGAAGTTTTCAATTATCTCTCTCCTGTCTTTGCTCAAGATGTGGAAGATTATGAAGAGAGCTTCGGGATCAACAGCCGCGTGCAACTTGCCCACGCCTATGAGGTACTTCAGAGCCGTATTCGCGATAAATGGATGCGGTTGGGCGTGACGATGAATTTGCCTGACACGATTACAATCGACGACACGGTAGAACTAGAGCCAAACGTGATTATCGAGCCGCAAACTCATCTGCGCGGCTATACCAAAATCAAGTCGGGATCGGTAATTGGCCCTGGCAGTTTAATCGAAAATAGTACTATTGCAGAGAACTGTCGCGTTCTCTATGCCACTGTAGAAGATAGCCAGATTGGCGCAGGTTGTCGCGTTGGCCCCTACACTCACATCAGTAAAGAGTCAATCGTGGGGGATCGCTGTCGGGTTGGCAATTTTGTCGAGCTGAAAAAGACGCGAATGGGAGAGAATACTAACGCCGCTCATCTCAGTTATCTGGGCGATGCCACGCTGGGGAATCGGGTCAACATCGGTGCGGGAACGGTTACCGCAAACTATGACGGTTTTAATAAGCATCCTACAGTGATAGGCGATCGCAGCAAAACTGGTGCCAACTCCGTTTTGGTAGCGCCAATTCAGATTGGTAAAAACGTTAACATTGCATCTGGCTCAGTAGTTACCACTAATGTGGAGGATAATGCCCTGGCTATTGCTAGAGCTAGGGAAACAATCAAGCCAGACTATTATGATGAGGATGGGCGCAAGAAAGTTAAGTAAAGCAGATGCAGAGACTCAGATATAGAAAATTCTGTGCCCCGAATCTTCATTCCCAAAATAGAATAGGAGTATAACTTTTGAATATGTCATTCAATGCAGTTCATCGACGCTAAGCAGGCTTATCCACTGATCTTAGGGATGGTTATTTCTTTGGTGGGCGTAGGTCTCTGGCAAAAACTGAATCCGCCGACTGTGAGAGAAATAACTAGTCCCCTCCCCGTAACCGTGCCACCATTACCAACTACATCACCCCGCCCCGCCAGGATTCCAGGGAAGCAGCAGGGGGCTTTACGGGTTGGCAACCGTACCGAGCATTCCGTGAGAATTGTTCTGCTGTCTGGCAAACGCGATCGCGCGAGTTGGGATGGGGTGGAGCCAGTCAATTGGGATTTTGCTCCCAGTGAAGGAGGCGCAGAAGGGTTACTCCTATCCTTACCGAATGGGCAGATCGAGGTAGCTCAAGGTGATATTATGTTCGCTTTTGCTACTGATGGTTCCCGACTTTACTGGGGGCCGCATGTAGTTGGTCAAACGAATTCTCTCGTTTGGAATGGCGATCGCCGCGAATGGAATATGATCCTGGAACCTTGAGCTTTAGGGTTAGGTTTCTTGCCAGCGGCTGCGTCGCAGCCACAATCCAACTACCAGGCCAACTGTTAAAACCCCTGTAAAGGAGAGCAATCCAATTAATCGCACTGACATTGGTGGCGCGATCGCCTCCACATCAATTTCCCGAGCGACTTCGAGGGGTGGGAATTGCTGCTTGCTATGAGGTTGGGGCGATGCCTTGACCTCGATTTTATGGGGAGCGCCATCAAAAAATTGCTCTTGCCATGCCAGCAATCCTTGAGCATTCGGTATCCCCTGATAAGCAAATGCTACCCAGTTATTTTCTAGCTGCGTTGTTTTAATTGACAAGATGGCATCGTTGAGGGGGCGATTGGTTTTGCTATCGGTCAGTTTTGCTTGAAATGATGCAGCACGTCCAACCTCGGCACCACTATCCCCAACCAGCTCCAGTTTTACCCCCTGTGACTGGCTTATGCTAGAGGTATTTGAGTTGCTACGTGCTTCTTCTGCGATGTGCGTGCGGACTCCAGCCAACTCAGCACTTACATTAAAGAACAGCAAAGCCGCGATCGCTAAGACAGTCGCGCCACTCAAAAGCAGCCTTACTCGACGCGGTGCAATTTCTCCTGCCTGAATTACCTGGCGGCCTCCGATAATCCAACCACCAAAGCAACCAATCGCTAGTAGCGCTCCTAAAACAAATGGGAAGTATTGCCACTTCAAAGGATTTTCAGGAACTGCCAGTTCCAAGTTCTGCGTAATTGGCGCGAAAGCATTGGTAAGTTTTGGCGTGACGCTGACTCGCAACTGATAGTTGCCACGGATGGGAAACACTTGCTGCATCTGCAACTCACCCGTAGGAGCATCTCCTTCAATGTCCAACAGCTTGGTGCCTTCCACCACAGGAAAATCTGTAGTAAACCAGGGGGTAGGAGCGGGGGTCAATATTTGCAGATGGAACCGAGCGTCCTGTAATGACTTGCCCGATGCATCCTGCGCGCGCAACTTTAGCCGGATGGGTGGTTGATACTGCCCCGATCCTAAATATTCTGTCGCTTCTGCTTCTAGAGGATAGGCTCGAGCGATCGGTGGCTCCGCGACCAACTGTACCGAAGCTGAGGGCGACAGAGACAATCCAGCGATCGCGTGGGATAGAATACCGACAGCACAAGCTAAGCCTACGAGTGCAGACCATTTAAATTTGGGGAACACGATTGGAAACTCCTATAAAGGCTGGGTAAGGGCAGGTTTAGCGAGAAGTTTTTACTCTTATAGCCGTAGACGGATCGTTTATTATCGCGAGTGTGGAGGCTAAGCCCCCACGCAGGGGTTCCACCCCTGCACACCATCCTGAGCCTATTGGCTATAGCTATATTGGTGGTTTTGGTCTAAAACCTGCCCCTAAATGGATTTTTACAGTAACCAAAGATTTCAATGACAACTAACGCCAAGCGTGTGATGTCTGAGGGAATGAACTTTATCGTGTACTGCCGGATAAGTACTGAAATAGACCATCCAAATAATCAGCGACCAGAGCAGAATGTAGAGAATTGACTGGGTTGGCACTGATAAAACTAACCTCTCAGTGCGTCGCCATGGTGAAACTTGGATTGAGCTTTTCATGCTGTACCTCGCAGATGAACTAATCTAATTTGCTCTAACTCGATCTAACCTGATACATCGGCGGGCATTCTGACTTAGAGAGTAATATAACTCTCATTACAGTTGCGGGACAGTGTCGGCCTTGCACCGTACTTTCCCCATTACTTCTGATGGCTGTTCCCCATCAAAACCGACGAATGGCTTAAAGTATATCAGTTCAGGCGATCGCCAATACCAGCAGAGTTAAAAAACTTAATGAATAAAGTGGTTATAATCGTTAAAACATCATAAATTTGTCATTGCTGACCAGTACCAATAATCCCTTAATTAAACAATTGCGCCAACTTGGCAAAAGTGCCAAGGAAAGACGCAAGCAAAATCTCTTTCTGCTTGAAGGTACTCATGCTCTCATGGAGGCGATCGCTACCCAATATCCCCTGGATACCATTTGCTGTACGGAAGCGTGGGCGGAATCTCATTCCCAAATTTTTTTGCGAGAGCGGGCGATCGCGAGTCGAGTGGAGCTTGTAGGCCAGAACGTAATAGAAGCGATCGCGACGACGGTTAATCCTGATGGTGTGGTGGCAGCAGCACCGCTACCTGAGAATAAGTCGATTGAGATTGCGAGTTTGGGTTTAGCGCTGGAATCGCTTCAAGATCCAGGGAATATGGGCGCAATTATCCGATCGGCGGTGGCGGTGGGTGTCGATGGAATTCTAGTCAGTCAAGATAGCGTTGATGCCACTAACCCTAAAATTATCCGAGCCACAGCGGGGCAGTGGTTCCGATGTCCCAGACAAACAGTAGATAATTTGCCGGATGCCGTTCGCGCTTGGCAAAATACTGGTGGTGTAGCGATCGCCACCCTATCCGATGCCAGGATCTCTTATTGGGATTTCGATTTTACCCAACCGAGTTTAATTCTGTTGGGAAATGAAGGTAATGGCTTATCCAAGGAAATGGTTGCCATTGCGGATGTAGCGGTAAAGATCCCGCTGAGTCCAGATGTGGAGTCTTTGAACGTGGCGATCGCGGCATCGCTCTTGCTATACGAAGCCAAGCGCCAAAGGGAATATCACCGCCACTAGTTCCGAGCATTCCTCCGTTCGTTCAATCGATAGAGAATCTCGGCATGGTACTCACGAGTAATTGGATAAAAGTAAGCCAGGACTAAACTGCAAATCAAAGTGGCAGTTGGCAAAGGCCCGATCGCAATTAGAATTGCTTGTAAAGCAGAAGGGGGTTGGGTAGGTGCGGGCTGACAGGGCAATCTTTCTTGAAATCCCGACCAGGAAAGCCCAACACCTAGTAGAAATAATCCAACCGCCAGTCCCATTTTTTGCAATAGCACCATAAAAGCATAAAATATGCCTTCCCGTCGCTGACCCGTTTGCAATTCGTCCAATTCCGTCACATCCGGTACCATTGACCAGGGAATTAGGTAGGCAGTTGAAACCCCAAATCCAGCCAGGACGGCAAGAACGTACATTAAGCCGATCTGACCGGGCTTGAGAAAGAATAAACCGGCTTGCGCGATAATCCAAAAGCCCATACCGGCAAAGTAGATAGCCTTCTTCCCAAATTTCTTACTCAGCGCGCTCCATACGTATAACATCGCCAGAGCTGTGCCTTGAACGGCAATAGTCACTTGGATGAAATCCGTTTCCGTCAGTCCCATATAATTCACAACATAGTAGGGAATAATCGATGCTGTGATTTGTACGGCCAGCCAGGAACAGAAATAAATCCCAATTACGTATAAAAAAGGACGATTGCTAAATACAACGCTCAACTGCCGAGCAAAGCTCATCTCCTCTACAGGCTCTGAAGCTTGCGCGTGCAGGCGCTGGCGCTCTGCCATGAGAGCGCGATCGCGGATGCCCCACACGCACCAATAGATCGATAACACGGCGATTACTGCGCAAACTCCTCCCAGAACTAGATATTGCAAGCTGTCAGCGCTGCAACTGCCGGATGACTGCGCGGCATTGGATTTAAAGGCAGCAAAGATAATATTAGCCAGTACTAGAGAGAGAATGCTGCCACCAATCGAGAAGGTAAATCGGAAACTGGTAAGGCTGGTGCGCTCGTGGTAATCCTGAGTTAGTTCTGCGGTTAGAGCCGTATAGGGTAGGTTAACAGCGGTATAGAACGTGTTGAACAGAATCGCAATAATTACGTAGTACCAGAACAACCCCCACTTATCAGTAGTTGGTACCAACCACTGCAACCAAAAGAAAATGCCAAAGGGAATAGCGCTATATAGCATCCAGGGTAACCGCCTGCCCTGACGCGATTTGGTGCGATCGCTGAGCACGCCCACAATCGGATCGTTAACGGCATCCCACACTTTGCCAATCAGCAAGATAAGCCCTGCTAAGCCCGGATCTAAGCCTGCTACATTGGTGAAAAAGAATAGTAGAAAGAACGACAGCAGGTTGGCGGTCATTGCTGCGCCCAGATCGCCTGCACCGTAGGCAAGCTTGGTTGGGAAATCGAGCTTTGAGGAGATGCTAGATCCAGTCAAGCGATCGGGATTGCTCATGTAGATTGTGCCTCGACAGAACTAGAGCGAGGAATACATTGAAGATACTCGCAAGTCAAAAGAGATTATAGTTCTGCGTGACATCAATTAGCCAACTCTTAGCTAATTTGTACGGAGAAGTTTTGCCACTGTTCGGGGCTGTAGGTTTTGAGTTGGAGGGCATGGATTGCCCCGCTATCGAGGTATGCTTTTAAGGCATCATTGACTAACCTGTGTTGTTTAATTGTGGTTAAGCCGCTAAACTGCTCGGCAATTACGATCGCATTAAAATGCTGGCCGTCGCGATTGGGGTCTTGCACTTGTACTTTAGCTCCAGGGAGGGCAGCAGCGATCAGAGATTCTATATCAGTGGTAGAGATCATGATTTTTAGGGGTTAGGGTTTATGGGATACGGGATAGGGGGTGTGGGGTTAATGCTTAATCCTTACGGGATAGGGGGTGTGGGATTATTTCCTCTCCAGATTAGCATGGCATCTCCGAAGGAATAAAAACGGTATTCTTGAGCGATCGCTTCTTGATAGAGCTGCAACAAATGTTCTCGTCCAGATTCACCTAGGAACGATGCCACCATCATCATCAAAGTTGATTTGGGCAGGTGGAAATTCGTAATTAAGCCATCCAGTACCTTCCATTCGTAGCCGGGATAGATCATTAAATTAGTTTTGCCTTTAAAGGGCTGGAGGTTGCTAGACTCAATGGCGCGAACTACGGTTGTACCTACTGCGATTACCCTACCGCCATTAGCTTTGGTTGCTTTAATTAGTTCAATTGTGTCTTCAGTTACCTCAAAGGATTCATGGTGCATTTTATGCGTGGTAATATCCTCTGCCTCTACAGGACGAAACGTGCCCAGCCCCACGTGCAGCGTAATGTAGGCTTGCGATACCCCCATGTCTTTTAGCTCGTCAAGCAGGCGTTCGGTAAAATGCAAACCGGCAGTGGGTGCGGCGATCGCGCCTGGATTTTTGGCATAAACGGTTTGATATTGATCTGCGGCAGCTTCTGGTGCTGCAATGTAAGGCGGGAAGGGGATATGACCGTGTTCTGCAATTACATCATCCAGGGTACGGTGCTCGGGAATATGAAATAGCAGTTCTCTGCCTCTGGTTTCCGGATCTGTACCTACGACCTGGGCTTTAATATCCTCTGTAAACACGATCGTGCTGCCGACTGGCAGTCTCTTACCGGGCTTAACCAGGGCTAGCCAGCGATTTGTCCCCAGTGGCTCCATCAGCAAAATTTCCACTGGTACGCCTGAAAACTTATGCCCGTACATGCGGGCTGGAATCACGCGAGTATCGTTGAAGATGAGTAGATCGCCGGAACGCAATAGTTTTGGTAGCTCGGCGAACTGGTGATGGCTGTGGCTGCGATCGCTGCTGACGACTAAAAGGCGCGAGCTATCCCTCGGTATTGCAGGACTCTGAGCGATGCGATCGCTTGGTAGTTCGTATTCATAGGCGCTCAGAGAAAGATCGGGATTCAACATCGGCAGTTTATAGATCGGCTAGATCGGCAATTCGCAAGATTAAATTATTGCCTCGGCAGTTTACAGGAAGAAATTAAAACAAAAACAACAGAACTTTACATACCTTTTTAAAAAACGGTGGTATATAAGAGGGTAGCGTAAGGGGGTTTGCCTGGAACACTCAAACTATAGGCAGACTCAATCAAGTAAACACATCTGAATTGCACCTAAAATTATCGAGGAGTTTCCTATGCAGTATTTAATGATGGATATCCACCAACGTTTTATTGGGACATTAAACCGCAATGCCCAATTAGCAATTGGTGATGTACTGGAAGCAAGTAATGCTAAGACTTACACTGTTGTTAGTATTAATGCTGCTCAGAATAGAGATCAAAACACCAGATCGGTAACTGTGATTCCACGTCATGCAGCACTACGCAGTAAATCAGCAATAGGCTAGTTTTACATTCTAGCAATGTATTGCCACAGCTAGTTGAACTTTAGTGTATTAACCAGTTTACCAATGAATAAAAGCTATCTGAGCCTACCTGAGGTAGGCTCTCTGTGTGTCTATCCTTTGGCAAGCAATCTGAAGCAAGTGGGCGCACTGATGACATACATTGAAATAGTTGCGGCATCGACCTTTTGACTGCTGACTGCTGACCGCTGACCGCTACCTTCTTATCGTGTTTTTGGCAGTGCTGAGGAATTATTCTTATGGGACTCATACCACCGAATAAAGATCTTTTCGGCTTCGATCCAAACTAGCATGAGGGCGCTAAAGCCAAAGCAAACGCCTAGCTCGGGTAGAGATAGTGCTTCGGTACCAAAGAAATTACTCAAAACAGGCACGTATAGTAACGCTAGTTGCAGAAGTGTCGTGACAACCACAGCTCCTAACAAAAATGGATTGGAGAACGGATTGAGCTGAGCCAAAAGTTTGTAGTCCGAGCGTACGGCTAAGGCATGCCCCATTTGAGCTAAACAAAGCGTGGTAAACACGATTGATTTCCAGTGGGCGTTCCAGGTACCAGCACTTTCAGGTGTATTAAAAGCAATCTCCATTAATACGATCGTTAAGAATGCGAATATCACACCGATGCGGATCATGTAAGACCCTAATCCGCGCGCAAAGATACTATCTTTAGGGCTAAAAGGTGGCTGCTGCATAATGCCCGGTTCGGCTGGTTCTACGGCAAGGGCGAGGGCAGGCAAGCCGTCAGTGACCAGGTTCATCCACAGAATTTGTAGCGGTGTCATTGGCACATCGGGTAACCCCATAATTGGAGCTGCCGCAATTGTGAGGACTTCGCCGATATTGCTACCCAAGATGTACTTAATAAAGCGCCTGATATTGGTATAAACTACTCGTCCTTCTTCTGTAGCTGCCACGATCGTGGCAAAGTTGTCATCTAGCAACACCATATCGCTGGCTTCCTTAGATACATCCGTGCCAGTGATGCCCATGGCAATGCCGATATCGGATTGTTTCAACGCCGGAGCATCGTTAACCCCGTCACCAGTCATCGCCACAAATTCACCCTGGCGCTGTAATGCTTGCACGATGCGCAATTTGTGTTCTGGCGCTACTCTGGCATAAACGCTGGTGTGAGATACAATGCCATCCAGGTCGAGATCGGACATTTTCTCTAGTTCTTGCCCCGTAACAACCCTTGCGTTGTCGTCGGTAATGCCTAGATCGGCAGCGATCGCTTTTGCTGTGAGTTGATGATCGCCTGTAATCATGACAGGTCGAATGCCAGCTTGGCGGCAAATTGCCACTGCATCCGAGACTTCGCCACGGGGGGCATCGCGCATGCCCACCAATCCCAGCCAGATCAGGTTCTGTTCTAGCGCCTCTGCCTCTGCCTCGGATTTTGGCAACTCACGTACCGATCTATGGGCAAATCCCAGGACGCGAATGCCGTGTCTTGCCATGCGATCGTTCTGCTCCAGGATGGCAGCGTGAAATGCATCTGTGAGAGGCAGAGAGCTACCATCAATGTGGATGCGATCGCAGCAGGCCAGGACTAATTCCGGCGAACCCTTGGTAAATAAGGTGTAGGGTTCTGGGCGATCGGCTGTGGCACAGATTACGCTCATGCGCTTGCGTTCGGAAGAAAATGGTACTTCTGCCATTCTTGGCATCGTTGCATTCAGTTCATGCTGCTCGATACCAGCCTTGCCTGCCAGTGTAAGCAAGGCACCTTCGGTCGGATCGCCAATGACTACCCATTCGCCGTCGTCCTGTTGTAGATGTGCGTCGTTGCAAACCACACAGGCATTGAGTAGAGTAATTATTTCTGGAGCGCGAGTCAGGTCTATGTCCGAAATGTGAGAGCTATCGTCGGTGTTGCGCACGATCGTGAATTCCCCAACTGGTTCGTAACCGACACCGCTAACGCTAGCAACTAATTCGGCAGTATATAGTGCCTCTACCACCATTTTGTTTTGGGTCAGCGTCCCAGTTTTATCGGAACAAATTGTGGTTACGGAACCAAGCGTTTCTACAGCGGGTAATTTACGAATCAGTGCGTGTCGCCTGACCATGCGCTGCGTCCCCAGGGCGAGCGTGACTGTAATTACGGCAGGTAACCCCTCTGGCACTACTGCCACTGCCATGCTCAGAGAAGTTTCAAGTAAATCTAAAAACTTCCCGCCACGGAAGAGTCCGATTACTACCACGACACCCACCAGGATCAACGCGCCAGTTACCAGTGCGTTACCAAGCTGGGTCATGCGTTGCTGTAGGGGTGTGGGTTCGTTTTCTACGCCCTGCAACATAGATGCCACCCGCCCCAGTTCCGTAGACATGCCGATCGCAGTAATTAATACCGTCCCGCGTCCCTGAATGACCTCCGTTCCCTGAAATACCATATTGTTGCGATCGCCGATCGCCTCATCCTCTGCCACCACAACATCAGCAATCTTATTGACGACATGGGCTTCCCCCGTGAGCGCCGCCTCCCGAATTTTGAGGTTGACCGCCTCTAGCAAGCGTCCGTCCGCTGAGATCTGTACGCCTGCTTCTATAAAAGCAATATCCCCCGGCACTAGCTCCACGGAGGGTATCTCGTCAATTGTGCCATCACGGATCACGCGCACATTTGGCGACGACAACTTTTTGAGGGCGGCGAGGGCTTCTTCTGCCCGGCTTTCCTGCACGTACCCCAGGATGCCATTGAGCAAAACGATCGCCGCGATCGCGATCGCATCTTTAGGAAATGACTGTTTAGAGATGGCTATACTGGCTGAAACGAGCGCTACGCCAATTAACATCAACAGCATGATGTTAGTGAACTGGTCGATAAAGATACTGAGCTTGCTACGCCCAGACTTGGTCTCTAGCTCATTACGACCGTAACTAGCCTGTCGTTCTTCTACCTGCTGGGTACTCAGACCCGTAGACTGGTCAGTGTCTAAGCTGTCTACAGCTTCCCGTGGTTTCAGTGTATGCCAAGCTTTATTTGCAGGGAAGGATGTCATTCCTCATGTTCCTTTGGGTACAAAAGTAAAGTTAAGATCTCTTTCTAAGCCTAGCAACTATCGCGACAAACTTTGCTAGTCTGCGTCAGCTAATTGGGTGCGTTAAGTTGGCTGCAACCCCAGTTGAAGGACAGTTTGCCAAAAATTAAGTTGCCGAGCGATCGCCACAATATAGCGCCAAAATGCCAAGTTATACCAAATTTAAATTTTTATAGTTGAAACCGATCTTACGTAGAAATTCCTAGAATCCTCACCCCTAACTTCTCTCCCTGAGGGAGAAGGAAAACCAGAGTGGGGGCTGCGCCCCTGCAACCCTTTAGTATAGAGTTACATACAGGTCAGGAGAGATTAGCGTTCCATTTAATATCAGGTAGTAAGGGAGACGTGGTTAAGTAATGTCACCACCGTAGGATGTGTTAGGCAATAGCCGTAACGCATCGCGGGCATCCTATTTTCGCGCAAGTCACTAAGTAGATTAAAGTCAATAAAGCAACCTATGGAGCAAAACTATGACAGTTGCAGTAGATAAGACAGAAGAAAAAGTAGAAAAGAAGGTCTGGACGGATGAGGAATTTATGGCGCTGCCGGATGACGGAAACCGCTATGAAATTGTGGATGGAGAATTAATCGTAATGGCAAACTCTGGAATGGAGCACGGACATCTTGCTCAATTGCTTGGCTACTTTCTTACAGGCTTTGTTCTGAGTCACAAACTTGGTGTTACTTGTGATTCCAGTACCGCCTTTAAAATGAAAGCAGGCAATAAAAGATCTCCCGATCTTTCTTTTATCTCGAAAGAACGCTTGCAGGGGTTGAAACGATTACCAAAAGGCTTTTTTGAAGGTTCTCCCGATCTGGCGATCGAGATTATCTCGCCGAGTAATACCTTTGAAGAAATTCATAGTAAATTAGTGGAATACTTTGAGAATGGCACGCGCTTGGCATGGGTAATTAATCCTGATGAGGAATCAGCTCTGGTGTATCGCAGTCCCAAACCGACAAGGCTTTTAAAGCTGGAAGATAATCTGGATGGGGAAGAAATTGTACCGGGGTTTACTTTGCCTTTAAGCCAACTGTTTCAAGAATTGGAATTTTGAGATTGGGTTAACTGGTGGATGTTCTGTTCCCAGTTTTTGCCATCAAATGGCACGATCCGAAACAGAGAAATAGCATCGCCATCTAAACAACGTACATTTACATCAAAGCTATCGGGGTGCGATCGCGGTCGATAAAATGGATGAATACCGCAAACGCGACAAAAAGTATGCTTGGCAGTGCCTGTGTTGAAAGTGTAAGTGGTGAGGGATTCACTGCCTTGCAGTAGTTGAAAGTCTTCGGGTGGCACGATGAGGTGGAGAATACCTTTCTTTTGACACATCGAGCAGTTGCATTCAACGGCCTCGTATTTCTTGACGCGGACGCGAAAGCGAATTGCGCCGCAGTGACAACCACCTTCGTAGGTTTGCGATCTATCCATGTCTCTACACCATTAGCCCTTTGAATTAATATTAAGAATCAATTTGATATGAAGCTGTAAGAGGCTGTTTGATATAGCGGTTTTCAGATCGGAAAGAGCAAGGGGTTTGGGGGCGTTGCCCCCAAGAAGGGGTGGAACCCCTTCACCCCGTCAATAAAACCCGTTCTCAAGTGAAAACCGCTATAAAGTATAAATACTCACCAAATCAAACATCAAAATGCAACCCAACTTGCGCCCAAATTCTTGTGTATGGGATAACTGAACTGGGGGCTGATTCAGGGGCTGGGGTAGGCAAAAAAGCATGTAAATCGAGAACTATTAGCTCGGTATCTGGCTGGATTACCCCCACTTTTTTAGGCATAACCGTGTAGTTATCTGCTTCCTGAAGCCTCTGTAATCTGATGTTCACAGGTACAACGGTTGTTACCTTTGCTTTGGGATGGGGAACTTCTGCTGGTGAAATAGTGACAAATTGCCCCGCTGCAATCAGTTTCGTCCCGGTTGGTGGCAACTCATGAGAAGTAGCTTGGGCGAAACCAAGCCAGATCCAACCCAGTGGGGGAGGAGACAAATTGGAGCTTTGCGGCGGCTCTTCAACAGCAGATGGGGCAACTTTATATCCAGCATCCTGGCAGAATCTGTATATATCTCTCCAGTCACCAAATTCTATACTTTTACTTGGGGTATTTTCTAATAAAGTCTTAAGGTATCGATAAAGTTTTGGAGAAAGAACAGAACTAAGAGTTTTCACGCTCATCGCCTTTAGATCTGCTATCTCTTCAAGGCTCTTGCCATTCAGGAACAAGCATAAATACTCTTTCTCAGTCAAGGATAAGCCATCACTATTGGGAGCAAAGTACTGCTTTTTAATGCTGCCAAGATCGCGAAATAGTCTATCTATTTCCCACTGAGAGGATGCTTCAGAATACCCACGAATATCTGAACTAGCTTTGGGCATAAAAGTTTGGGGAATTAACAACTCGGTTTTGATGCAGCACTTGTGTAAGTATATCAGCACTACTTAATCGGGAGCATCTCAACTTTGCACTGAGTAATAATGCTTAATATAGATGGGTAGCCAAAAGGGGGAAGAAATCAGAAGATAGGAATACGAGAAACCAACCCCAAGGAGAGCAACCATGACTCCAGAGCAGGAAAAAGAAATGCAAGCGCACGTTCAAGCTATTGCCGCCATCCTTTATCAGAATACACCATCGGAACAACTAACCAGCTTGGAAGGGATCGAAATCGCTGTGCGGCAGCAAATCCTCGAACATGTCAGCCCAGAAATAGGGAGTTTTTTATCCGCACAGTTACGGGCACAGAAGCAGGACGCCGCAGGCGAGTGCAAAGCAGCATCGGACAGCTCCACCTCACGCAAAAGCAAGCGCAGAAGCTCAAAGTAGCCCCCTATAGCCAGGTGAGCCCGTATGTGGAAAGATGTAGCCTGATCTTGAGTGCGAATGTATCCTACGAACAAGCCGCCAAAGACTTAGCCATGTTGATGGGAGTGCAAATATCGCGCAGTACACAACAGCGCCTGGTGCATCGCCATGAATTTAGCCCCCTAGAGGTAGAAGAGTCGGTCGAGGAATTAAGTGTCGATGGAGGCAGAATCAGACTGCGCACGCCACTTGGACAGCCAAGTGAGTGGAAGGACTATAAAGCTGTGAACTTGCATGGACAAGCCATATTTGCCACATTTCAAGATAACATTGCCTTAACAGACTGGGTAAATCGACAGCCTTTAGCAGATATGGTTACCTGTATTGGGGATGGACATGATGGGATTTGGAATATTATTGCCCAGATCTCTATACCTGATAGTCGCTATGAAATCTTGGACTGGTTCCATTTGGTGGAAAACCTGCATAAAATTGAGGCTACAGCTCAACTTTTGACTGGGGTCGAAGCTTTTTTGTGGCGGGGTAATGTGACTGCAGCTATTGCTGAGCTCAATCACTTAGCTAGTCCTCAGAGCATCAATTTTATTGCTTATCTGCACAAGCATCGCCATCGTATTCCTGATTATTGGTATTTCCAAACCGAGCAGATTTGCTCTATTGGTTCTGGCGCAGTGGAATCTGCTGTTAAGCAAATCGCTAGACGCATCAAAATCTCTGGCGCTCAATGGAACCGTGATAATGTGCCACAAGTCCTCAAACACCGTTCTGCTTACCTTAATGGCTCTCTTAACCTTGCCTTGCAAAACTGAGATGCTCCCACCACAACACTAGCAAATGGTGCGCTGAGATAATGCGCTTATCTAGTCTAATGGGGCGCAATATTTGGGCTGCGCCATCCCTCCCCAGGAAAGTAAAGATTGATAAGGAAAGGGTATCATGCCGAATTCAAGCTCAATCCCGAGATGGGAAGCCAAGCATCACACTAAAACAAATTGCGACTTTTCCCGATTCAATTCAGCTAAACTTCCCAATCCACTCCTGATTCGAATATCTGAAGCCTTGCCCAAGATGCTAAGGATTATTTCTAAAGTACTCCCCATCGCCAATACTAATACTAAATGATCGGTTATTTTTAAAAGTTAAATAGCAGAGCGACAGCCTTGAGGGAGTGTGGGACATTGTTACTAGAGTTCAGTTTTGAAGAAAGAATCATGTCTAATTTGGATAAGACAGCGAGTGCTGCATGTTTAGCATGTGCAACAGCCGCAGGCGGTGTAGTGACTGGAACAGTTGCAGTTGGTACTGGAACGGGCATTACTGTAGGAACTAGCTCAACTGTCCTTGCCATAGCAGTAGGTCCTGGGTCTTCTGCTGTGGGATCTGTAGCTTTCGCTGCTGGCATGGGTTCTAATGCGGCAGGCTCAGTTCTGGGTATTGCTTTAACGGCAGTTTCGCCAGCGGCTCTTCCTTTTCTGGGAGTAGGTGCTGTTCTTGTTGGCATTGGGTACGCTTGGCAACTTGCGAAACCAAAAAATAGATGACTGAGTTGTTGAAGGAGTACTTTGCCACCACCAGAGGCTTAGTTCGAGATGCTAGCAGCCTCTGGAAATATGCGATCGGTGGCTTAATTGCCTTAGCCATTGGAGCCGTAGGCGGCAAGGAGTATTTCCGGAGTTTGGAGGGCAACACAAAAGAATCGGCTAAAGATTAGACCTCTTGCAGATTAGGTTGAGGTTGAGTTGCCAAAGAACCCCAAGATAGGAAAATATCAGGACATAGCAATAACGAAAAAGCGTCCTGATGATGAACTATATAATAGCGCAAACCCTACCTGCTGCACACTTTAAGCGTCGATTTGGTATCGAGACTAATACGTTCAAAGCAATTGTGAAAGTGCTTAAACCAGAGTGGCGAGCAACGCCAACACCTGGAGCCAAGCCTAAACTCGGACTAGAAGACCGCATATTGGTTGCCTTCGAGTATTGGCGGGAATATCGCACCTACTTTCACATCGCCACTAGTTGGGGCATCAGCGAGTCTACAGTTTGTCGAATAGTGCATTGGGTAGAGGAGACTTTAATCCGCTCACGTCGCTTTCGACTACCTGGGAAGCGCCAGTTGGTGCGGGGCTTTGGGATACCTACAGTCGCGATCGTTGATGTGACTGAAACTCGCATTGAGCGTCCTAAGCGGCACCAACGTGCCTTTTATAGCGGCAAACAGAAAGGGCACACGCTCAAATGTCAACTCATAATTGACGCTCTTACTGGGCAGATTATCTGTACGTTTTTCGGCAAGGGGCGACGGCATGATTTCAAGCTGTTCAAAGCTTCTGGCATCCATTTCCATCCTCAAACCGAGAGTTTGCAGGACAAGGGTTATCAAGGCATCCAGAAACTGCATCTCTACTGCCGCTTACCCCACAAGAAACCGAAAGGTGGTCAGCTTACGCCCGAGCAGAAAGCGTTCAACCGCCAACTTGCGCGCCAACGGGTTGGCATTGAGCATGTTAATCGCCGCTTGAAGATCTTCCGCATCTTATCTGGACGCTATCGCAATCGTCGTCACCGCTTTGGTTTGCGTTGCAATCTAATTGCTGGTCTCTACAATTTTGAACGCTCTCAAGGCTCCTCAGTTGGCTAATTTGCAAGAGGTCTATTAAATAGCAGGGTAGTGTTCCAACGATTCTTAATCGAGACTTTAGTCTAGCTAAACTTCTTATGAATCACACCCACTTGGGTGTGATTTTTTATGCTGCTCAATCATTTGCTAAGATATGATTTTAATTGTTTGACGATTAAATCTATGACAGCACATGCGCTAAATCTGCCTGACCAGTTGCAGCATGAAATAGAGCAACTAGCACAGAGTCAAGGCATTTCCCTTGACCAATTTATTTTATGGGCTGTAACAGAAAAAGTCAGCACCCTCAAAGCATCTTTTCCGCAAATTGCATATCGGCAGGGGGTAAGCGGTCAACTCATACCAATCGTCAAAGGAACGGGGATTCGCGTACAAACGATCGCGATCGCTGCCCAAAAATGGGGTATGAGTCCAAGCCAAATCGCCAATGAATATGACCTGACTGAAGCCCAAATAAACGAAGCCTTGACTTTCTATGCAGCAAATAAGGGGCAGATTGATCTGGCGATCGCGGCGGAGCAATCTTTAGAGGTTGCTAATGGCTAGGCTCAAACTCCATCTGGATGCTGATACCTCAAGTAAAGCCCTGCATTCAGCATTGGTATCGAAAGGACATGATGTAACACGTACTCCAAATGACTGGATGCCCTTTGATGCCAGCGATGAAACGCAATTATTACGCACAACTGCTCAGGGCAGAAGCATCTTTACATTCAATGTGAAAGACTTTCTGGTTCTAGCACAACTATATCCTCAACATGGCGGGATTATCCTTGCTGCTCAGAATAGTTGGTCGCTTTCAGAGTTGATTGCGGCATTAGATCGCCTATTATCTGAGGCAGAAGCAGCAGATTGGCTTGGTCAAGTAAATTGGCTCAATCAGTGGCGTAAGTAGTCGATTTCCCAAGTACTTCACTCATCGTATCGCGATCGCCAAAGCGTTTCTTGTCATAACGAGCATCCCACCATAACCAATTGGTCGAATCTGCATAGAATAGACTATTTTTTAAGGATAAATATCATATCGACATTCCTGTAGCAGTGTGAGACTGTTATTACAGTCTGTATTTGCATTTAGAAAACTCAAGAAGAGGAGAGGCTAATGAATATTCTCGAGAAATGTAAGCGAATTGGAGCCAAGACCCCGCTTGGCAAGAACATTTTAACTATGTACTACGCAATGCAAGATCCAGCAGTTCCACTCGTGGTTAAAGTGGCTATCGTTGGAGCTATTGCCTATTTCATTTCACCCTACGATACTTTCCCGGATTTCCTTATCGCCATTGGATATACCGACGATGCGATGGTGGTAAGCACTATTCTGTTGGCAATTTACTCAAGCATCAACGAAAATCATATTAGAAAAGCGGAGGAATTCCTCACCTAACGCTGTTGAAATGGGAATGAGCCCAAATTGCCCATTCCCGCCTATTTCTTTTAGACAAAAAATGGCTGAAACCCAGATATATCAAGAAAACATCCAGATCGAAGTTAAGTGCTTAAAGTATCTAGGTTTGAGACTTTTTTCTTACCCAAAAATGTCTAAGTCCCGATAGCTTCCTGTCTTCAGGCAGCTCTCAATTTAATGACTAAGAACCAAGCTGTTAAATTATTTGAGCTAATTTGCAATATCTTTAAAACACTATGGAAGAAGGCTTGAAAATCCTAAGAAAACTACTTGTGAGTGGATTGATAGTAGGTGTTGGGTTTATCCTTTGCTACCACTTCAGGGCGAGCCTCTCTGCTAGCTCAGCCACAAAATTGGTTGTAGGTCTGTTAAGAATCTTAATGGAAGCTCTTACATAAATGAAACTTAATAGAACTAGACCTAGCTTCCTATAGAGCTTATTTGAGATCTTAGGAAGCAGTAGCAAAACGCTTAAGCATAAGCCTGATTTTTGCAATCGTACAGTTACTGGCCTGAAGTCTACTAGCAATTTTGACAAACGATCACTAATTCTATTATATGTTCATCCATTTGCCTGATACAGGCTCTCAAGACGATACCTGGAGCTGCGGCCCCAATTCAACAGCGCGAGTGTTGAAACACTATGGTCACAACGTCGATTATGCCACCGTTAGAGCAACCACAGACCGACAATTCCTGTTACCCTCATCCGTCAAGATTCCCAATCCAACCTGGTCAGATCCATTCAGAACCAGACGAGTAGACATCCGTGCAGGTACACCTCCTCACCTATTGCGAGACATCATGAAACGATGGGAAGGTGACAACGTCAAGCTAGAGCGAAAAGCAGGTTTCCCACTACTTGTCGATCTCCTAAAAGATGGCAAGCCAGTCGTCGTTCTCCTTCGCACGGGGAGCATAGATGCTTCCATTCTCGGCACATTCCCAGAACTCCATTGGGTAGTTGCCGTCGGAGTTAACGAGCCTGAGCAGCTAATTTACTATTCAGATACCAACAGTACAACTTACCAATTATCCTATGACGACTTTATGAATAAATGGAGCTGGCGCATCGGCGATGGCCTTGCCAGCGAGATTCTCTGGAAAGAAGGCGTAAAAACTGAAACAATCATCTGGATAGATCGCCAACCTTAAGAGATTTTGAGATATAAAGCGATCTCAATTTGGAAACGAGAAAATCAACTTTCTAGTAGATCGTCTGCGGGTGGATGCCAGCCACCACGAATCCAGAATTGTCGCGCTTTGAGGATAAAACCATCGTTGTGTAATCCTATTGCTATTTCTTGGGTTGTTTTTGCTGATGTTTTGTAGCTGGTTCGCTGGGTTTGGATTGCTCAATTCTGGCGATCGACAATAGTAAAGTAGACTTGATTTCTTGTCGAACTGCTTCGCTAACTGTAGAACTATGGAGACACTCAACCAGGGTTTTGTTGGCATCATAGTAGCGCTTTAGCGCTTGTATTTGTGCCTCGCTTAGTTCCCAATCTTGAATGCCTCGACGATGTTGAATAATAATCTTGCGTAGTTTTTGCGCCCATTCCAGACCTTGAACTGCCCACCACTTCTTGAACTTAGCTGCTTCTTTGGTAGGACTGGGTAGGCTGCGCTTCAAATTCTCTAATTGCTCGCTTAAGATTGGTTCTAAGGCACAGGCTAACTCTAGAATTGGGAATTGGGCGCAATAAAGAGTCAGATCGAGATTGATGGCGTTGGTAAGAGCATAGTCGATATCAATTTCGGTATCCATGTCGTTGGCTTTACCTTCAGCTCTGACGCGAGCGCGTTCGAGAGAGCGCATGTGAGCAATTTCCAAAGCACGGGCGCGATCGAGGGCGCGAGTCCTCTCTAGATCGATATCAAGATAAAAAGCACGTAGAGTTTCAGGGCTGTAGGGAGATTGCAATTGCGATACCTGTTGGTTGACCCACTCTAGGAATTGCTGGAGTCGCTCGTGGCCAATCGATTTATCTATCCTTTGCTTCATTTGCCTAACCACATCGTTGGCATTCGGAAGGATACTAACTGCCATGATAATGACGTTATGCCAGCGCTTGTCTGTAATTCTCTCCACTAAATATTTAATCGCTGAGGGGTTAGGGCTGTGGATGAGATGGTAGGCTACCAGATATTCCTGAAATGAGACATAGGCAAAACTATAAATGCCTTTTGTCCTTTCCACCATTGAAGTGCTGGGAATATCATCCCAAGTGGATTGACCTGGGAAATTTTTGGTGTATTGGGCGACGTATTGTTCGATGCGCGGCAGATCGAATAGAGAAGTACCGTGGTTAAAGCTAGACAATGCGATCCAACTAAGTATATCTTTCTGTCTTTTTAAGTCGCGCTTGGTAGGTTCCTGAGAGCGATCGCTGTAGAATTTGTAATTGCAACAATCCCATTCATAGAGCCACAAGTCGATTGCATCTTGAATCGCGTGGCCGAAAGATAGATAAGAAGATACCGCAAACTTCTTACATAATAAGGTTAAGAGTAAAGGATTAGTGGCAATTTCACCGATCGACGGATTACCGAACAATTGCGCGAGCAAAACCTTTGATTTAATAGGTGTAGAACTACTCAGTTGGGGTAACCATTTATGGACAAATGTTTCGATCTGCTGGCGATTGAAGCCTGCTAATTCTACTTCAGTAAATTGCTCTAAGATCTGAGTGGAAACCGTTGGCCTGCAGGCGATCGCCCAGTAATTACCTGGAAAGTAGTCGGCCAGGTTGCGAATTTGTCGCATGGCTAGATTGGCATCGCTTGGCGTTAATTCATCTAGTTCGTCGATCGACAACAATAGTTTGCCTTGTACCAGCAGTCGCATCACCATAGACGACTCGATCGTACCGGATTGCAGTGCTTGAGACGCAATATAATCGAGCAAGCTAACCTGCGACATCACGGCACTAAATTCGTGCAGCGAGATCGATATCGGAATGCGATGGGACTGAAACTTACCGACTGTGCACTGCAATGCCAGTTGCTTGAGTAGGGTGGTTTTACCGCTGCCCATGTTTCCCAGAATAATTACTCTGGAAAGTTTCTCTAAAACTGCTAATGCTGGTACAGACTTTTCATTTGCATCAGCAAGTTTAGCGCGAAGGTCATCATTTGCCGAGATCTCGGTTGTGGCATACCTAAAATTACTATCATTCCTAATTACATGCAGGGGAACATAAACATCGCTCAACTTAAGTGGCTTCGTCAACCCCATCACCCGTAAGCGATCGCAGGCTCTTTCTACGTAATCAGCAATCTGCGCGGAGTGGTGCTCTAATTGCAGACTAGCATTCGCCTCACCTTCTCGATCGTTAGGTTGGGGAAAATTAGATGTCTTGATTAACTGATTTGTCATTAGTAGGTATGGCCGAGGTATTCGATACAGGGGCATGCTTATGTTTTTAACACTAAACCCTATAATTTGGGTTTAGCTCCAGATTATAAGACCTCTCGGTATGCATAAAACTCAGAGTCTTTAGACCTGAGATATAAGCGACTCGAGCGACTTTAGTCGCTTTAATCTTTTTGATATCTTCACACACTTTTATGTAAAATGTGTGAAGATAAAAGTGCAGTTGGTTAGGTCGAGCCGATGATAGTTTACGAGTTTAAAGTTAAAGGAAAAGATAAGCAGTATCGTGCAATAGACGATGCCATTCGCACTAGTCAATTCATTCAAAATAAAGCTTTGCGCTATTGGATGGATAACAGAGGAATTAGTAGATATGACCTCAATAAATATTGCGCTGTATTAGCTGACTTGTTTCCTTTTGCTGACGAACTCAACTCAATGGCTAGACAATCTGCTGCTGAACGTGCTTGGAGTGCAATAGCAAGATTTTACGATCGCTGCAAGAAGAAAGTTAAAGGTAAAAAAGGTTTTCCTAAGTTTAAGAAAAACTGTCGTTCTGTGGAATACAAAACATCAGGATGGCAGCTTTCTCTAACTCGTAAAGCCATAACTTTTTCAGACAAAAAAGGAATAGGGACTCTGAAATTAAAAGGAACCTATGACTTGAACTATTACAACATTGAACAGATTAAGCGTGTTCGGCTAGTACGTCGAGCAGATGGGTATTATGCTCAATTTGCGATTGCTGTTAATGTCAGGGTTGAAACACAACCTACTAATCAAGTAGTTGGTATTGACTTGGGATTGAAATATTTCATTGCCGATGACAAAGGTAATGTCGAGCAGTCTCCTCAGTTTTACCGCCAGTCTGAAAAACAGCTTAATCGTGCTAATCGTAAAAAATCCAAGAAGTTCAGTACAGCTAAAAAGAAAGCTAAGCAGAGACAATCAATCAACTACCACAAAGCCAGAAATAGATATGCTCGCAAGCATTTAAAAGTAAGTAGGCAGCGAAAAGAGTATTGCAAGAGAATAGCATACTCCGTGATCCAATCTAACGACTTGGTAGCTTATGAAGATTTAAATGTTAAAGGGCTGGTACGCAATCGACATCTGGCTAAATCTATCAGCGATGCTGGTTGGTCAACTTTTCGAGCGTGGTTAGAATATTTTGGACATAAATATGAGAAGGTAACAGTTGCTGTTCCTCCCCAAAATACAAGTCAAAATTGTGCTTCATGTGGTAAGAAGGTGAAAAAATCTCTGTCTACGAGAACTCATGTTTGCCCACATTGTGGGTACACAGAAGACAGAGATGTCAACGCAGCTATCAATATTTTGAGATTAGGTCTCAGTACCGTAGGGCATACGGGAACTTACGCTTGGGGAGATTTGCCCTCTTGGGCAGTTGGTGAAAACCTGCTGTCTAACGGCGAGTCAGTGAACCAAGAATCTCAGCGTCTTCAGACCTGAGAGTGTCAAAGATTAATAGCTGAAATATTAGGCATGACTGCATCCAGTACTAGTAAATTGACATTAGCGGTTGATGTAGGTGGCAGCGGGATCAAAATGCTGATTTTAGACGAGCAGGGTCAACCGCAGACCGAGCGAGTCCGTATCGATACGCCCCAGCCAGCTACGCCAGATCGCGTTATCCCCGCGATCGCGCAATTAGCCAGTACCGTAGGCGCGTTTGACCGCGTTGCGGTTGGTTTCCCCTCTGTAGTGCAGCATGGCATCACCAGAGGTGCGATCAATCTTTCCCCTGTTTGGGACGGTTTCGATCTGGGTAACGCGCTCGGTCGGGCTTTAGGCAAACCCATCCGCATTGCTAATGATGCCGACGTGCAGGGCTTGGGGGCGATCGCTGGCAGTGGCGTGGAACTGGTAATTACGTTGGGAACGGGCTTTGGTTCATCTTTATTCGTGGATGGCAAACTATTGCCCAACCTGCAACTGGGACAGCATCCCTTTAGCGATGACAAAACCTATGAAGAACACCTCGGCAACGCTGCCTTTGAGAAGTACGGTCAGAAAACTTGGAATCGGCGTTTAAGCAAGGCGATCGCTACGCTGTCCAAATTATTTAACTACGAGTATCTTTACATTGGCGGTGGCAATGCTAAAAAAATAGAACTAGAGTTACCTGTCAACGTCAAAGTCATCTCGAATAAATTAGGTCTATTGGGTGGTATCGCGCTTTGGCGCGATTGAGATGCATTCTTACTATCGAGCAGCCTCGAAAATTTGCTGGGGTGTTAAGGAGAAACCAGAAACCACGTCGGACTCAATTAGCTGGTTACCAGTAAATATCCGATCTTCGTATTGCCCATCGACCCATTTGCAGACTGTAATTCGCTGTTCTTCCGGATCTACAATCCAATACTCGCTGATGCCGCGTGCGGCATATTCCGTGCGCTTATGGCGGTAATCTCGGCTGCGGTTAGTAACTCCAGGGCTGACTACTTCAATTACCAGAGCGGGCGGCGGCATATCTCTTGTAATCAGCGATCGCGAAGCTCCAGTCAGTGCCGCTTTTGATGCTTCTGTATGCACGATCAAATCGGGCAATCGACAGCGCGATCGTTGTCCGCTTACTTCAATTTCGGTTCCCCAAGCAATAAGTAGGTAGGAGAAAAACTTAAGCAGTTCGACAAACAATAACCTGGTAATAGTAGCATTTACATCACTTTCAGCGGGCATCTCCACCAGTTCTCCATCTACTAACTCATAGCGGGTGTCAGTGCCATCCTCATAGGCGAGAAACTCGTCAAAGGTTAACAGCTTCGTTTTGGATTCAACTATTTGAGTCACGATCTTTGCCTCATTGCGAGCGGCCTTGCTGCTATGCAAGCTTTTAGTATTGTAAGGTGGGCAATATCCACCCTACTTCTCATATTAACTAAAATAATCCTGGAGTGCTCTGACTGCCACTGAATCGTTTTGGAGGGAGCGGATGGCGGCGATCGCTGCCTTTGCCCCCGCTAAGGTAGTGATTACAGGTATTTTGTAAGCCAGCGCAGTACGCCGAATCAGTTTGTCATCGATTTTGGCATCGCCGCCACTGGGAGAATTGATGGCAATTTGCACCTGGCCGTTCTTAATCGCATCGATGACATGGGGACGACCTTCATGTACTTTGAGCACTAGCTGACTGTCGATATTATTGCGACGCAGAACTTTGTGCGTGCCTTCGGTGGCAACGATTTTGAAGCCTAACTCCAGAAATCCCTCAGCCACAGCCGTAACTCCCGACTTATCGCGATCGTTTACCGAAATAAAGGCCGTACCCTTGAGTGGGAGGCGCTCTCCTGCCGCAATTTGCGCCTTGGCAAAAGCACGACCAAAATCTACGTCAATCCCCATCACCTCGCCCGTGGAGCGCATTTCTGGCCCCAGGATCGTATCGGTGCCGCTAAATTTGGAAAAAGGCAAGACCGCCTCCTTGATGGCAATGTGTTTAGGTACGATTTCCTCAGTCATGCCCAATTCTGCAAGGGTTGCGCCAGCCATAATCCGCGAGGCATAGTTAACCAATGGGATACCGATCGCTTTGCTGACATACGGAACGGTACGGGAAGCGCGGGGATTGGCTTCGAGAATGTAGACCTGCTCCTGTCTCGTGCCATTCAAATTGGTTTGGACGGCAAACTGAATATTCATCAAACCCACAACTTGCAGGCGCTGCGCCAACTTAATCGTCCAGTTGCGAATCGTATCCAGCACGTCAGATGATAGGGAGAAGGTGGGGATGGCACAGGCGGAGTCCCCCGAGTGAATTCCTGCCTCTTCGATGTGCTCCATGATGCCGCCAATTATGACACTACCAGTGCTGTCAGCGATCGCATCTACATCTACTTCAATCGCCCCTTCCAGGAATTGATCGATTAAAATGGGATGTTCTGGCTCGATTAGAATCGCTTTGGACATGTAGTTCTCTAATTCTTCATCGGAATAAACTACTTCCATACCGCGTCCGCCCAGAACATAGCTAGGTCGTACCACAACGGGATAGCTGACGCGCCGAGAAACTGCAAGGGCTTCTTCGTAAGAACGAGCTAAGCCATTATTGGGTTGCATAATGCCGAGATCTTTACAAATTGCCTCGAAGCGCTCTCTATCTTCAGCTATATCGATAGAATTAGGCGATGTTCCCCAAATTTTGGTCGGGATCTCGGGATGAGCCTCCAGATACTTCAGCAATGGCATCGCCAGTTTCAAGGGTGTTTGGCCGCCAAATTGGATAATGATACCCTCGGGCTGTTCCGCTTCAATAATATTCAGGACATCTTCGCGGGTAAGCGGCTCAAAGTAGAGGCGATCGCTGGTGTCGTAGTCAGTGGAAACCGTTTCGGGATTGGAATTTACCATAATCGTCTCGAACCCCGCCGCTCTCAGAGCATAGCTGGTGTGACAGCAGCAGTAGTCAAATTCGATTCCTTGTCCGATCCGATTCGGCCCGCCACCTAAAATCATTACCTTCCTTTTAGTAGAAGGGAGAATTTCCGATTCTTCTTCGTAGGTGGAGTAGTGGTAGGGTGTGAGCGCTTCAAATTCTGCCGCGCAGGTATCGACGGTTTTATAGACGGGGATAATTCCCATCTGCTTGCGACGATCGCGCACATCGTCTTCGCTGCTACTCGTGAGATAGGCGATCGCGCGATCGCTAAAGCCCATCTGCTTAATTTCCCGCATTTCGTCGCTGCTAATTCGATCCAGCGATCGTCCCTTGAGTGCTAATTCCATATCGGTAATTTCCCGCATCTTTTGCAGGAACCAGGGGTCAATTCCGGTCAGGTCGGCGATCGCGCTCACAGATAGCCCAGATAGAAACCCATGTCGCACAGAGAAGATCCGATCTGGATTGGGAATGCGCAGGCTGGTTTTAATATGCTCCAGGGTGGGTAACTGCTCGTCGCGATCTCCGCCAAAGCCAAATCTTCCGATTTCTAGCGATCGCAGGGCTTTTTGGAAAGATTCCTGGAACGTGCGCCCGATCGCCATTGCCTCGCCTACGGATTTCATCTGCGTGGTCAGGACTGGTTCGGAGCCGGGAAATTTCTCGAAGGCAAAGCGCGGAATTTTGGTAACGACATAGTCAATGCTTGGCTCGAAACTGGCCGGTGTTTTCTTGGTAATGTCATTGGAAATCTCATCCAGCGTATAGCCCACAGCAAGTTTGGCAGCAAACTTGGCGATTGGGAAACCCGTTGCCTTTGACGCTAGAGCAGAACTGCGGGAGACGCGGGGGTTCATCTCAATGACAATTACCTCACCGTTCTCCGGATTAACTGCAAACTGGATATTAGACCCCCCCGTTTCTACGCCGATCTCGCGAATAATCGCGATCGAGTAGTCCCGCAAGCGTTGGTATTCCTTATCGGTGAGGGTTTGGGCGGGCGCGACCGTAATCGAATCCCCCGTATGGATGCCCATCGGATCGATATTTTCAATGCTGCAAATAATCACCACGTTATCGGCTAGATCCCGCATGACCTCTAGCTCGTATTCCTTCCACCCAATTAAAGATTTCTCGATCAGGATCTGAGAGGTGGGACTGGCTTCTAACCCAGATGCGGCAATCTCCTCAAATTCCTCCTGGTTGTAGGCAATGCCGCCACCCGTGCCGCCTAAGGTAAAAGCAGGGCGAATAATCAGGGGGTAGGAGGCGATTTGCTGGCTAATTTCGCGGGCTTCGGGCATAGTATTCGCCAGACCAGAGGGGCACACGCCCACGCCAATGCGCTGCATTGCCTCTTTAAATAGTTTGCGATCCTCTGCCATTTCGATCGCTGGCAGTTTAGCACCGATCAACTCAACGCCATACTCGTCCAAAACGCCACTTTTGGCTAGAGCTACGGCAGTATTCAGAGCCGTTTGTCCGCCCATGGTGGGCAAAATGGCATCTGGTCGTTCTTTAGCAATAATTTGCGCCACAATTTCCGGTGTAATTGGCTCGATATATGTCCGATCCGCTGTTGCCGGGTCGGTCATGATCGTGGCGGGATTGGAGTTAACCAGAATGACATAGTAGCCTTCATCGCGCAGTACTTTACAGGCTTGGGTACCGGAATAGTCAAACTCACAAGCTTGGCCGATCACGATGGGGCCAGCCCCAATCAGCAAAATTTTATGTATATCGGTACGACGTGGCATAGGAGATTTGCTGCTAGGTTTAGTTAGATCGCACTTAATTTTATAGCCTCAAGGCGATTGCGCAATATGTAGCCCATAATGCTAATTCTGTCCGCCATCAAAATTTAAACGTGCTGTAGAGCATCATGGTTGGAAACCAACTAGATAGAGTAGCTCTCGCTTGAGGATTGCTAATCTTTAACCAATCTCTATATTCGAGTTCCTCTACATTTACAGTGCCGTAGACCAGCGCCGAAATGGCTTGAATTGTGGCGATCGCATCCGGCTCGCTCGTCTCGCTACGTTGGGCGGTGAGTTTGCCATCCTTAGCAAAGATCGCAAAAGTACGATCGTTCCAGCCGCAGAAGGAATCGGAAACGGCGATCGTGACTTTACCAGTGGTGGGGGCGGGTAGATCGGCGATCGCTTTCTCCACGTCCGTCACCCGCACCATATAGGGATTAATAGCCACTTTAGTGGCACAGGGATCGTTTAGATTCTGGAACCATTGATAAAAGTTCAAGCCCATCGGTAAGTCCATGCTGATGTAGCGCACCTGATCTCGATGCAGAGCAAAAAAACTAAATAGCTTAGTTCTAGCCTCCAGGGTTCTCCAGTACATGTGAAAGACTTGAATGAGGCGATCGCTGGGTGCGGCGCGGTAGTCGCTATTAATGCGGTAAATGGCGATTGCTGCTAGTTTACCGTCCTGCTGAACGCGCACGCACAGGCGTTTGTCCATTACTTCCTGCCACTGTTTGGCAGTCGCATTAATAGGTATGGTAATGCCGTGATGCTGCGACGGTGCAAGATCGAGCATAAATGTCAGAAATTCATCCCTGACAGTGCTGGCGTTAACCCTTTCTACTTGCCAATTTCCCGCTATGTTTGAGTGCAAGGTGTAGCTGAGGGCAGCGATCGGCACTTTTACCTCCAGGTTGGCATTACTGGTGACATAGCCAAAATTGGCATAAAAACGATCTTTAAACGGAATGAGCATGCTGGTAGCGATGCCCAACTCGTGCATTTCGTGTAAGGCGGCTTTGATTAAGGCGCGCACAAACCCACGCGCGCGATATTCGGGGTACGTCCACACGCCACCAATTCCCCCCATGCCTTTGACTGCACCCCTGATCGACTGCTGAAACTTGTAGTTAATGAGAGCAGACGCTAGCCGACCGTCTACAAATACCCCAAGTACGTCATGACTGTTAATACCTTCTGTATCGTCCTCTGCGATCGCCCGCCCCGTCCATTCAAAAAAGGCATAGTCAAAGCCGTGCAGCAATTCAGAACGCTCTTCTGGGGCAAGCTTCCTAATTTCCATAGGTTTATTAATTTTGTAGTGAACGAAAACCTATACAATCATCAATATGCGCTAATTGCTAATTTCAATTCCTTATATAGCTATAGCAGCAGGCTTAGGATGAGGTGCAGGGGTAGAACTCCTGCGTAGGAGCGTGGCTCCCACGCCCCACCTTAAACCGGATTGCGCATAGCTATATTGCACGATCGGCAGTTTGAGTAGTAATACTCGATCGGCAAAAGCAGTGCGGAGAGTTGTAATTGTTAAGTAATTGCTAAGATAATAATTTATTATTTGTAAAGATTAATCACTTATTTTAGGTATAGGAAGAGAGAACATTTATGGCAGGTACAACGGGAGAGCGTCCCTTTTCTGACATTATTACCAGCGTACGCTACTGGCTTATTCACAGCCTCACCATCCCCGCTTTGTTCTTAGCAGGGTGGTTGTTTGTGTCTACTGGGCTTGCCTATGACGTATTTGGCACACCACGCCCCAATGAATACTACACCGCCGATCGCCAGGAAGCTCCTATTCTGCGCGATCGCTACGATGCAAACAAAGAAATCCCTAGTTTTAATAAATAACAATTATCATCATGGCTACCAGTAATCCTAATCAACCAGTTCAGTACCCCGTTTTCACCGTGCGTTGGCTTGCAATCCATGCCTTAGGCGTACCAGCTACATTTTTTATCGGTGCAATAACTGCTATGCAGTTTATTTCGCGCTAGTTTATCCCTGGACTGTCAAACTTACGTTGAGGTTATACCATTCATGGCTGAAAGAAATCCGAATAGCCAACCTGTAGAGCTGAATCGTACCTCTCTCTACCTAGGTCTGTTGCTAATCTTCGTTACCGTGCTGCTGTTTGCCAGCTACTTCTTTAACTAATTAGATATCATTAAGATCGCTAATTGGATGTAGCTAAGACATAGCAATTATTTATTTGCATTCATAACTTTAAGATCGTAATCGTTTCAAGGAGATTAAACTAAATGATTCAAGGTGGACGTATTCCTTTGTGGCTGGTTGCCACTGTCGCTGGTATAGGCTTGCTCACCGTAGTTGGAATCTTTTTCTATGGTTCTTACATCGGCATCGGTTCTGCCCAGTAGAGGCTAGTTGGGAAATTTCCTAAACAAAACTCCACAAAAATAAAGGTAATTTTTCTAGAGTGCCAGGTACCTGAAACAGGTATCTGGCACTTTTCGATCTTGCAGTTTTATAGCTATAGCCAACAGGCTTAGGACGGGGTGCAGGGATTCCACCCCTGCGTGGGGGCGCAGCCCCCCCTGTCTTAACAGATCTGTCTATGGCTATACAAGCCAGTTTGACTGAAAGCTAACGGCAATCATACAAATGGGTGAGGTAGATAGATAGCGCCTTTGTAGTATGTTGTAGTATTACATCTGTATAGCGTGAATGGCGATCGCAGAGGCATTATGGCAACATTCCAGCACATACTCAACTATTACCGTCGCTATTGTCGTAGCTCTATTTTCAGCATTGCTGCATCCAGCCTGTTTGAAATTATCGATTTAGTCGTTCCCTACGCGATCGGGCAAATTCTCAACGTGCTGTCCGGGCAGCCCGTTGATAGCATTATGCAAAAAACGATCGCGGCAGTTGCTTATTTGACTGGTCAAACTGACGGCTCTCAGAAAAATCTGTCGCTGGCAGTGCTGTTGGGAATTATCTTTATTGTCACTGTGGTGAGAGCACCGATTCAGCCCTGGATCGGAGCGTGGTATCACTGGGAGATCGCGCTGCGAGCGCGGCGGGATCATACTCAACGAGCGATCGCCAAGATTCTGATGCTACCGCTCGATTTCTATGATGAGAACAATCCGGGACGGATTGCGGGACGAGTAGCGAGAGGACTAGCCAATCATACCTGGACGTATCCCGAAGTGGCGGGACAGCTTATCCCAAAACTGTTTCGGATTCTGGGCATATTTGTCGCGATCTGGCCGATCGAGTGGCGGATTGCCGTTCTCTTTCTGATTTCGTTTGTGGCAATTCTGGGACTGACTTTTAGAAAACTGAAGCGCCTGATCGATAAGGAAGAAATTCTGGACAAGCATCAGGAAAATACGGAAAGTCGGACTTCAGAAATTATCACCAATATCAAGACGGTAAAGGCGTTTGCTGCCGAGCCGGAGGAGATGCGCCGCCAGAGCGAACGACTCAATCGCGAGTTAAAGACGGTGTTATATAGCATTCACTTGGGCTACGTGAAATTGGCTACTTTGCAACGCACGCTCGTGCAAACCTGCGTGTTTGTGGTGCTGGCCTTGACCCTGATGGCGACTGTGCGCGGTGACATCTCATTGGGACATTTTGTTACGACTCTCACCATCTCTAGCATGGCATATTCGGAGTTAGATCCCATTAGCAATCTTGCTGAAGTATTTGCCCGTCGCTATGCTTCCATGCTGCGCTTCCATGAATTTATGCATCAACCAGACGGACAAGATGCTGCCAACATTGCCCTTAATATTGGGCAAACTATGGGAAGAAGACAGACACCATCAGCTACTTATGAATTTACTGGGAAGTTAGAGTTCAGTCATCTCAGTTTCGCCTACGAGCGCGATCGCCCCGTGCTTGACGATATCAATTTGATCGTCGAGCCATATCAAACGGTGGCGTTGGTGGGACGTTCTGGTTCGGGTAAGTCAACGCTGGTAAAGCTGCTATTTCGATATTTTGAACCGAGTCATGGCAAAATCTCGATCGACGGTCAAGATATTCGCAGTTTGGATATTCGAGGCTATCGCCGCCGTCTGGCGATCGTGCATCAAGAGGTGGATATCTTTAACGGTACGCTGTTAGATAATCTCACCTATGGCAATAGCAGTGCCACCTTTGACCAGGTCGAAGAAGCCTGCGCGATCGCCCGCGTGAATGAGTTTCTGCACGTGTTACCCCAAGGCTACTACACGATTGTGGGAGAACGCGGCGTGAGACTGTCGGGTGGGCAGAGGCAGCGGCTAGGGATTGCCAGGGCTTTGTTAATGCAGCCAGATGTGCTGGTGTTTGACGAAGCTACTTCCAGTCTTGATTACGAGTCGGAGCGATCGATCCAGCTAGCGATGCGTCGCATTCAGGGAACGCGCACCACAATTATCATCGCGCACCGCCTCAGTACGGTACGCGAAGCCGATCGGATTGTGGTACTCGATCGCGGCAGGATTGTCGAAGTTGGCAGCCACGACGAACTACTCAAACAGGAGGGCATCTATCACCGCCTCCATTCTCTGCAAGAGACAGGCCAGTTATTGTAGGGCATAGTAGGGTCAAACAAGCGTTTGACCCTACTGTAATCTTTTATTTGGGAGAATCGGTATTATCGATAAACGTAACCGCACAGGTATTGGATCCCTCTCCCATACCCTTGTGATAGAAAGTGAGTTTGTAGTTGGGGAATTTCCGAGATTTCTCCACCAGATCGGTCGCTACCCACAAAGCATCGTGCATGGTATCGGGCAAGTGGAATAATCCTTGCTTGATATTATTTGCCGCCGCATCGGCGATCGCGGCAGTTAACTTCTCAATCGCCTCAGTCACCGCCTCTTTATCCACCTTAATTCTGCGCTTACCATCCGCTTGAGGCTGACTGTGTGCGCTATCATCATTATCATTATTAATTACGCTATTCATAATTCACACGTTATTTTCACTTCAAGAACAGCACGCTAACCATCGATCAGCATATACTATAGCGGTTTTCAGATCGGAGGTGAGCAGGGGGGGTGGGGGCAACGCCCCCAAAAAGGGGAGGCAGGGCGGTTTTGGGGGTTCCCCGCTAGAGCCACTGCCGTGTGAAACCCCTTCACCCCGTCAATAAAACCCGTTCTCAAGTGAAAACCGCTATATTCACTAGACGAGAGTGTTCAGATTTTTGTGTAAATTGAGTCCTGAAGTACGTATTTACGCTGTTTCAGAGGCTCGATACACAAAATTCCGATCGCACCCACTAGACTTAATTGCAAACAGTCAAAGCCTTGTGTAGCAAGGCTTTCAGGAATGGCCTGATGAAGTCTGCTATTTTCCTCAATTGAGGGTGCCAGGGTTATAATTGCTAAAGATATCTAGCAGCAAAAAGTATGCGATCGCCGATCCGCATTTTCTCAGTTACTGAATATTTAGAAGCAGAGAGTAAGAGCGAGGTTCGCCATGAGTATCTGGGCGGTCATGTTTTTGCGATGGCGGGGGGCAGTAAGGCACACAATATCATTACTTTAAATATTGCGAGTGGTTTGCGTTCTCAGTTACGGGGTGGAACTTGCGACGTGTTTATGTCAGATATGAAGGTGAAACTGAAGTCTGCGAATCAAAGTAAAACGATATTTTATTATCCCGATGTGGTGGTTACTTGCAGTCCTGAAGATCGAGATCTCTATTTTGTGAACCACCCTTGTCTGATATTTGAGGTGTTGTCGCCGGGTACTGAGGCAAGCGATCGCCGTGAGAAGCTAGTTAATTATCAAACGATTGATAGTTTGCAAGAGTATGTCCTGATTTCGCAAGATGAGATAAAAGTGGAAGTCTATCGTCAAGATCTGCAAGGAAATTGGACTAAGGAAATATTGGGAAGTGAAGATAAATTAGTCTTGAATTCAGTCAATTTGTCTCTAACGATGGCAGATATTTATGAGGATATTTTTTGATTCTGGCGATCGCTCAAGACCACATCAATCAGATTCCGATGAAGGTAATCGGCGACGGGCAGCAGCGATCGCTTCTTGTAGTTTTGCTTGGAATAATTCTTTCGCTTAAATCCAAAAAATCCAGAATGTAGGGGTCTTTTAGCAGTAGATCTGAGGATAATTGTTGGTCTTGGCGCAGTTGTTCTAAATCGTGGTGAATGGTATTCTCTGGTTTGTGTGAGATTGCGGTGCGCTTGAATAGAATGGGGTCAATACGCTCTTGTAGTTGTCGGGATAACGACAACAAATTTCTATCGCAAAAGCAATAGAGTGTTAATTCCATCTACAGGGATTCCAATAATTAGTAAAAGACTTGCCTGTAGCTATTGCTTGCGTTGGAGGCATCAAAAAAAGCTTCAAGATATCAACGATCTCAGTAAGAGTCTTTTGCTCGGTTTTGAGTGGTGTACGATTGAGAAATGCTTTCCATTGTTGAAGCTTGGCTTGGCCTTCCGAAAACTTATTGCTCAAACACTCTGGAAGGGCTGCTGGAATCGTTGTTTTCCTGCGAGTAAATGTATTCTCGATCGCCTTTGATAAAATTTCCCCATCAAAAGAGAAATTATTGCTCAAATAATAGAGATCGTAATAGTCCTTCATTCGACTATTTAACAACCCCAACTTGACCATTGCCTCATACTTTTCTGCCACAACAGTTGCCTTAGGATAGACAAACAAACTAGGCTTTGGCAAGTCCAAAAGAGCAGGACATTCCATTTCCTCTGGAGCAGGAGTCACATGGTCGCCAAAACCAATATCGAATTGCAGAAAAATCTCAATGCTGTCAAGAAACGCTTTAAATTTTAACCGTATTCCCTCATATTCTTGTGCTTCTTTGATTTTGGAGTGTATCTCACCGCTGAGGTCAAAGGTAAGTCCATCATTCCGCTCGACATCCAAATGGCAAATTTTGTGGAAAATTTCAGCTAAATTTGTGGGTTCGCTATTACCGTAGGAAAGTAAATCTGCATCCCGTGTTGGTCGATAGGGATCTGTTGCCCAAATAGATAGAAGTATTCCGCCTTTAAGAATAAATCTCGATCTATACTCTGAACAGCCTAGCCGATACAAGACACGTTCTAAAGCATACCGCTCAAGAATTAGATTAAAGTCATTTCCTTGGCGCTTAGCTTCGTTTAGTAAACGAGCGCGAATAGATGCTCCTATATTTTTTATATTTCCTTTCTTCATGCCAGCAGTTCAAGATAGGGACGCATCACACTACTCACACGACAAATCTGGGCAAAGTGCCAAAGTTCCTGGATGGAACAAAGTTGCTGCTCCCGACATTCTTTAAGAGCTTCGATCGCGACATCGAGTCCCACTTTGCTGCGAAATTTAAAGCAGTCAGCAATGGTTTTAGCAATGCCAAAAATACGAATGGGTAGTCCTTCAAGGATATGGGTTTCTACGCCTTCGTGAAGTGAATTTCCCGACATGTGAATAATTCTCAGGCGTGCTTCAATCACTTTGGGCGGATGCGCTTTGTTAGCGATCGCGAACCAAATTTCCGATGGTTGTTGGGTTGTAAGACGATGAAAACTTAGGGCGGAAAGTAGGCAAATCACTCCCTGTGGACTACGGAGTGCAGGCTCTAGAAAACTATGATGCCGAGTCATCGATAGATTTAGATTGCGATATACCCCGTGCCCAACGTGCTCGATCGCTTCTTCTTTGAGGAGTTTTTGTAGAGTTGCTTGAATATTTTTGCGTTCAGACATATTGCGCGGGCTAAAGAGACCCGATGTGGGTATATGCTTCCGAGAAACTATTGTAGTCAAGGCTTACTCTCCATTTTCTTGTAAACCACGCGGTAGTTAAGAGCTAACTACCGATCTAATTATAGATTATTTGATTAACCTTAACGCTAGATAGTTTTGGGGAGCAGGATGCAGCCCTCGAAAGAATGCAACGGTGCC
This sequence comes from Pseudanabaena sp. PCC 6802, assembly GCF_000332175.1. Taxonomy (NCBI): domain Bacteria; kingdom Bacillati; phylum Cyanobacteriota; class Cyanophyceae; order Pseudanabaenales; family Pseudanabaenaceae; genus Portococcus; species Portococcus stanieri. Next base: position 476,594 of record NZ_KB235910.1, on the reverse strand, counting down.
AGGTATCGGAACCCCAAAAAGCCGATGAAACCGTTGAAACAGCCGAGGAGCAAAGCGACTAATTGCAACTTGAAATGCTTATCTGCTATAGTTCAAGGCGTGATGCGAGAGAAGAGAAGGCTCCAGCAAAACCCAGACCCACCAACACACACAAACCACCCACCCTCAGCACAAATGACCCGACCCGAACAACGGGCTGGGAGGGTCATAGGGTTTGTTTCGGGGTGAAAAACCAGGCTATTGTAAGATAGCCACTGGTTTTCTCGTCGCCAGCCGACGCGATCACCAAATTCCTTCCATTCTCGCCCATAGTCTTTAGGGCTACCGCATTCTTCCCACACTTTTTTCTGGACGCTAAAGCCATATTTACCGTCACTATATTCTACCCACAAGCGATCTACGATCAGCAAGTCTTCAAGCGGGAATTTCTTAATCGCTTCTGCATCTAGCCAGCCCTCATTTTCTCGCTTGGCGACTTTCAGCATCAGCTCTGCTGTTTTTTGGTCTGCTTCTCGCCACTGCTTATCGCGCAGCAGATCGCTGAGTTCTTTATAATCTATGCCACTTGTCTGTGATCGCGTTGCGAATTCTGACTGACTGTTGACAGGTACAGGTGAATTGATGCGATCGCTTGCTGCATTTGCATCAGCACTAGAAGGTATTACTGAGTCTCCTCTACGATCTAATGATGGGATGTGAGAGAAGAATAGTTCCGCACATTCCCAAGATACTCCTCCCAGCCAACGCCCCTGTCGTGCCACACCTCCCCCACGAGGGAGTACTCCTAGAGGTGATTTATCGAGTTGAGAAATTATATCCGAATAGTCAAGCCACCTATCATTTTTATACCAACCGACATAATAGCCAAATATTTTCCAGTCTTTATTGTCTTTTCTTTCATTCCAGATTTGTTTCTGCACGCTAAAGCCGTAAAGATTCTTGCTGTAGGTTACCCACAGGCGGTCAATTATTTGTAAATCTTCGATGGGGAAGTTCTTGATCGCCTCTACATCTAGCCAGCCTTCCTTCTTTCGCTTAGAGACTTCCAGCATCAGCTCTGCCGTTTTCTCGTCTGCTTCTCGCCACTTCTTATCGCGCAGCAGATCGCGAAGTTCTGTATAGTCCGTGCCACTTGCCTGCGACTTTGTTGTGATGTCTGGCTGGTCGTTGACAGATTCTGGAGAATTGATGCGATTTGGATAGTTTTTATTACTTAATGAAGGTGTCTTCTGTTTCTCTGGTTCTGTAATTACTTCTCGACTCCGGTCAATTTGCGTAACTCCTCCTCGTTTTTGCTGCCAATCAATCCGCACAAACTGTAATGCCTCCAACACAAATTTTGCGGCGTTCTGGGCGGCAGTTTGCTGGCGAGCGTCTTTATCCTGTGCCTTATTACCATCTGCCCAGTCGCAAATGGCTTTCACCAAAATCCAGTCCACTCTGTTTTCTTGACAGGCGACGTACAGACCCGCACCCTCCATCTCGCCGCCAATTGCTTCTGGTTCAAAGCAATGCAATTGGTCGCGAAAGTCAACATTGTCCACCAGCTTATCGCCAGTTAACACTACGCCAAAGCGTACCTTCGGCTCCTCCTCCCTAAGCAGAACGGTACTCTTGAAAAGATTGATAAGCCACGGTGAGGCATGGGGTTTATCTCCCCGCAAGATAATCTGCAATTGCCCATTCTGTATACCTACCCGTTGCAGGTCATATAGACGCAATTGTTCCGTCACCAAAATATCGCCAATCGCTTGCTTCTCCTCGTTAATACCAAAAGCAATTCCCACCATAATGACGGCAACAGGTGAAAGCGCATCGATCCCTTTGCTAACTGTAACCAAGGCAGAACCCAACCCACCGCTACCCATCTCCGACTGCGTCATGAAAACCCGCGCCCCGTTAACTGTCCCCAAGTTGAAATAGACGCGATTGTCAATCGATTGTGGCGTTGCTTTGCAATCAGTGGCTTGCTCAAAAGCTTTCATCACTGCACGACTTTCCACTTTAGTTACAGTGACAAGCAGCACATCAGCCTTAGAGGTCATAGGATTCTGGTACCTTTCTTATTAGTTTCTGGAGTCAGAATTTACTTCTACTTTGCAAGGATTTGTTTTCTAATTCTTGCATAAATGTCCTGAGTGCAGGACAAAAAGTTGCAAAGTATTGAGCTTCCTGCACCCCGTTCTAAGCCTGTTGGCTATAGTTATAAGTGGAAATGATTTTCCCAGAGCGATCGCAAAGTACGGTTCCGATCCTCAAATCCCGTTCGGCATATTTGCGGACATAGGCGATCGCCCGCTGACTAATTCGTCGGGCAATATAATCGAATATGGCGCGATCGCAGCCACGTTCGGCTAAAAATTTCTGCACTGCTTCAGCCGTCGGCATTTGTTGGATTTGCTGCAATAACTCTAGTGGGAGACCTTCATGTACCGATGCTGCTGTGAGAATTTCGATTCTACCGTCGGCTAAGTGACTGGATGTATTAAAAATACCGCCCGCCAGTTTCAACAACTTGCCGTGATATCCAACCAGGGTCACCTGTTGCACGCCCAGCAGCGCCGCTTCCACCAACATCGCACCAATCCAATTAGAGGTCTGCACGATGCATGTCGGTTCAAATCCCAGCTTAAGCGCTACCTGATAACCGTTGGCACCAATACAAAAGGCTAAGTCCAAACCTTGCTGCGCCTTGAGTTGCAGGTCTTCTCGAAAATCCGCCAACTTTTCTTCGGCAGAAAGTGGCTGTGAAATTGCACTGGTACCCAGTAATGCCAAACCCTCTAGAATGCCAAACACAGCATTAGAAGTACGCTCGGCCAGCGATCGCCCTTCGGGTAAGATGAATCTCACTCGCACGGTTTTACCTAATGGCACTAATGATAACAAGTTAGTATCGGCTAAATCCCGCGCAAATTTGTAAATGGCGGGGTTCCCATCTGCGGTTCTACCCAATCCCTCGCCCGCTTCTAGAATTAAACTCTCACCCTGCCACGGTTGCAGTTGCACCCATGCCCAAATTGGCGTACCTGCTGTAAGGTCGAGATTATCGCCAGGATCGCTTGCAGTAATTGCTAGTGCCGAATCACTTGATAAGCAAGCACGTTGCACGATCTCTATTTCACCAACATTTCCATCCAACAAATCCAACGTCACACTAGACGTGGCGGTTTGTTGTCGATCGAGTAAAGATTGCAGTGCTGCCTTAGCTGAAGCGATCGCAAACACCGACAATGTAAAACCAGACCTCTTGCCCAGAGCAGTCATACTACTTGAGACTTTCTTTTAGACCAATACCTCGCCCTGCAGCAGCCTTTGCGTAGCGCTGAGCAGTACTTCATCCTGATATGGCTTGGTAAAGTAACCCTTCGCTCCTAGTTCCTTGGCGGTTTGGCGGTGGCGATCGGCACCGCGCGAGGTCAACATGGCCATCGGAATCTGACTCAGGTGTTCGTCCTTTTGCAGTCTAGAAAGTAGCTCTAGACCGTCCATGCGTGGCATTTCAATATCGCAGATAATTAGATTGCAGGGCAGCCCCGAACGCAATTTCTCCCATGCATCCTGTCCGTCTCTAGCTTGCTCTACCCGATAGCCGACCTTGGACAATGTGAGAGAGAGTAACTCGCGTACGGTGATGGAGTCGTCTACAATCAGCACTGTAGGTTCGAGGGTATCGCGATCTTGTTCGATCGGTTCGATGGCAATTGTGGAGGTGCTGGGACGCAGTCTGCCAGAGGCAATGTCGAATAGCTCCAACACGCTGGCGATCGCCATCACCTTACCATCCCCCAGAATAGTAGCGCCAGCAATACCAGCCGGTTTAGGAATCGGCCCTTCCAGTTGCTTAATTACGATTTCATTCTCACCTAAAAACTGATCGACTTGCAGTGCTAAGTAATTCCCTTCATTGCGCAGAATAATCACAGAGAGTACGTCGTCATCTTGTCTGCTATAGATACCGCTGCGACCGACATAGCGTTTGTAAGATAGCAAGTTAGATAATGGTTGGAAGGGTAAAATTGTATCGCGCCAGGGTATACAGGGTTGCCCTTTACCGTTGAGTTGTACCTGACTCTGCGGAATTTCGATGATATCTTCAAAGCCATCTACAGGGAATGCAATCCTCGTGCGATCGCTAATACAGAACATTGCCTTAGAGATACTGAGAGTGAGGGGTAACCTGATTGTAAAAGTAGTACCCTTGCCAAGGGCAGAGTCAGTATGCACCGTACCGCGAATCTCGTTGAGGGTGGTTCGCACCACATCCAAACCAACTCCTCTACCAGCTAGCTCATCAGCTTTCATTTTCGTACTGAATCCTGCCTCAAATAATAGATCGTAAGCCTGAATATCGCTTAATTCATCAACCTCGCTTTGAGTGTACAAGCCCTTTTTAACAGCACTTTGCTTTACTTTCTCAGTATTAATACCAGCACCATCATCACCAATCGAAATCACGGTTTGATTGCCCTGGTGAAACGCTCGGATCGCGATCTTGCCAGAACTATTTTTCCCTGCAGCCCTTCGCGTGCCTGGATCTTCTAAGCCATGTACGATGGCGTTATTCACCAGGTGGGTCAGCGGGTCATAAAGCTGCTCCAGGATGGCTTTATCAATCAAAGTTTCTCTGCCATGAATTTCTAATTCTGCTTGCTTACCTGTTTTGAATGAGAGATCGCGAACCGCTCTGGGAAGACGATCGGCAATTTGCGCAAATGGCACCATGCGAACTTGTTTCAAGTCATCTTGAATTTGCGTAGTGATCGTACCTAACTGACGGCTGACCTGTTCAGTTTCATCTACCACGAACTCAATATCCGAGGCCGATTCCCTCACTCTTACAACTAACTCAATAATTTCTTGGGATAGAATATGAAATGAGTTATAACGATCGAATTCAATATCTTCAAAAGTAGCAGTAATGGTGTTGCCACTGCTACCACTATCTAAAACTTGCCTTACCGTCAGAGCATCTGAAGTGAAGGAACTGGGAATATTAGTCTTCATCGAACTATCTAATAAAGAGCGATCGTATTGATCCCTCATTCTCTGCGCGACATCTCCGAGCTGCTGCACCTTAAAGAGTAAATTAGCAATAAATTGCTGTAGCTTTTCTTGATCTTGGGCTAGAAGGTTGCGGTTGACTACCAGTTCCCCTACCAGATTATTCAGACTATCCAGGTGCTTTACATCTACCTTCATGGTCTGGGAAACAATTTTAGTAACTGCGCGCTTCGCTAATGTTTGTCGCTTTGCAGTCTTTGTGCTGACAGAGCCTGAGTCTTTAGCATAGGTATCGACCAAAAGGGATTCTAACTCGTCAAACTCATCCTTTGCTACCTGCTTGTTCTTGAGGGGTTGAGACACACTTGCTGAAGGCTTTGGCAGTTTTGGAGGAGGGCTGCTGAGTAAAGCCTCAAGATCTTCAAAACTGTCATTAGGCAAAGGACTAGCAGGTTGTCTAGCTGGCACGATCTTAGATGCAGTAGTTATAGAAGGAGCAGATGAAGCCAGCAAAGCGTCCAACTCGTCAAAACCTTCCGATCGATCGCTGCGATCTGAGCGATCGTGGCTATTTGCGATCGACGATTGCTGTGCTGCGATCGCGGCAGAGTCAAGCGCGTTACCAACCGTGTCACTGTGGTTGCGAAAAGTACCTACAGTATCGTCAATAATACTGCCTAACTCCTCCCATGAATCAAAAGCCGGCTCTTGAGATGACTCTTGCCCCACAGTTTCAGCTTTACCACCGTCATCACCGGATGGATCGACATCGCTATTAGGGCTTACAGGATCGGGGCGATCGTCTTTCAGCTTTGCAGATCCTCCATCGCGATCGTCGCTATCAAGATCGGGATCTGAGAGTTCATCATCCGCCAGTCCAAAGATGTCTGAAATATCGCTCTCCTCATCACCAAGTATCGCGGATAAGTCAGAGAAGTCAGAATCGTTTGCTTCAATACCTGAACTACTAGAGAACTCTTCGTCACCAAGCATTGCAGATAAATCAGCGAATTCAGAATTATTTACCTCAGCTTCTAAGCTACTAGTCAGCTCATCATCTAGTAGCTTGGCCAGATCTTCAGACGATTCCAGAGCATCAGAGGAACTAAAGCTTAGCGCGTCGTCTGTAGTAGCATCGGAGCTAATCCCCAGAATGTCATCTTCAGACGATTCCAGAGCATCAGAGGAACTAAAGCTTAGCGCGTCGTCTGTAGTAGCATCGGAGCTAATCCCCAGAATGTCATCTGTAGTAGCGTCAGAAGTAGCTTCAAAGCTAAAATCTCGACCTTCCTCACCACTATCTTGAGCTAGATTATCTTGAGCTAGATTTTCATCTAACAGGTTTTCTACCGCCTCATCTCGCGCAACATCGCTAGTAGCGATCTCCAGCAGATCGTCAACGTTAGAATCATCAGTCATATTCAGATCTGGGACGCTAAAATCATTTGAGTCGTCAGAAACTAAATAGTTAGGCATATTCAGATCTGGGACGCTAAAATCATCTGGGTCGTCAGAAACTAAGTAGTTTTCCCAGGAATGTTCGGATGCCGATTCAGAAGCTGGCTCAATCTGATGGGCAGTATCATCATCAGGTAGACTGCCCGAATCAACATCTGTTGAACTAATATCTACAGCATTTTCTGGTAGGCTATCTCGCGTTTCTTCTTGCGAGGCGGTGCTGTCTGTCTCCGAGATGGAACTCTCTGCGGCAAGTTTCTCAATTTCTGCCTGATGCAGCTTCTCGTAAAGCGCAGATACGCGACCAGCGGTATCGCCGAGCAAATCTTCGGCATCATCGACGAATACGGATTCCTCATCTTCAGCAGTCACAACAGCAGCATTACTACTATTAGAGGCTAGAGGTATATCTTCTGGCTGAGAAATATCCTCTTGAGTAAGAGTAGCAAAAGATAATTCCTCAGAACTATCATCTGGGGCTAGAGCCATCAAATCGCCAAAGTCTTCCGGGTTAATATCCTCTTGAGCTTGGATGCTAGCACTCGCAGTTTCAGTTGCCACTTCAGGCACCTCTTCACTAGCGCCCAACCATGACAAACTAGCAACATCGCTCGCCGTTTCCCCTACATCGTCTAGTCCAGCAGAGGAGGAAGGTTCTGCGAAATCTGGAAGATCTAGACCTAGATCGATTTCTTCCGAATACTCACCGTCCCCTTGCAAGGCGTTCTCCGGCGCATCATCATCTGCAAATAAATTCTCTAAGTCAACTTCATCGTTTACCGTTTCATCCAAAACGCTTAGATCGTCGAGCACTGCGGCATCGTCTTCCTGAATCGCCGTGCGCTCCTCTAATCGAGTAGATTCAGGGCTTACTTCTGTTGTAGCTGCAAGTTCCAAGTCCTCTCCGACAGTTAGCAGATCTGAAAAGTCACCAAATTCGGGAGTTTCAAAGGCTTGCTCCACCTCATTTACACTGACATCTGTGCCGATATCAACGACAGAGTCACTACCCACTTCAAAATCCCATGAGACTTCAGAGCTGATTTCAGTGTCGTCAGGGATTGCAAACATATTCTGCATTTCGTCGTCCGACACAGTTGCTGAGTCAAGCTGAAGATCTAGCTCGGATTGAGTATCAGGCTCCACCTGCAGATTTGTGGCAAAACTATCAGGGGTATTAGGAGCTTCGAGATCGATTTCTACCTCACCAGTCTCTAGATCGACACTACTTTCCAGGTCAACAACCCCTGCATCGCCCACTTCAAAATCCCATGAGACTTCAGAGCTGGTTTCAGTGTCGTCAGGGATTGCAAACATATTCTGCATTTCGTCGTCCGACACAGTTGCTGACTCAAGCTGAAGGTCTGACTCGGATTGAGTATCAGGCTCCACCTGCAGGTTTGTGGCAAAATTATCAGGGGTATTAGGAGCTTCGAGATCGATTTCCATCTCATCAGTCTCTAGATCGACATTACTTTCCAGGTCAACAACCTCTGCATCTGAGAAACCAGAAAGTTCTAAGTCACCTTCATGAGTAAGATCGTCCGATGCCGTTCCATCATCTACGCTAGGCGCAACTACGTCATCGTACCCTGCTTGTAATTTCGTGTCGCTATTTCGACTACTAGTGTTATCTTCGGAGAAAAACTCTGCTACCTGTTCTTCAGCGATCGCGGGATATAACTCGCCAACGTCCGATGAAGCATTGTCGATCGGCTCCAGTATTTGGCTAGATGCCGCTAAACCTTGATAGATAATATTATCTTCCTCATCAGCATCATCGAGATCGAAACCCAAAATCTCTAGTTCGATCGTTTCATCTAAAACGAGAGCCGACGATAATTCTTTATCCAATTCATCTGTCACCAGTTGTTCGTCGGCGCTACCAACGGTAACCGCCTCTTCCTCAAAATCTGCAACCTCACCCCCAAAATCTTCTTCGTTTTCCAGAAGATTAACTGGCAGCCCCTCTAGATTGCCCTCGCTTTGATTTAGTTCAATATCGCTTGCAAAGTCGAGCGATGCATCAAGATCGCTGCCTGAGCGATCGGTCAAATTATCTATTGTTTCGCCCAGTTCTATTACTTCGAGATCGCTATCTAGATTACTTTCAAATTCACCCTCTAAATTAAGACCTTCCTCATCGCTGGGCTCAGTTTCTGCTGTAGATGCAAATGATAAATCGTCTGCTTCAGATATTACAGATTCAGCATCAATATCGCGATCTCTAGCTAAGTCATCAGTTTCGGCAACGCGATCGGAAAAGGTTACATTATCTGACTCGAAATTGTTGGATGCAGAGCTATCATCCCAACTGAAGCTTTCTGTGCTGTCCTCATCATCTATAGCAGCGTTGAAGTCATCTGCTGTTGAAGGTTCAAAGCTAAAATCATCAACTGCATCTAAGCTGGCTACTTCCCCCTCTTCCTGGAACGAGAACGGATCTTCGACATCTAAATTACTGGTAAAGTCATCTTCTAGATCGCCTTCAAAGCTGCCCGGGAACTCATCGCTGCTATCTGTTACATCTTCTGTAAAAGTATAATCTTCAAGCCCTAGATCGTCTTCGGCAAATACATCGTCCTCGGAACCACTGGTGTCGCCAACTAAAGCCTGAAGCTGCTCGGAAACCCCTATCTCATAGCTCTTCTCAGCCAAAACCAGATCCTGAGCATGTCTAATCTCCCGAATAATTGTCTGCGCTAGAGTTAGATAAGGATTATCTAGATTAGCGATCGCTGACTTTGACGCGGTTATCAGATCCCGCCAGCCACTTATAGTTAAACTTTCTCCTAGCTGTAGCAAGCGATCGCAAACTTCCTGGAGTTGCTGTCTGGTGGTTTGGTTATCATCCTGCTTGAGTAGCTGCAACATATCCCTGAGTCGATCGGCAACCCCCTCCTGGAACCTTACCATCAGCCTATCGTATGCTTCGCTTTCGGCGAGTTGTTCCTTGAAGGCCGTATCGTCAACTCCAGGCATGGATGCAACTAGAGCGTTGAGGTGCAATTCTAGATAGGCAAATACTGGTTCAGCCTCAGCGATCGTTTCTGTCGCAAACTCTTGGGAAATAGTAAAGTTCTCTTCCAAGTGGTCAAGAAGAGCTTGCAGGTGATCGCAACTTGCCAGCAACAAACTCTTGAGCTTTTCGTCCACTGCTATACCAGGACGATCTTTCAGGATTTTGAAGTAGTCTTCTAATCTATGAGATATATGCTGAACGCTGTCAAAGCTGAGCATAGCTGCTCCACCTTTAATCGAGTGAGCAGCACGAAATAGCTCATTAATCCCCTCTGCATCAGCGAGTACTTCCTGGAGTGAGAGCACCCCCTGCTCGATTGTTTGAAGATGCTCTTGGGCTTCTTCAATGAAGTATCTGATTATAGTTGCAGATTGCTGTTGTTCTGAATTCATGACAGGCTCATTTTTATTTTAATGTGACTTAATAATTGCTGAGGGCTTAAATATCACGTCTAGCCCAAGACATGCAAGCATGCATGTTAATTAAGATCTATTACCTCCTGCTTTATCTGACTCCACTCGGAACCGCTCTACAGACTCCTGCAAGCTACGGGCAACACTAACGAGATTTTGCAGCGATCCCGATACTCTCTGTGACTCTTGTGATGTCTCTTGGGCGGTCAATTCGACTGACTGCATAACTTGAGCCACAGTTCTGGATGTTTCTGTCTGTTTAATCGTATCTTCCGTAATCGATCGCACTAGCGTGTCGATGCGCTGCGATACCTGGATAATCTCGCTCAGAGATTGTCTTGCCTGTTCGGCTTTCTTAGTACCGTCAATTACCTGTTGCGTACCGACATCCATCGCCTGCTGTACGTTACTTGTCTCGCTTTGAATTTGCAATACAATGGCCTCAATGTCTTTAGATGCCTTGGATGCCTTATCTGCCAACTGCCTGACTTCATCTGCAACGATCGCAAAGCCTCTACCTGCTTCGCCTGCTCTTGCTGCTTCAATACTGGCATTCAATGCCAGAAGATTGGTTCGAGATGCAATTTGAGAAATCAGCCCCACAATCTTAGAAATTTCTTGGGAAGACTCGCCCAATCGTTTGACCTTACGGGTAGTTTCGGCAACGGTATTGCGAATGTCCAGGATACCTGCCACCGTACGTTCTACTGCCTCGCCGCCTTTAATTGCAGTTTGAGAGGCTAGCTTGGCTACTTGTTCTGCTTCCCTGGCGCTTTCAGCCACCCGTTGAATCGACTCCGTCATCATCTGCACGGAATTCAAAGTAACGCTTAATTCCTCCGCTTGACGCAGCGCGTCAGATGATAGACTGCGCGCAAAACTTTCATTCTCCCTTGAACCTTCACTCACTTGCTTAGCTGCCACCTTAACCTGCAGCACAATTTCTCTGAGGTTCTGAATAGTAAGGTTAAATGAGTCAGCTACAGCGCCTAATACGTCCGCTGTTACCTCTGCTTGTACGGTTAAGTCGCCTCGCGCCGCCCCTTCTACGTCGTCTAATAGACGAATAACCTGCCTTTGGAGATCTTCTTTAGCTTGCTCTTGCTCTTCTGCTTTACGTTGCGCTTCACTGGTACTGGCTAAGATTGATTGAGTCATTTGGTTAAAACTACGGGAGAGCTTACCAAAGTCATCTTCTGTATAGACAGTAGCCTGTGGATTCGTTTCACCGCGTATAACTAGCTCGATCTGAGATTGCAGGTTATCTGTGGAACGCTTGATAACTCTGGCTACGTGCATTCCAACTAAAAGGGCAATGCCACCGCTAGCTAGAGCGGCTACCAAGGCGATCGCACCACCATTGTTTCTCAGTTGCGTAGCTAGCTCTGCCTTATTTATCTGTTTCGGTGCCGTACTATTCATCTGATTTACCGAAACATTGGTCACTACACCAGCAGCGATCGCTGCTGCTAGACCTGCTAAGATCGCTGTAGATAAGGTCTTTGCTCGTAATGGCATATTGTCAAAGAATGCCAATGTGCCTTGCTTAGCCGTTTCTACTTTGGCAGTTTCGCCCACCTGCGATTTGACAGCAGCTACTGGGCTACGAGAGGTAGTACTACTAAACAGTTCCGCATCAGTATCGTCATCACCGCCAAACCCGGCAATAGAAAGCTGAGGTGAGGTACTGCCTAAATCACCCATATTAAATGCCGTGTCAAACTCATCAGAGCTGAAATCACTAGTATCATCATTCGTTACTATTTCAGTAGTATCTGGGTCGTCGAACGAAGAACTAGCGAAGCCAGAAATATCGTCGAAGCTGTCAAACTCATCTATAAAGACGACATCGTCGGAGGCATTGTCAATATTACTCCCGCGCTCGTAGTTGTTTGACATCCCCACCATCTGAGTAAGATTATTAGAGTAGTCAAATTCACCACTCTCTATATCAGCTATATCTTCGATTGAATCAAAGTCGAAATTATCAATTCCCCTGGCCATATTAGCCGTGCTGGCAGGCTCGGCATGGCTGTTAGCACTATTAGGCATCTGTATGTTGGTAGTCCTTTCCCCTTGCAAGTTAGTAGGTGGAGAGGAGAGGTTTTCTTGCCCAAACAGAAAGGGATCGTCTAACTCCCTTAACTCATCTAATTCAAATGGCTCGTCCGAATAACTACCAGTCTCCAAAACTGTTTTATTTACAGATGAACTATATGCTACCTCCCGCTCGGGTGACTCGCTTTCGTAGTATTGATCGATGGCATCAGAATCATTGGCATCAGTATTCTGGTTTAGCCTGTCTATGGCATTAGCCATACCCCAGTTAGCATTTTCAACAATTGATGTATCTTGGGTAAGCGTTAAAACCACCTGATACTCTTTAATGGCCTCCTGACAGTTATTTAAAACAAGGTTTACATGACCGTGCAAAAGATGATACGTTGGGTTGTCAGGTTGCTCTTGCACTAACTGATTTGTTAGATCGATCGCTGCTTCGTAGTCTCCCTGCATATAAGCTAGGGATGCTTTTTCGTACTCTTTTTGACTTTCGATGCTAGGTGCCATTGCTTTCTCCCAATCTATACCTGACCATTTTTGCTACTAAAACCTTGTTAAATAGAAACCTTAAGATGCCCAACGTGCCGATCGCAAAATACTTGTTTGATCCAGGAGCTTTAATGGCACGTTCTCTGACTCTAGCTGCCACTCTCCTTTCACAAACGGAGCCATACTATCTAAGTTCGATCTGGGAACCCGGAGTCGATCGGGGTCAAGCCAGGTCATAACGCCAATACTTTCAATGGCTAGACCAAGCATTAAACCCTGGTCTTCAATTGCAATTATTGATATTTCGGAGCGATCTGTATTAACTGCGGTAGAATTACCTAAGAACTGACCCAAATCGCCTACCCAGACTACCCTACCTCTAATGTTAACCGTACCTAACAGTAAAGGTGAAACATTGGGTATGGGGTTGATGCGATCGGGAGTGTATTCTAATACCTCTTTAATTCCCGTTGCAGGCAGTGCAAACTCCATGCCAGAACCCACAAAAAAACGCAGGTAAAGTTCGCCCTCTGGTGCTTCAAGTTCCCCTTGAAACTCAGTGACTCGATCCCGATCTATTCCTGGTAGTAAGTCTTCATTCGCCACCATAGTCTGGAAGTATTACCTCAAAATATTGCTTGCACTTTTGCGAACTTGCTTTTGCGGACTGAAAAGTTCTAGCTCTGGGTTAAACTACAGATAGTAGCTAACAGTAGTGAAATAATCAACTCAAATAAATAGTAAAGATAGAGTTATCTTTATCTAACTTTTTCTCAGTAATTGTTTAACGGTGCCAACTAATTCTTGTGGCTGAAATGGCTTAGCAATATATGCATCAGCGCCCTGTCTCATACCCCAGTAACGATCGAATTCTTCACCTTTAGTCGAGCACATTACCACTGGGACTTCTTGGGTTTTGGGGTCTAGTTTTATGCGACGGCACAACTCATAGCCATTCATGCGCGGCATGACGATGTCAAGAACAACAATGTCAGGTCGGGAGTTTTTGATTTGTTCTAATGCTTCCACCCCATCTCCTGCTGAGGTAACTGATAGGCCAATCCCCTTTAACAGATCGGAGATCATTTCTCGTTGAGGCGGGCTATCTTCAACTACTAAAACTTTACTCATATAAAATTACCGTTCCTAATTTGCTCGCGATCTATTCCTCATTATTTTGTCTCTTGTGCTCTAGGCTTTGATGCACTGCTTACTAGTAAGGTGCTCAGGATATGACAGCATTACCGGAATTGGTACTCATACCTAGATATTTTTCTACTGTGGTTAGCAGTTCTTTTTCTCCGAAGGGCTTTGTTAGATACTCAGTTGCGCCAACTATCCTTGCCTTTACTCGATCAATATACCCATCTTTACCTGTAAGCATAACAATTGGTGTGTGCTGGAATGTACTTGACTTTCTTAACATGGCACATAGCTCGTAGCCATCTAGTTCTGGCATAGCTATATCGCACAATATAAGGTTGGGTTTGAGTTGGAAGACCAGACTGAGGGCTTTGATAGGATTAGAAATAGCTGTAACTTGATAGCCATCATTATGTAGAATATACTCTACCGCTCGGCAGATCGTCATGCTGTCATCAATGCAAACTACCCGAGGCGCTTCGTGTTTGAGTCGGGTTGGTATATTAGAGCGCACGTTTGCCATGCCAATGCTACGCATTTCAATTGCGGCATAAATAGATTTGGCGATCGCGAATGTACTTTTCCTGGAGTAGCGAGCGATTTGTCTGAGTGATGTCTTGCCATCAAACCACGATGTTATGTTGTGGAGGGATGGCGGTATGGCCTCACTTCTTAGTACTACAGGGCACTGGTTAGGTGTCTGGATGAGGGGATAAAGCTGCTTCCATGCCTGTAGTTGCCTAAGTACAACACCTGATAATAGCGAAAACTTAAGTGCAGTCAGTTGTGGGGATAGGGCCGAGCCAGTTTGAAATGCAAAAGTCCCCTGGCAGAGGCTGAGTATATCAAATAGAACCTCAAGGGTCATGCTGTGGATAATTTTTCTGGCTTGGGTGGGGGTTAAGATGCGGGACTCTAGTAAAGTCCAAATTTGACCGTATTCTAAAACGTTAATGCCAAGCTTTGATGTCACTAATCGCTCTAAGCGGTTTTCCAGGTTTAATCCGTACAAGTAATCTCTCAGCCGATTTAGATTTCTGTCTGGATCCGTAGAGTAGACAATTTGACCATTACGGAAAAACATAAACCAAAACTGTCCTGTACTGGACTCAACTAATAGCTCTCCAGTACGCTGTCCAAACTCTATGAGTTTAAGCAGACTATTTACATCGATCTCGCTAAGGGTGCCTTGCATTTATTCCAATTAATGCCTGACTTGCAAACTGCTTTATAGCACTTTTCAACTGAGAGCGGGTTTTATTTTTGGGGTGAAGGGGTTCCACCCCTTGTTAGGGGCAACGCCCCACCCCCCTACTTAGACCTGAAAACCGCTATAACTACTTAAGCTAGTATTAAAGTTAAATATAGCTGCATACAGATCTGTTAGTACAGAGGGTGTAGGGATTGTTCTTCACTCAGGGGTTCTAGCCCTGCCACCTCTACCTAAGTAGTTTACGACTATTTTTTAATTAAATTTGCACTGTGCTTAATTGCCAAGAAATTGAATCGCAACTTCAACCTGTTGCAGGGGTAGATGAGGTTGGCCGAGGCGCATTATTCGGTGCGGTGGTGGCAGCAGCAGTAATTTTACCAGTAGATCGATTCTCAGTCTTACATAAAGCAGGGGTAACTGACAGTAAGCGCCTCGCACCTCAGCGTCGGGCGACCCTCGATCGCCTGATTCGTGAGGTGGCTGTGGATTGTCAGGTGGGTATGGCGACAGTTGAGGAAATTGATCGCATGAATATTTTGGAGGCTAGCCTGCTGGCGATGGAGCGATCGATTGCCAAGCTAAAAATCAAACCCAACCACTGTTTAATTGACGGGAATCAACCACTGAGATTTCGGCTGATCGAGCCTTTACCGCAGACAACGGTTGTAAAAGGCGATGCTACGTGCCTTTCGATCGCAGCAGCTAGTATTGTGGCAAAGGTGTGGCGCGATCGTCTGATGACAGAGCTGGATCTTGAATATCCCGGTTACGATTTAGCTAAGAATAAAGGCTATGGCACGGTCAAACATCGGGAAGCCATTTTGCGATTGGGTTATTCAGATCGACACCGCCAGTCATTTCGGATTCAGGAATACTGCGAAGATGATAGCCGCGTGCAAATCTTTTAGTACAGGGGGTAGTAGGGTTACAGTCCCCACGCAGGGGCGTAACCCCTGCACCCCGTCCTAAGCCTGTTGGCTATAGCTATAATTCTAAAGCTACGGGTATATAGCCATAGCTGAAAAACAAAGGGCCACCCAAAAGGATGGCTCTTTGTTTCTAATTTAGACTAATTGGAGAATACTAGATTGACTGGACTAGCCAGATTAGCCGTTAATCGCAGGAGCAGTCAATGCCACTGGAGCTACATCAATCGCGGCCAGGTCGAGCGGGAAGTTGTGAGCGTTGCGCTCGTGCATGACTTCCATACCCAGATTGGCGCGGTTGATGACATCTGCCCAGCTCGGCACCACATGTCCCTGGCTGTCTGCAATTGACTGGTTGAAGTTAAACCCATTCAGGTTGAACGCCATCGTGCTTACGCCCAACGAGGTGAACCAGATACCTGCCACTGGCCATAGTGCCAAGAAGAAGTGCAAGCTACGGCTATTGCTGAAGCTTGCGTATTGGAAAATCAATCGTCCAAAGTAACCGTGAGCGGCAACAATGTTGTAGGTTTCTTCCTCTTGACCGAACTTGTAACCGTAGTTGGCAGATTCGTTCTCGGTCGTTTCGCGGATCAAGCTAGAGGTAACTAAAGAACCGTGCATGGCGCTGAACAAGCTACCACCGAACACACCCGCTACGCCCAACATGTGGAAGGGGTGCATCAAGATGTTGTGCTCGGCTTGGAACACGATCATGAAGTTGAACGTACCAGAGATACCCAGAGGCATACCATCAGAGAAGGAGCCTTGACCGATGGGGTAAATCAAGAATACGGCGGTGGCGGCGGCGACGGGAGCGCTGTAAGCCACAGCAATCCACGGGCGCATACCTAAGCGGTAGCTCAACTCCCATTCTCGACCCATGTAGCAAAAAATGCCGATCAGGAAATGGAAGATCACAAATTGGTAAGGACCACCGTTATAGAGCCACTCGTCTAAGCTGTCTGCTTCCCAAATGGGGTAAAAGTGCAAGCCAATAGCGTTGGAAGAAGGAACTACGGCACCAGAGATCATGTTGTTGCCATAGACTAAGGAGCCGGAAACAGGCTCGCGGATGCCGTCGATATCCACGGGGGGAGCGGCGATGAAGGCGATGACGAAGCATGTGGTAGCTGCCAGCAAGCAGGGAATCATCAGAACGCCGAACCAACCGATATAGAGGCGGTTCTCGGTGCTGGTAATCCAGTTGCAGAACTGATCCCACAGCGAAGCGCTCTCGCGTCTTTGGGCTGCGATTGTCATTTACTGTTCTTAACCTTATTAAAGTTACGGAAGATTGTTAAGTAAGATTAACTTACTTGTTACAGAATATATCGAAATGTTAAGAACAGTCAATAGCGATCGCTATATTAATTATTAAGAAATTGTTACATTCGGCTTTCAGGCTTGGAGTCACCCTTATTCGTATATCCAGGGGGAAATTGTTGGTTGCCAACTTACCAATTCAGAATCCGTAAACCAGAGTGCTATTTCTCGTTCGGCGGTCTCCGGGGCATCTGAGCCGTGGATGATATTGCGCCCAACATCAACGCCAAATTCACCGCGTATAGTTCCGTTGTCGGCATTGAGAGGATTTGTCGCACCGACGATCTTACGAGCAGTAGCGATTACTTCTTTGCCTTCCCATACCATAGCTACAACTGGGCCAGAGGTAATGAAGTTTACCAAGCCAGGGAAAAACGGCTTTTCTTTATGCTCTCCGTAATGCTTTTCAGCTAGCTCGCGGCTGACCATAATCATTTTAAGACCGACTAGCTGAAACCCTTTGGCTTCAAACCTACTGATAATGTTGCCAACTAGAGCGCGTTGTACGCCATCAGGCTTGACTGCTAGAAATGTCCTTTGCATGTGAAATCCTTATTGTTTAACCACAGCAATCAATTATTTCACAGCATTGTTCGCAAAACCTATAGCGGTTTTCAGAAGGCTCTATAAAAACCTAGCCAACTATTTCTTCGATCTCAATAACCCGCCCGTCTGGATCTTTGACTAGAAACTGTAGAGGATTTTCATTCAGGATCTTATGTTTCATGCCGAGAGTTTGAATCCTTAACAGGACTTTTTCGACGCAGTCCCGATTGAAGCAAACGTGACGGCTGCGCTTCGGGTTAACCATCCTGGCACCAGGAACTATATGGATCTGAGCATTTTTCTGCAACTGATACCACAACCCTTCGGTAGCATACTGGGATTTAGTTTTTGTTCCCATGGAATCCCTGGGCAAATACATGGGATCGATCGTCGTACCTAAACCCTGATCGTAGCCGTAGTAGTAATGTAATGGCACATCGGCATGAGGTAGCTCCAACTGACCTTCATAAAAAACCTTAGCCTGCTCCATATCAGATACCATCACGGTATGAACCTTGGGCGCGCTGGTCAAAAACATCCACATGGCAACTGCATAAGCGCCAAGCAAAAGAACCATTACCCCTTGGGTAGAGAACAGGAAATCCATCTTTGCAAAAAAGTAAACTGTATGACCTTAATGCTTGCTATTTTAGTTTGACATTTAATATATTTCCCAGATTGTTATATTTCTGTTCGGATTTTCTAGTTATAAATGTCAACTAGCCATTGTCCTAAAAACTTGAACAAGGGGTTAGCTTCTGTGCCTAGTGCTTGAGCCTGAATCCGATACATGCCAGAATCGCTGGGGTTGCTTACTCCCGTGACAATTAGTTCCAGTTCGTTGTTAGGCGCAGCGGCGATCGCTTCTTTAAACACGTATCTGGTGCTACCAACCTCTTTATCGACGATCGTCTCTTGGATGGCATACTTCTTTTTGGTTTGTCGGTTTACGATTTCAACGCTTTCGTCAAATATGCCTCGAAACGCTTGCGGGTAAATGACCTGAAATTCGGCAACGGCTTTATTGCTAGGTAACTTGGCAAAGAAGCTGTAGGTATTGAGTCTAGCTCCAGGCCGCTTTGTACGTGTTGTGTAGGGTAAGGTGGAATCCCGGCCCGACCCAAAGATCACGATATTATTCTGCGCTGTTACTGATAAGGGCGCAATCCCCGAATACGACAAGCAGCAGATTGTCAGAGCAGCAGGCAGAATTCCACGTATATTCATCAGGAGGTAATCTGTTTAGTTAGCGATCGCTACATTATCAAAGTTTATATAATTC
This sequence comes from Pseudanabaena sp. PCC 6802, assembly GCF_000332175.1. NCBI lineage: Bacteria > Bacillati > Cyanobacteriota > Cyanophyceae > Pseudanabaenales > Pseudanabaenaceae > Portococcus > Portococcus stanieri. The sequence goes on along the minus strand of NZ_KB235910.1, from coordinate 457,711 downwards.
TATAATCTCCACATGGGTCGATTAACGATCGCAAAAATATAAAAGTTTAATTCGTGAGTTTTGCCAATATTCTCCTAACCTAACAAAACCAGAAAATCAAGTTAGCATTGCTATATAGCCAATAATTTGCAAAGTTTTTAGGTAATCGTTTATGAATGAATTAAGTAAGTACCGCTTTAAATGTACCCTTTCGCTCGGCGATATCTACGGTCAGGTCATTGTGTGGCTAGCCGTCGTGTTTGCAAGCTTAGCCGCAGCATTGTCGTTAATGAGTCATCCCATGTATGCCCTGGCAGTAGTGGGCTTGATTATTGTAGTGTCTTTACCATTCCTGCTTTTTGCCTTTGTCAGTACGCTCTTTAATCATATTGAGGTCGAACCAATCGAAGAAACCCAAAGACAAACCGCAAGTTCTGGCGCTAACAAGCCATCTATCTCTGTGAAGAATGCTGTTGCCTAGGGATTTACCTAATAGGTTTCTCGCATACATTCATGCAGTTGCGACAAATAATTTGTAGCTGTAAAAAATTCATTGACGTAGGTGTAGGGGCAGGTTTTGTACGAGCGTTATCGGTAACAAGCAAAAACTTCTAGCTAAACCTGCCCTTACATAGAGCATATCAATGAAAAATTTACAGTTAGAATAATTTCGAGAAAAATAGCGATCGCTGCTTAACCTGCGATCGCTATTCTTTTGCACTAACAGTTGAAAGTAGATTACAATTGCTTTATGAAGTAATGTTAAGGCAGGCATTGTATGCAAACCTACTCGCAATTAGACAAGCAGTTAGATAGCCAAACAACTGAAGTTAAGAATGCTTGGAATTGGATCGTCGATCCCCTATGGCAGGGTAATGCGACAGACATGCGTCAAGGTCTACCATTTAATCTGATGTCGCCACACTGGCAAATGTTTTTACTGGGGGACGGAGCGCCTACACGTCACCTGCAACTGCTCGCTCAGTCTGAAATTGTTGTGGATGTGATTGCTATGACACCAATTGATGATAGCAATGACAATGCTCCTTCAGACATTAACGATATACCCGCACCGCGCACCCGTCGCCAGATTTGGCTGAAGTGTGCTAAGACAGGCGAAATACTATCCCATGCCACTTCCTGGTGGTCTACGGCTAAGATTGCCCAGCACCTCAAAGATCCATCCCTACCGATTTGGTCGAGCCTCAACCAAAAACATACAGAACTGTACCGCGATCTGCGGGGTATTCATCAAGGTTATTGTCCTGGTCTGGCTAAGGCTTTTAGCCATCCAGGCCCTTACTGGGGCAGGCATTATCTGCTGTGGAACGGCGGTCAGCCGCTCACGATGATTTATGAAATATATTCACCTGCGATCGCTAAATATTTAGGGCCAAGCAGAATATAATCCCAAGCATAGTTTTAATGGGGTTATTCCTAAATTGATTGCGATCTATCCAGGCAGTTTTGACCCAATCACGTTTGGGCATGTAGACATTATTGAAAGGGGCTGTCGCCTATTCGATCGCGTGATTGTAGCGGTGGTGAGCAACCCTAACAAAACCCCCTTATTTACTATGCAAGAACGCATAGAGCAGATCTTAACTGCAACTAGCCATATTAGCGGTGTTGAGGTGGACTGCTTTTCGGGCTTAACTGTAGCATACGCTAAAAGCAAGGGCGCTAAAGTACTGATTCGAGGCTTGCGAGCGGTCTCTGACTTTGAAATGGAACTGCAAATGGCTCATACCAATAAGACGCTGTCTGAAGAAATCGAAACTGTATTTCTGGCAACATCGAACGAATATAGCTTTCTCAGCAGCAGTGTAGTCAAGGAAATTGCCAAACTAGGAGGGCCGATCGAGCATCTTGTCCCAGATGCGATCGCATCTTTGCTGAAGCAACGCTTTAATGCTGGCTAAACCTGAATTCAGCGGAATTTCCCACCCGTCTATTCGGCGGGGTAGTTCATAGTACAATGTCGTATACGGAAATCTGCGAGTAAGAAGAGGCAATGGAATAGCTCCCGTCCCTAATGATTTTGGACACCATAACCGAAACTTTTATGAATCTGCATAAGGAATTAGATACTCTGGAAGAAATGATTTTGGAAAGTGGGCCTCGAATTATGGGTCGGACTCTGATCGACGAGGAGAAAATATGCCAGCAGATCGACCAGGTACGTTTTGCCATTCCCGATTCAGTGAACAAAGCTCAAGAGATTCTGCAGTACAAGCAACAAATAATTACCGAAGCAGAGCAATACGCTGCTGATGTCGTCAAAGCCGCAGAATTAAGGGCCGCCAAACTGGTTGAAGATTCAGTAATTCTGCGTCAGGTTGAAACTGAGGCGCAACAGATCCGCCGTCACACCCAGGAAGATTGCGAACAAATGCGAGCCCAAACAATCAACGAAATCGATCGGGTACGCCGCCAGGCGCAAAAAGAGTGGGAAGCCATGCGGCACAAAGCTATGACTGAGTCCGAAGAAATGCAACGCGGTGCAGATGAGTATAGCGATCGCATTCTGAGCAACCTGGAAAACCAGTTGGTGGAAATGATTAAAATCATCCAAAACGGCAGGAAGGAAATCAGGCGCTAAGTTAACGCCTGTAGGACTTGATAAATTGATCTACACCTCGGGCGATCGAAGCAGCCATTCGTTCCTGATAGGCTGGGTTACTCAAGTTAGCAGCCTCGCGTGGATTTGTCACAAAGCCCGTCTCCACCAAAATAGCTGGCATAGAAGTATGTTTGATTACATAGAACCCAGCACCTCTCACACCGCGATCGAGCGCGCCCGTACCAGCCATGATCTGCTCGTGCACTATGGCCGCCAGTTGGCGGCTAACCGTAGCGCCCCTAGCATGATAGGTCTCGATCCCGCTAATGTCGCTGGATCTTGTCTCTAGAGCATTGGCATGAATGCTGACAAACACCTCGGCTCTAACCCTCTCTGCCAGACTGACACGCGGCTCAAGATCTAAGTCAATATCATCGGTGCGCGTATAAACCACCGAATATCCCATTTGTTGAAGAATGCGTCCCAAACGCAGGCTAATGGGTAAGGTAACATTCTTCTCTTGAATACCGTTGCCAATCGTGCCAGGGTCTGGCCCGCCATGACCGGGATCGACAACAATCACACCACGCCCGCGATTAGGTACGTTCACTGAAGGGGATGGATAGGGACGAGGTCTAGGGTAAGCTGGGGTGGGATAGGGAGATGCTGAAGGCGAAGGAACGGGTGAATTGACTGGCGGAACTTGTTCAACCGTACCCCAACTGGCTCCACTCATCTGTAAGGCAATTTGCGCCCGGTTACCATCTGTAATTTCGCGTAGCTGCCAACCTGGTGCCACCTTAATTCCCACTAAAACTGAACTGCCCACCTGCGTGAGCCGCAGTCTTTCTATGGGGCTGCTGGCCGGTAAAGCAGGGCGCTGGATTTGTGGGGAAATCTGAGCCGAGCTAATTGTAATGTTGAATGTCCGGCTGGGTAAATCCAGGCTGCCTCTGTAAGCGATATCGCGATTAGCCTGAATTAATAACTGCCCGGAATTTGTCAGAGACAAACTTTGAATTAACGTTAGCCCAGAGTTTGTAACGGGACTGTTGTTAATTACAACTGGAGAATTCGGAACGGCTGGTGGAACTCCACCAGGTTGCGTGACTTGACGACCAGCAGGCAATATTATTAAACCACCCCGACTGGGGTTAAAAACCGTCTGCCAATTTAATTTGCTATTTGGATCGTTGGGATCTAAATCCAGCACGATTCGAGCAACTGAGGGGCTTTTCTGAAATTGCGCCACCCTAATTTGCCTGATGCCAAACTGATTAATAGGAATAGAAGTACCGTGCATATCGCGCGGCACGGAAGTTGACATTAAATCGACGATCAGGCGATCGGGAGATTCCACTCGCTGCATCTCGATCCGAGGATTGCCATTCATTATTAACAGCAAACCTTCGGGGGCAACTTGAACGTTTCGCAGCCGCAATAAACCAGTCACAAATGGCACGGGAACTTGTGCTTGCACTGGGATTTGTGCTTGCAATTGTTCGCGCTCTGGGGAGGTAGGGGGCGGAGCAGTTTGGGATTGAACTGGCCCACTAAAGAAATTACCGAAAAACCACAGGCATAGTCCAAACCGTAACTGCTGTCGCATTAATCTACGCCACTCCGCAAGCTTAAATAATTATGGGCAGAACTTAGGAAAGCAATTCTACAGGAGAAAGCACAACTTTTTCTACCGTCGGCATCTTATTTAACCAGCGACTTGAAATTTGAGCAAACTGTTCTGGATCCCCACTAACGTAAAATTTAGTCAGATCGCGGCTAATTGCAGACCTAGGGTCGGTATGACGCAAGCCCAGAATTTCTAGTTCCTTAGCAGCAGCCCGTACGACGGAGACCGCAGGATCGACAAATCGGACATGAGCTGGAAGTATTTGCCTGAACACGTCTGCTAGATGGGGGTAATGGGTACAGCCAAACACCAAAGTGTCAATATCGGCTGCTAGCATGGGGGTCAAATATTCCCTTGCCACCTCTAGAGTGTAGGGATCGTTAATGCGATTCGATTCAATCAGAGGGACAAACTCCGGACACGCCACTTGCCAGATCTGAGCGTGGGATTGCATTTCTGCCAGGCTTTCTGAGATCGCCTGTACGTAAGCTTCGCTGTTTACAGTAGCAGTCGTGGCGATGACACCAATGCGCCTTCCCTTTTTTACTGCTGCCCTTGCCCCAGGCAAGATCACCCCTAAAATTGGGAAGTCAAACTCCTGACGCAAAGCGTCCAGTGCTAAAGCGGAACTAGTGTTACAAGCCATGATTACCATCTTGACTTGCTGGGACTGCATCCACACTAGTATCTGCTGCACGAACTCGATAATTTCAGTTTGAGTGCGCTTGCCATAGGGAAGCCTGGCTGTATCGCCAAAATACACTACAGATTCATGCGGTAATTGTCGGTTAAGTTCCTGCAATACCGTGAGTCCACCTACCCCACTATCAAACACACCTATAGGGTAACTAGATCTTTTTATTTCTGAAACCATTCACTGCCTCACACATCACTGCTCACAGTAAAGCATAATTTACAAAATGTTGACAAATCCGAAGTGTCTACTACGGAAATATTAAGTTTTTGTGAATCGACCTGAAAGTCGGACCTCTAATCTTAGGCATTTGCGTCTAGCGAGTTTAAATTGCTGCCATCATACAGCAAGCTCCATATGTGGCAAGTAATTTTTTATATTGGATTTAGTTTGGAAAAGAGAGTAGCCTGCAACGCTCTAAGTGAAAGGGTAGAATGACCTGAATAATGTCAAGCCAAGGGACTTGAGTCAAAATAAAACATCCGCGATGCGTTACGGCGATCGCCTGACACATCTTACAACGGGGAGATTATTTAACCGCGCTTCCCTAAGTATTTTTTAGAGATCGATCTTCCGATCAGATTTACTCTTATAAGCCTAGCAGTATCAGATCGAACTTATACTTACTTAAGTTACCCTTTGGGGAACTTTTTCGATCGATTGCTTATAAATAATTAAGGAACCGTTAAACAAAGTCTATGGATCTATCTCGCATTCCCGCCCAACCCAAGCCCGGACTCTTGAACGTATTAATTGAGATTCCTGCTGGTAGCAAGAATAAGTACGAATTTGACAAAGATCTCAATGCCTTTGCGCTCGATCGCGTTTTGTATGCCTCTGTACAATACCCCTACGATTATGGCTTCGTGCCGAATACGCTAGCTGATGATGGCGATCCGCTTGACGGCATGGTTATGATGGATCAGCCCACTTTCCCAGGCTGCGTGATTGCGGCGCGACCAATTGGCATGCTGGTCATGATTGATGGTGGCGATCGCGACGAGAAAATTCTCTGCGTTCCTGATAAAGATCCCCGCTATGCCAATGTCAAGTCGATTGACGATATTGCCCCCCATCGTTTGGATGAGATTGCCGAGTTTTTCCGCACTTATAAAAATCTGGAGAAAAAGGTGACTGATATCAAAGGTTGGCAGGGTTTGGATGCCGTTGAGGCAATTGTCAACCAGTGTGTGGAAGCTGGAAAAGCCAAATAATTTTTTCCAGGATTTCCACCCGAAGTTTACCGATGCCCGCTGTAGGGGCAGTGCCCCCGTGCCTGCCCTCAACTACCCCATGCTTGCCCTCAACCAATTAGAGCGATCGCGATCGCTCTAATTAACGCAAGACGATCGTTGATTTGCCTGGACGAACTGGGCGATCCGTTCCCAAATTCTCTCTAAAAGATGATGGCGATCGAGGCGATCGCCATCATCTAATTCAAACCATTCAACTTGCCGATCGCCCCGAAACCAAGTGCGTTGGCGCTTGGCAAATTGACGGGTATGCAAAATGGTTTGTGCTGTTGCTTCCGATAAGGAAATTTTCCCTGCCAGGTGCTGTTGCATTTCTTTGTAGCCAAGAGTATGTAGCAATGGTAAGCCTTCACCATATTTCTGATTGAGATATCTCACTTCCTCTAACCAACCATCAGCGAGCATTTGCTCTGTGCGCTGGCTAATCCTTTGGAGCAAGAGGTTGCTTTGGCAGTCCAGACCAATTTGTAAAATTGGATAATCGGGTGGGGCTTCACCTTGCTGGGCAGAGATAGGAATGCCTGTAACATAAAATACTTCTAATGCCCGCAGCGTTCTGACCGCATCGTTAGCATGAATTAGAGTAGCAGAGATGGGATCGACCTGCTGTAGCATCTGATAGCAAGAGTTCTGTCCCCATGTGGCTAGTTGCGATCGCAATTCCATCTGAGGCGCAACGTGGGGAATTTTCATCCCTTTCACCACAGAGCGCACGTACAGCCCGGTTCCTCCAACTAGCAGAGGAATGCGGTTTTGAGAGTGTAAATTGGCGATCGCAGCCTGAGCCTGCATTTGATAATCGGCTACAGTGAGCGTCTCGGTGGGAGCGCAAATATCGATGAGATGATGCTTAATTTTTTGGCGATCGCGCTCTGACGGTTTTGCCGTGCCGACATCAAATTCGCGGTAAACCTGTCTGGAGTCGGCGCTAATAATTTCGGTACCCAAGCGCTCGGCTAAAGCCATAGCGAGGCCAGATTTTCCGGTTGCCGTAGCCCCGCAGATTACAATCAGCATGAACCCTCACCCCTGGCTCCTCTCCCTCAGGGAGAGGGGAAAAGAAGCAGGGCGGGGGCTGTGCCCCTGCAACCCATTGGTATGAGATGTAGCATTAGCCATCAATCTATTCCCTATCAAAACGATCGCAGGTGGCAGGTAGGGTGGGCAACGTCCGCCTTACTACACGGAGACGGGAAGCTTAGCTTCGACTAAATGTCCAGTCAGACTGAAGGCTCTAGCTTCGGTAATTTTCACTTTGACGATCTGCCCCTTGAGTTCAGATGCCCCAGCAAAGAAAGTTATGCGGTTGCCTCGCGTGCGTCCCATCATCTGAGTGGCATCTTTGGGATTTTGCTCTTCCACTAGAACTTCTTCGATGCGCCCCAGATAGCGCTGCGATCGCTCCGCCGCTTTAATTGATACGAGGTGATTGAGGCGCTGCAAGCGATCGGCTTTTACTTCGTCGCTGAGCTGCTGCTCCCAAAGCGCAGCCGGAGTTCCAGGTCGAGGCGAATAGGCAGCGGTATTGAGCAAGTCAAAACCAATCTCATCGACTAAATCTAAAGTATTTTGGAATTGTGCCTCAGTCTCGCCTGGGAAACCCACGATCGCATCGGCACTGATCCCTGCGTGGGGCATGGATTGCCGAATGTGATGGATAATGCGGCGATATTTTTCGTGAGTATAGCCCCGCGCCATTGCTTTCAGGATGTGATTATCACCGGACTGGAAGGGAATGTGGAAATGCTCGCAAACCTTTGGCAGTTCGGCACAAGCCGCGATCAGGCGATCGGTGAAATAACGGGGGTGGCTGGTGGCAAATCGAATCCGCTCGATTCCAGGTACATCGTGTACGCATCGCAGTAAATCCGTAAGCGTGTGGAGGTGACGACCCTCTGGCGTAACACCGGGTAAATCGCGCCCATAGGCATCGATATTTTGTCCCAGTAACGTCACTTCTTTATAGCCTTGGCGACCTAGTTCTACAATTTCATTACGAATGGCTTCTGGCGATCGCGATTGCTCGACACCCCGGACATTAGGGACAACGCAATAGGTACAGCGTTCGTTACAGCCATAAATGACATTCACCCATGCCGACACCTGACTATCGCGGCGGGGTTTGGTAATGTCCTCCATAATGTGGATGGGCTCGGTTGCCACCACCTGATTGCCCGCAAACACCTGCTCCAGCAGATCTGCCAGACGATTGGCGTGTTGCGGCCCCATAACTAGATCTAGTTCTGGTACCCGTCTTAGTAATGCTTCACCCTCCTGTTGCGCCACGCATCCGGCTACCACCAGCGTTAGATCGGCTTGTTCGTGTTTGCGCCGTGCCTGTCTGCCCAGATAGGAATAAACCTTTTGTTCGGCATTGTCACGAATCGTGCAGGTATTGTATAGCACTAGATTGGCATCGTTGGGATCTTCGGTAAACTCAAAACCCATGCCTTCGAGTATGCCTGCCATGCGCTCGGAATCGGCTTTATTCATCTGGCAGCCAAAGGTAGTGATGTGGTAGCGACGAGAGTTAGCAGTCATAATTAATCTAGTTCTGGCAAATCTAATGAGTAGCAAACAGTTAGAAAACATTGTTGCTAAAACTCATGCTTTATTGTAGCTACATTCTTTGACACTTCCAATGCAATTGCTCGATCTGCAGAGTAATGTAAAATTATTTGAGATCGCCCTGGATCGAGAAAATATTATGACTACTTTAACCACGAAATATACTTTGCCAGAATATTTTGAACGAGAGGTGCGCTCGGAAACCAAAAATGAATATATTGACGGGGAAATTGTACCCATGACGGGCGGTACGCCGAATCACAACACTTTGGTAGTTAATCTACTGTCGTTGCTTTATGCTGCATTGCAGGAATATCCCTACCGCGTTTTTGTGACCGACCAACGCCTGTGGATTCCCAATAAACGTGTCGCTACTTATCCTGACCTGATGGTGGTTGCCGAGCCAATCGCCTACCAAGAAGGTCGCAAAGATACCCTGATTAATCCCATTTTAATCGTTGAGGTGCTATCCCCATCCACAGCCGGATACGATCGCGGCGATAAGTTTGCTGCCTATCGCACTATTTGCACCTTCAGCGAATATCTCCTGGTGGCTCAGGATCGGATGTATGTGGAGTATTTTCAGAGGCAAGGCGATCGCTGGATCTCCTCCACCTATGAGAATGAGACTACACTCTCTTTAATGGAAATGAAGGCGAAAATCTCTACAACTGCAATATACAACAAAATTAATTTCGACCTCGAAACTGAGGAACTAGAAGAAGAGATAAACAAGAATCTCTAAAAAGCTTGAATCCATTCACGGACTTCGTAACTAGTCCATATTTGATTTTGCCAATAGACATCCGATTCGATTAACTTACGCACAGAATCCTCATCTTCGGCTGCATAAACGCCGAATACCATAGTTAGATCTTGAGTTGGCCCTATTGTAATTACTTGACCCGATTCCTTGAGCGCTTTTAAGTTATCTAAATGCGCTTGACGATAAGGGGCGCGCTTTTCTAGCACATCAGCGCAATAAGTACCCCACATAACGTATTTTTTCGACATTTACCCAGATCTAAGTGCTAAAAAACAGCTTATCTACAAGCAGAGCAACAAGCGTAGCAAAAATAGTGATGCCAATACCAACAAAGACATTTTGCCCCTGGCTGACACTATAACCTGCAACTACACCTGCACCCATAGCAGCGGTAACTGCGGCGACAACTGGATCTTTAGTAGATGGCTTATACATGAGATTCTCAAGAATTTAAAATTGATAATAAATTTGCGATAAAATCTTTCGCCTGTAAATTCTCCATTGATTCATATGTAATACCAAACCCTGCTTAGTTACCCCCTTCTACTTGAAGTCTGCAAAGGCAGACTTTACTTGTAGCCGTGAGCACCAGGTAATATTAGGGATAATTAGCGCGAATTTGGTATAAGGGCAGGCATAGCTGGAAGTTTTAGACTCCTAGCAAGATCGCTTGGGCAAAACCTGCCCCTATCAATAGATTTTTACAGGAACCAAAATTTCGATGCCATGCTTAATAAATTACAGTAGCGAATTGTGAAATCTCAAACTTCTCAATAATTCTTTTACAAATCCTGTAAATTTTGTAATATTTGTTTACTATTTAACTAGCCTGAACTCGCGTACAAATTGCTCGAAGTCTTTCTCTAAAGCACTTTCATCTTCAGAACTCAAAAGTTTGATTTTGTAAACAAATTTGTCGCTTTTAAACATTAAAGCCTTAACTTTCCATTCTCTCTGTTCCCCAGATTTTTCTACTACGAGCTGAACGTACTCTTGCATACTGCCAGAGCTTGTCTCTAGCGGAATAGCATCAAATTTTTCTTCTTTGAAATTCTTAATATTTTTTGCAGTATCTAATTCTGCATTTACTTGGTTTAGTCTATCAATTTCTATGTATCCTAGCGATCGATCGGTTGGCATAAACTGCACGCGATTGGTACCGTTTGGTTCTAAGCCCTCATCTGTAACCCGCCAACTTTGAGGATACTTCACGGTATAACCCGCACCAGTATACTTGGCAAACACATCCGGCTGAGCATCCTCAGCCATACATATTTCCACGTTATTACCAGAGCGATCGCTGTGGAGAGTATAGCGGCTGCCATCTGCCACCAGAACGATTTGAAAACCTATTTCTAGAGGTTCTGTGGTTTGACATAGATCGTTCTGGTTAATTTGCTGCTCGGTTTGAGCTTCAGTATTTACAGGAATGTTGCGATCTAAATGCATTTGCGATCGCAAGTATGCTTCTGCCTTCTCTACAACCTTTTTTGGGATATTTTGGGCTGGCTGGCAAGCGATCGCGCTATAGGAGATCGAGACCGCAGCCAATAAAAGCCTTGTTTGCAAAAGATTAAATTTTAATTTAGATTTCACCTGAAAGTTGGCTTTGCCATGACTGAGGAATTAGGTAATGTTCCCGATCGCTGAAAATGATATCAGAACAGCGCCACCAAACTCAAATCGCTTGATAAGTAGACCGATCTGGATATCCTGCATCACTATCAATTTGGAAAGGCAAGTGGTTTTAACAAGGCTTTTAGACTCACAAAAGCTTCACCCTTATTTGGGAATTTGAGGTTAAGACGACATAGACTAAAATTTTCTCTGTGCTATTATTATGGTCAACACTTCGGACATTTGTTGAGACAATAGCTGAAACTCTTATTCTATTGTTACCATCTGACCTCATTAAGATTAAGCTCGTATTCTACTCGTATTCTAATCGTTGGCATCTAACCTCATTAAGATTAAGGAGGGTGAAACCTGCATTCTACCGTTAGCAGTTTAAAAGCGTCCGGACGATTGACGATCGAGTGAGTCTCGCAAACATAGGTTCTAGCCATCGAGAACCTTAGACTGCAGCCTTACGGGCTACAACTAAAAAACTCCAGTCCTCCTCCTTAAATAGGATTGTCAACTTTTATTAAGCCCCAGAAGTATTTTTTTGCACGTGGGTACCATCCTTTTCTGTAAGGGTAAAGGATTTCTCTATAGCAGTTTTGTTAAGAGGAAATAATTCTCTATCCTCAGTAATTTTTGTAGTTATACAAGGAGTATTGATAGTGTCTACCGCTACAGTTACATTGCAACGCCCTGAGTTAGGGGATTTCAGTAGTATCGTTTGCTTCAAAGCAATGGTTGTAGGAGCAGAAGAGGCTTTAGGAGAGAAGGCTGCTGCAATTACATTAATTTCGGCTGGGAGGCAAAGAGGTAAACAACTCGTAGAAAGCCTTGGGTTGTCTCAAGGTTCAGCAGAATCAGCTATCCCACTGATGCAGAAAGCGCTGGGCAAAGATGGAACTCGCCTATGTCTGATTGACAAGGCAGAATTTGGCGATACCATCAGAGTTTATTGCCGGGAAACAATTTGTTCGAGTGGAGAACCGCAGGGTTCTCCTCGTCAACTTACCTATACGATGGGTGCAGTGCAAGGTGCCTTAGAAGCCCTCACTGGCAAGCGCCTGCGCGGCAAGCAAGTAGAGTCCGTGCTGCGTGGTGGCACCCATGACGTAATCGAGTTTGAAACTTTGGGCTAACAATTGGGCCAACAATTGGGCTAACAAGTTTTCTCAACTGACAAGACCAAAACTCTGTCCGCTATTCACTAACCAACCAGGAACTAATCAAAGGAATTAAATTATGGGAATCAACATAGGTAAAATCAACAATACCTTACAACAATTTGTCACTTCCACTAGCGATATCCAGGGTGCCGCAGTTGTGACACCGGATGGCTTACCTCTAGCAACTAGCATCCCCGGCTCGATGGACGAAGAAAGAGTTGCTGCCATGACAGCCGCTATTTTGTCCTTAGGCGAACGCATCGGTCGCGAGCTATCAAGAGGTACGATCGATCGCATTATGATTGAGGGCGATCAGGGGTATGCAATTCTCGTTAGTTGCGCTGATGACGCTGTTCTCCTCGTACTCGCGAATAAAAATGCGAAGCAAGGGGTGTTGATGTTAGAGATCAAACAAGTTGTTTCTACTCTCAAAACAGCAATTCAACCCACTATTTCTGCCGTCGCGTAGAAGCTCAGCACCTTGGGTGGCGGGACCTAGGGACTAGCGTTTTAATGTACCAATCCTAAGTTTGCTGATGCGTTACGCTGTCGCTAACAGCATCTTAACAATAAGGATATTTATTTACGCAAATCCCTTAGCAGTTTAAAATTGTCTGACTATTGATGGATAAATGTGTCTCGCGAACACTCGTAAACATAGGTTCTAGCCATCGAGAACCTTAGACTGCAAAAAACTCTATAGGCTACAACTAAAAAACTCCAGTCCTCCCTCTAGAATTCCCCTAGATTAAGTTTGTCAACTTTTGTTAAGTCGCAGAGATATTTTTTTTTGCGCGTGGGTATCATCGTTTTGTGTAAGGGGATAGGGAGTTCTCTATAGCAGTTGTGTTAAAGGGAAATGATTCTCTATCCCAAATAAATTTTTTTAGTTATACAAGGAGATTGACATTGTCTACCGCTACCGCTACATTACAACGCCCTGAGTTAGGCGATTTCAGTAGTATCGTTTGCTTCAAAGCAATGGTTACAGGAGCAGAAGAGGCTTTAGGAGAGAAGGCTGCTGCAATTGCATTAATTTCGGCTGGGAGGCAAAGAGGTAAACAACTTGTGGAAAGCCTTGGGTTGTCTCAAGGTTCGCCAGAAGCAGCTATTCCACTAATTCAGAAAGCGTTGGGCAAAGATGGAACTCGCTTGTGTCTGATTGACAAAGCTGACTTTGGCGATACCATCAGAGTTTATTGCCGCGAAACAATTTGTTCGAGCGGAGAATCGCAGGGTTCTCCTCGTCAACTTACCTATACGATGGGTGCAGTGCAAGGTGCCTTAGAAGCCCTCACTGGCAAGCGCCTGCGTGGCAAGCAAGTAGAGTCCGTGCTGCGTGGTGGCACCCATGACGTAATCGAATTTGAAACTTTGGGCTAATTATTGGGCTAACAAGTTTTCTTAACTGACAAGACCAAAACTCTGTCCGCTATTCACTAACCAACCAGGAACTAATCAAAGGAACTAAATTATGGGAATCAACATAGGTAAAATCAACAATACCTTACAACAATTTGTCACTTCCACTAGCGATATCCAGGGTGCCGCAGTTGTGACACCGGATGGCTTACCTCTAGCAACTAGCATCCCTGGCTCGATGGACGAAGAGAGAGTCGCCGCAATGACAGCCGCTATTTTGTCCTTAGGCGAACGCATCGGTCGCGAGCTATCAAGAGGTACGATCGATCGCATTATGATTGAGGGCGATCAGGGGTATGCAATTCTCGTTAGTTGCGCTGATGACGCTGTTCTCCTCGTACTCGCGAATAAAAATGCGAAGCAAGGGGTGTTGATGTTAGAGATCAAACAAGTTGTTTCTACTCTCAAAACAGCAATTCAACCCACTATTTCTGCCGTCGCGTAGAAGCTCAGTACCTTGGGTGAAGAGCGGTTAATCAACCAGGATTTGGTGTTGCCCAAGGTGTTATAGCGGTTTTCACATCGGCAAAGAGTAGTGGTTTGGAGATATTGCCCCCAAGACAAGGGAGTTAGGGCGGTCTTGGGGGCTCCCCACTTCATTCCGTCAACACAACCCGTTCTCAATTGAAAAACGCTATGCTTCAAAGATTTGTGGAAGAAAGCTTGAGGAGAATATTCTCCCTAATTTAGCTTTTTTACTTTACTATTACTTTAATTTATCGCAAGTCATGGAAGTAATTCGCTTAGTAATAACTGGTCCGGTGGGAGCAGGAAAATCGACCTTTATTCGATCGATCAGTGAAATTGAGGTGGTCGATACCGATCGCAAAGCCACAGATGATACTGCTTTACTCAAACAGCAGACGACAATAGCTTTTGATTTTGGACGCTTGCAATTCGGCCCCGATCAGGTATTGCACCTCTACGGTACGCCGGGACAAGATCGGTTTGATTTTATTTGGGATATGTTGATTACTAAGGCTCACGGCCTTATTCTTTTAGTTGCAGCTCACCGACCTTATGAGTTTCGGTATGCATATCAGATTATGAGTTTTATGAGAGAACGTGCGGATATTCCCATGCTGGTTGGTGTTACTCACACAGATTCTTCGGATGCCTGGAGTGTAGAAAACGTTGCAATTGCGTTAGGACTTAATGACGACGATCGGGAAGCATTGGTCGTCGCCGTTGATGCTACCGATCCAGGCTCAGTGGCTCAAGCACTGATTACCTTGCTTGAGGGTAGCATGCAACCGAGCCTTATCTGAATTGGGGATTTTAGTTGGCAACGGATTTGCTTGCTAGCGAATTTGCGAATGAAACTGTCTGTTGCAATTTAGAACTGTTGAGTTGAATTTTTGTAAGGAGCAGTATGGCACTAATTGGAAAGATAGAAGATTTATCCTTGCCGGAGGTTTTCAAGGTTTTAGACCAGGGCAAAAGGACTGGAATGCTTATCATCAACAGCTATCAGGCTGAGACTCAAGCATTTAAAAGATATGGTCAGATTTGGTTTGAGAATGGGAGAATTGTTGCCGTAGCTAATGCCTCGCAAAAACAAGGTCTGATCGATCTGATCAAAGATTCATTTGAACTGGAAATTCCCACAATCGCAGCACTACATAAGGTGCAATCTAAGCAAACTTTGTCAGTTCCACTAGGGCGATACCTCCGGGAGGAAAATTTACTTACACCTCAACAAGTAGCGCTCCTGTTTGATTTGCAAGTAATTCATCCTATCACCAAATTGTTTGCCCTACGTGAGGGCATTTATACGTTTAACGATAAGGTGTTTCCTTCTCATTTAGAGTTAACTGGCCTGCACGTAACAATGCGCGATATTAACTTAAGCGGTTTGCGATCGCTGGAAGATTGGACGCACTTGACTAATAAACTCCCAGGGTTAGGTTCGGGTTTGCTAGTCAAACCAGGTAATATGGATTTACCCAATTTAACCCCTCTGGAGTTGAAATTATTTCAAGCTGCTAATGGACAGAAATCTTTAAGTCAAATAGCTATCGAACTAAACATTTCAGACTTTGAGGTGCAAAAGATAGCTTTTAGTTTGATCGTGATTGGTTTAGTTGACGAACTTCTTTTAATACCTAGCTCGCGCAAAAAAACACCTGCGATGCAAGCAAATTCCTCATCACAAACAGGTTCTACTTCAGGGAAAGTCAGTTCGGGTTTGTTGGGAAATCTCACAAGGTTTTTAAAGGATAAAGTCAGAGCATAGTATTTATCTCTTAATTACTACAGCCGGTCTGTGGCAGTATCGCACGGGCTAATATTGCTCGACTCAAGTCCGCCCTGCCTCCTCTGCGTGGTGGCGTTGCCCCCAAGAAGGGGTGGAACCCCTTCACCCCGTCAATAAAACCTGTTCTCAATTAAAAAAACATAAAAAATCAGTAAATGTAAAGATGTGGTAGCAATTCCCAATTTGGAATGATTTTAGGTCATTTCAGAGATCGGACAAAACATCAAAAGTTATAAACTTCTCTTGGTGTAAGAGTTTCATGACTGTCAGATTTTGGATTTGGAATTACTGAAGATGTGGAGTCTTTTTGACAAATTATCTATAAACATTTAATATCAGAGATATTTCAGTTAAGGAAGCAAAAAGTATGGTTTCAGATCCTCATCAGTTTCTCCAAACGTTGGAGAGAAGGACGGAGCTTAATGCCGAAGATAAATCTCTACTAAAGGCTAACGCTGATTGGGGCAAAGAAATCGCTCCTGCTATGGCTGATTGCTTTTATGGCTATCTACAGAAAGACCCGGAAATGAATGCAATCTTAACAGAAACGGAAGGACGCATTCACCGTTTGCGCGAAACCTTCGTTCAATGGTTTCACGAGATGTTTACTGGCATGGACGATTGGGGAAAAAGCTATGCCGAACGTCGCTGGCGCATCGGTCTGGTTCACGTCAAAATTGGCATTGGTCCCGAACACGTCGTTCCAGCAATGGCAACTGTGGTGCGGGAAGTGACGAAACTACTCAAGAGTAGCGGCAAGCCTGAAGATCTCAGAGAGTCTCTGAGTAAAATTTGCATGATCGACCTGGCATTTATCGAGCAAGCCTACATCGAAGTTTCGTCGGCGGCTGTTTTGAAAGAAACTGGCTGGACGGCAGGCTTGTTCCGTCGGCTGATCGCTACTGGTGCCAATACGATGGCTTCGTAGCTTTTTTGTGCCTGTTGCCTATCTGCTAATTGGTATTTTCAAGGAAGGGATAGAACTAAAGCACCAAAGATTTGGTAAAACCCCGTCGGATTGCATTTTGTCTCCTTCGCTGCGGAGCGGCGGGGAATCTACCTTTAGAAGATTGAACTGCTGGAGAGTCCCTTGCAAAGAAAGCCGTAAGTGTGATGCATTCGCTGATGCTTGTTGCCAGTCGATCGCTGGACTCAATTTTGTCAGGTACTTGATAATAAACTCCCAGGGGTAGGTTCTGGTTTGCTAGTCAAATTAAACCCTCTGGAGTTGAAATTATTTCAAGCTGCCAATGGACAGAAATCTTTAAGTCAAATATCCACCGAACTAAACGTTTCAGCCTTTGAGGTACAAAAGATAGCTTTTAATTCGATCGTGATTGGTTTAGGTGACGAACTTCTTTTAATACCTATAGCGTTTTTCAATTGAGAACAGGTTTTATTTTTGGGGTGAAGGGGTGGAACCCCTTCTTGGGGGCAACGCCCCCAAACCCCCTAATCTTTCCGATCTGAAAAACGCTATAGCTCGCGCAAAAAAACACCTGCGATGCAAGCAAATTCCCTGTCACAAACAGGTTTTACTTCGGGGAAAGTCAGTTGGGTTTGTTGGGAAATCTCACAAGGTTTTTAAAGGAGAAAGTCAAAGCGTAATTTTATGGCAATTTCAGGATTTATTTCTAGGTAGTGCTGTCAACTAGAGCTAAACTGGAGCCATTCGACAGTTTTAAGATTTGCTGGACAGGAAATTAGGTATGTCTTCTTTACCCAGCCACGCTGCTTTAAATGCCGACGAATTGCTCAGACGCTATGCTGCTGGCGACAGAAATTTCGAGCAAACGCGCCTAGTTGGAGTCGATCTACACGGGGCAGTTCTTCACGGTATCGATTTAAGCGAATCCATCCTCACCCACGTTGACTTGAGCAAAGCAGATCTGCGGGGTGCGGATCTGGGTTGGGTGGACTTGAGCAGGGCTAACTTACAGGGTGCAGACCTGAGAGGGGCAATTTTAACCCGTGCCGATCTCAGTCGTGCTAATCTCACCCAGGCCAACCTCCACAAAGCCGATTTAAGCCTGGCCGATCTGAGCAAAGCCAAGTTAAATGGCGCTATCATGCCTGATGGCAGCATACACGAGTAATTTACGCACAAACATCCCCATCCCCCATCTCAAATTCGATCTAAGCCTCTATTTAGAATGTCAAAGTAAAGGGGTAGGTAGCCTGACTTGAGACTGCCCTGGGCTTTGGCTTGAGCGACATTGCCTGCAACCGTGCGATTGGTATGCGAGCTATAAATTTCGTAGCGATCGCCATCGAAGAAGTAATCGGCCATATCGGTATATTCTTCGCCCTTCACTAACTGCCAGCGATCGCTATTAAAAATAAAATGGTAGTCGGCAGTATTAATGTTGCCACCAGGGCGATCGACAATTGCTGAGATCGTAGCCGTGTATTGACCGTCAGGCTGAGATGGTGGTTCGATCTGAGTTTTGATATCGCGGTAAAAACAGTTTTCGTTAAAGCAAAAGTGCACCTGTTGCATAGATGCCGCGATTCTTTCTAACCTTTCCACTAGTTGAGAGCTAGATGATGAGTTGCCAGCCTCGGCCTTAACGTAGTCTGGGATAGAAAAGCAAATTATGGCGATCGCCATTAATATCAGACAAATACGTCTCATGGCGTGGCAGTACTCCTAATTATGCAGATCGGGCAATTAAGAAAACGATCGGGCTATTCAGCACCAGTCATGCGATCGACCAGGATCAAATCCGTTGCCTCTTCTAGTTCTGGTACGAATTCCGTACCCTTGAGACGCATACCCAGTTCAAACAAAATTTCCGCCATGTCATCGCGGGAGATCTTCATATTACCGATCGCAGATAAACGCCGATCGAGTTCTTCCTGGATGTATGTCCGCAGTCCGCGCATATCCTCTTGCATTTTGGCCTTGGTTTCAGTCAGATCGTCGCGGATTGATGTGGTAGCCACTTCTAAATCGCTGTTGAGCTTGTCAAAACTAGCCGTGGATTTACGATGGGTGCGCTCTATCTGCGCCCTGAGATCCTGCCGTTCTTCGTCAGTTGAGGTTTGTAAAGTCTTTAATTTTTTATCCAGTGCTTCTACAGCCACGCGCAACTCGGTGGAATAGTTCATCCGCACCTCATTAATGCGATCCAGTAGCTCCTGATGCATGCTGAGCAAATCCGACTCAATTTTTTCAAAGCGCCCGTTATACTCGCGCAACTGAGCGCCGAAAATAATGTCACGAATCTGGTCAATATTGCCCAGTTTTTCGTACATATCCTCTTTTTTAATTTGACTTACCATAATTCCTCAACCTTTGTTTGCGGATTCGCTCACCTAATCATATCGCGAATTCGATAGCGCCATTTAGCTGTACTCGTTACGCCTGAAATGACGTAAAATGTCGTTAATTATACCTATAACCTCTTGTTAACGCCATAAAAGTGCCAAAAACTACAGCAATACAGGTTTGGTATGAGTGCTAGCTACCAGGATTTGCACCTGGCAGTAGGGCTATCGGTAAAATCGCAGTAACCGCCTTGGGCAGTGAAGCGCTCAAAGTTCCCACCGCAGCATTCCACAATTTACCAGGCTCCAGGTCTGCACGTACTAGTTGCCATAGGCGCTGCAATTCAGCTGTATGCAATCGATCGTCCTCGGTCAAGGCAAGTAATAAGCGACGGCGCAAAAACTTGCCATCCTCGGTAAAGAGATACTGCAAACCAATTTGCGCTGTGGGCATAAGATCGAACTGACCGTCGGATTTGGCGATCGCCAGCAGGTTTTCCAGGCGCGACCACTGGAACTTACCTTCCTTAAACAAGACCTCGATCAAGCGATCGCGGAGATTTGTCGATTCATCTGTAAGCAGGCGACGTGCCACATAGGGGTAGGCGACCTGTACGATCTTAAAGTTGGGATTGAGGCTTAGTGCTACGCCTTCCTGGGTAACTACAGAGCGAATAATGAGGGCAAACTTGGCAGGCAGACGGAACGGATATTCATACATGACGCTAGAGAAGCGATCGGTTACAACTTTAAAGTTAAAATCACCTACTTTCTCGGTCATAATATCGCCCAGCACCACTTCCAGGGCCTTCACAATCGGGATCATATTTGTATTGGCAGCCAGAAAACCCAGTTTCACATAATCCTGACCGAGTTGTTCGTAATCCCGATTGATCAGATGCACCACAGAGTCTACAAGGGTTTCTTTAGTAGATTCCTCTAGCTGATCCATCATGCCAAAATCAATGTAGGCCATGGAACCGTCATAGGTGGCGAATAAATTGCCAGGGTGCGGATCGGCGTGGAAAAACCCAAACTCTAGCAGTTGCCTTAAACCAGCCAGTACGCCGATTCTGACTAGTTCATCAGTGTCTAAGCCTGCGGCTTTGATGCTTTCGACATCGGTTAACTTGATGCCATGAATCCACTCCATGGTCAAAACGTAGCGCGTGCTGTAGTCCCAGTAAATTTTTGGCGCTTTTACCTTGGGATCGTCTTTGAAGTAGTTGGCAAAGCGTTCGGCGTTATGGGCTTCGTTGACATAGTCGATCTCTTCAAATAGCTTGATGCCAAATTCATCCACGATCGCGTCGAGACCCACACCCATGTTTAATGGCAGCAAAGGAGCCAGCAATTTGGCAATGACGCGCAGGATAAACAAGTCCAGGGTGATTACGGGTAGCAAGTCAGGTCTTTGGACTTTAATTGCTACGTCTTCACCCGTATACAAAGTGGCTTTGAAAACTTGCCCCAAACTAGCAGCCGCAACTGGCTCTGCCGAGATCGATTTATAGATTTTGTCTGCGGGCTTGCCCAGTTCGCGCTCGATAATGCTGAATGCCTGCGGTGTGGGAAAGGGGGGCAACCGATCCTGTAGCTTGGTCAGTTCTGCCAGATAGTCCTCTCTGACGAGATCTGGTCTGGTGGACAGTGCCTGACCGACTTTGATATAAGTGGGGCCCAGTTTGGTAATAATTTCGCGGAGGTGGGCGGCGCGTTCTGGTTGGTGGCGATCGCTCTTTCCTGCTGCCCTGTCCCACAGTAACCCCAATAAAAACCCTGCGAACATGAATACGATCGAGAGGGTTCGCCAAATCACCTGCCACGGTCTCCGGATGTAGTATTTGGCAATGGCCTTTGCGTCATAGCCCTTTAACTGGGCAAGAGGATGGTCGCTCACTCTAATAAGAACCTCTGAATTCATCTTTGGCATTCTCCCCATCGCAATAATGAGGAAGCCTGTGACTTTATTAAAAGTTAATAACCATAGTATACAAAACTACAAACTTATTTTATATACGCAAGCCGATCGACTATCCAGAATTTATAGCTATATAGCGGTTTTCACTTGAGAACGGGTTTTATTTTTGGGGTGAAGGGGTGGAACCCCTTCTTGGGGGCAACGCCCCCAAACCCCCTTCTCGTTTTCATCTGAAAACCGCTACAGCCAACAGGCTTAGGACGGGGTGCAGGGGTGAAAACCCTGCGTGGGAGCGCAGCCCACACCCCCCCTGTCCTAACAGATCTGTCCATGGCTATATTTTTCCCAATTCTTTTGAGGTTGAGCTAAACTCGAGCGAACTTGTGTTATGCTAAGGAACGCAAGTTAAGGGCTTGTAGCTCAGTGGACTAGAGCACGTGGCTACGGACCACGGTGTCGGGGGTTCGAATCCCTCCTAGCCCGTAATTACGGATCGCAATAATCGCAATATTTGTAAGGTGGGCATTGCCCACCTTACGCGATGTGCAAATTCCCCCATTAACCTCACCCTAAATCCTTCTCCCAGAGCGGGAGAGGGGCTTTGACCGAACTAATCTCGCCGAATTTGTTTGAGGATAGAGCCATCCTTACTGACCAGTTGCACTTGTAAAGGCATCTGCCCCGCCGCGTGGGTAGAGCAACTCAGGCAGGGATCGTAATTGCGAATGCCAGCTTCGACGCGATTGAGAAATCCTTCGGCTACGTTACCGTTATGAATGTAGTGCTTGGCAATCTGCGCTACGGTTTTGTTCATAGCCAGATTGTTGTGGCCTGTTGCGATAATCAAATTGACCTTCTGAATCGCGCCGTGTTCGTCAATGTGATAGTGATGGAATAGCGTGCCGCGCGGTGCTTCGCTCACGCCAATTCCTTCCAAACAGTTAATGCTTGCCTTGGCACGGGTATGCGGCGATAGGATATCTGGATCTTCGATCAGTTCGGCAATTCTTTCAATCGCTGCCAAAATTTCCACTAAACGGGCGTGGTGATAGAGGAATGAAGAAGTAGCCATGCCGCCCGATCGCTCGCGGAATTCTTGTAATTCCCGATCTGCTTTGGGCGTGCCAATGCGATCGCAGACATTCAAACGCGCTAGGGGGCCGACGCGATAGATACCGTTGGGGTAGCCCAGCGGTTTGTAGTAGGGAAATTTCAGGTACGACCAGGGTTCGACCGCTTCGCCGATATATTGCTGGTAATCATCTTCGCTCAGGTTATCCGCCACGATATTGCCGTTGCTATCTTTAAAGCGAATGCGACCGCCATAGTGTTCCCATTCGCCGTTTTTTTCCACCAGACCCATAAACAGGGATGGGAAGTCGCCGAACACCTGCACTTCGGTTTGCAGTTCGCGATCGAGCAGTTGTTTAAATAAACTCAGGGCGTTTTCAATTGTGGCAAAGGATTCTGGCAAGCGATCGCGAATCCACTGACGGCCTTCGGTGCTGAGGGACGATCGCACGCCACCGGGAACCGCCCAGGCGGCATGGATTTTTCTCGCTCCCAACAGTTCGATAATTTGTTGACCGAACTGACGCAAGCGGATGCCACCTCTGGCCAGTTCTGGATCGGCTGCCATTAAACCGAAGACGTTGCGCGTGGCGGGAGTGCTATCCCAACCGAGCAGAAAGTCGGGACTGCTGAGATGGAAAAAGGAAAGGGCATGGGACTGCGTAATCTGAGCGAGATTCATCAACCGCCGCAATTTTTCGCCCGCAGGGGGAATCTGCACGGCTAACAACTTGTCGCCCGTTTTGGCTGATGCCAGCAGGTGGCTGACGGGGCAAATACCGCATATACGCGCCGTAATCCCCGCCATTTCCCACATGGGGCGACCCTCGCAAAATTTCTCAAATCCGCGATATTCGACTACGTGAAACTGCGCGTCGGAAACTTCGCCAGCATCGTCGAGGAAGATAGAGATTTTGGCATGACCTTCAATGCGGGTGACGGGATCGATAACTATTGTTTTACTCATACATCCATTCCTCATCTTTCATATGCGATGCGTTCGATCGCTTTCTCCATTTGCAGTACAGGTAGGGGCAGCTTTTGGCCGAGCGGATCGCGTCAATTTGCAAAGATCTCTAGCTAAACCTGCCCCTACAGGATCATCGCTACCAAAATCATCCGAATTTAATCATCGATCGCCCCTCCATCAAAGGCATTGCGCCATGCAGTAAAGGCTCAATTGCTGCTTTGATGCGATCGGCGGAAGGCGGGCAACCGGGTAGAAACAGATCGACATTGACGACTTCGTGAACGGGGACGACCCGTTCCAGCAGTTCGGGGACGATGCCGGGAGCATGGGGTAATTGCGGTGTCACGTCGCCGAGTTCTAAATAGCTGCGCCGCAGAACCGCTCCCGAGCCATCCAGCATGTTCCGCATGGCGGGCACGTTGGCAGTAACGGCACAGTCGCCAAATGAGACTACTAATTTCGTGCGATCGCGGATTTTATGGATTAATTCGAGATTATCTTCATTGGCGATCGCGCCTTCCACCAGACAGACATCGACATTTTCGGGATATTCTTTCACATCGGCGATCGGACTGTAGACAACTTCAACATGTTTGGCAAGCTCGAACAGCCACTCGTCTAAGTCTAAGAATGACATGTGACACCCGGAACAACCTGCCAACCAAACGCTGGCAAATCTTATCTTGTCCATTCTTTTTTCTCCCTTGCTGTCACTAGAAATTCCAATTTGCCGCGATCGTGCTGCATTTCCGCTACCGTCGAACCCGCACGGAAAAGCGAACCTGTCGGACAGGCTTCTACGCACTTACCACAGGAAGTGCAGGCCGTCACCTCGCCCCAGGGTTGATTCATTCCTGCTACGATAAACGACTTGCCGCCTCGACTGGCGACATCCCAAACGTGCGCCCCTTCGATTTCGTCGCAAACCCGCACGCAACGGGTGCAGAGAATGCAGCGGTTGCGATCGAGACCAAACATGGGATGAGAGACATCGACATCCCGAACGGGGAACTGATAGGGGAAGCGAGAGTGATCCATGCCCACGGCGATCGCCATATCTTGCAGCTCGCAATTCTCATTTGCTACGCAAACGGCGCAGACATGATTGCCTTCGGCGAATAGCAGTTCTACAACCATGCGACGATAGGATTGCAGCTTCTCAGTGTCGGTGCGGACGACCATCCCCTCTGCTACCT
This sequence comes from Pseudanabaena sp. PCC 6802, assembly GCF_000332175.1. Classification (NCBI taxonomy): domain Bacteria; kingdom Bacillati; phylum Cyanobacteriota; class Cyanophyceae; order Pseudanabaenales; family Pseudanabaenaceae; genus Portococcus; species Portococcus stanieri. Next base: position 433,365 of record NZ_KB235910.1, on the reverse strand, counting down.
GGGTGACGCAGGCAGGCTGAGGTCTGCTACTTCCCTCAATTTCTACTAAGCACATGCGACAACCAGCTACGGCGGTAACTCCTTCTAAAAAGCAGAGGGTAGGGATGCGAATACCCGCCGCTCGGGCTGCAATGAGAATTGTTTCGCCTTCGCGGGCGCTAATCATTTCGCCGTTAATTGTTAGGGTTTTGACTGACATACTGTCTATCCTTATCTGTATATCTTTCGCGTGAATCGACTGTATCGATCGCAACCAGGCAGGCTGACCGTTATACTAATTGCGGTGGGGGCGCATGGCCGTTCGCTACGCTGGGGGAATTCTCTTGCAGCAATGCCTCGTATTCGTCTCGGAAGTAGCGCAGCGTACTTAAAACGGGGTTGGGTGCGCTCATGCCCAGACCGCACAGACTCGTATCTTTAACCATGTAACACATAGCTTCTAAGTTCTCTAAATCTGTTAGAGTTGCTTGTCGCTTCAGGATTTTAGTTAAAAGATGCAGCATCTGTACGGTGCCGGCACGGCAGGGAACGCACTTGCCACAGGATTCATCGCGACAGAATTCCATGTAGAAATGCGCCACATCTACCATATTCGTGGCATCGTCGATCGCGATCATGCCACCAGAACCCATCATCGTTCCCAATGCTACTAGAGATTCATAGGAAACGGGCGTATCTAAAGCATCGACGGGAATGCATCCACCCGATGGCCCTCCAGTTTGGATGGCTTTTATCGCGCCTCCGTCGGGCGCGCCATCTCCCATTTCTTCGATAATTTGTCTGATTGGCGTTCCCATTGGCACTTCAATCAAGCCGGTATTTTGAATCTTGCCGGTCAGGGCGAAAACTTTTGTCCCTTTGCTGCGATCGATTCCGATGCTGGCAAACCATTCTGCTCCCTGTCGGATAATTGGCACGATATTGGCAAAGGTTTCCACATTATTAATAAGGGTGGGACTGCCCCACAAACCTGACTCCGCTGGATAGGGAGGACGAGGACGAGGAGTACCTCTGCCACCCTCTACTGATGCAATCAGAGCCGTTTCCTCCCCGCAGACAAAAGCTCCAGCCCCGACACGGATATCAATGCGGAAGTCAAATGGCGAGTCGAAGATCTGAGTGCCTAACAAGCCCAGTCGTTTTGCCTGTTGAATGGCTTTTTGCAGGTGCGCGATCGCAAGGGGATATTCAGCTCGCACGTAGATGTAACCGCGATCGGCACCGATGGCGTAACCCGCGATCGCCATGCCTTCCAGGATGCGATGGGGATCGCTCTCCAGTACGCTGCGATCCATAAACGCGCCAGGATCGCCTTCATCGGCGTTACAAATGACGTACTTTTGCTTGCTGGACATCTTAGCAACCGTTGCCCATTTTAGACCCGTAGGATAGCCGCCACCACCCCGCCCGCGCAACCCACTGCGGGTAATTTCCTCTACTACATCTGCCGGTTTCTTTTCATACAGCACCTTATAGAGTTGTTGATAGCCACCGGTTGCGATGTAAGCTTCAATCCGTTCGGGATCGATTTTACCGCTGTTTTCCAGCACGATTGGCATCTGCCGCGTAAAGAAAGGATGGTTGTAGTCTCCCAGTGGTGGCAATCGCTCCGATTCGATCTGACCGTTTAGTGCTGCTACGATCGCGCTGGCATTTTCCGGTGTGACCTGTTCGTAGAGAAGGCCATTGGGGGTTACTTCTACTAAAGGTCCTCGACCGCAAAACTTCATGCAACCAACGCCGCACACTTCCACAGTTGCCTCCAGCCCTGCATCTCGCACGGCAGTTTCCAATTCTGCTTTCACGGCATCAGATTTTGAAGACAAGCAACCCGCCGCCGTGCAGCAATGCAAGCGAATCGTTTTGGCGCGATCGCGCTCCTTTTGTCCCATCTCAAGCAGTTCGGTTAAGTCCATTTTCTTTATCCTTAATCTTGAACTCGCAACCAATGTCAAACGAGTAACGAATGAGAATTATCTCTTTCAAGGCAGGTGCATAAAGCAGCTAGTGCAGCCAATTCTGCATATTTGCCAGCACGCCTTCTGGCGACTGCTTGCCATGCACCTGACCGTCAAGTACGGCGGCGGGGGCAATACCGCAAGCACCAATGCAGCGGGCGGTCAGTAACGATACTTTGCGATCGGCAGTCGTTTCGCCCGGATGGATGCCAATTTCTCCAGCGATCGCTTCTAACAGCGCACTAGCTCCTTTTACATAACATGCGGTTCCCATACAAACCACGCAAGTATGTTCTCCCTGGGGTTTGAGAGAGAACAGGTGGTAAAAGGTCGCAACACCATAGACGCGACTTAGAGGCAGTTTTAGCCCTCGTGCAATGTAGATAAGTACGTCTTCTTCTAAATACCCAAAAGCTTCCTGGGCGCGGTGCAAGACCTCGATTAAAGCATCCTGGCGATAGTGATTACGCTTCATGGTCAGATCGAGCGTCTTGAACCGCTTATCGCCACTTGCATGCTCTGAAGCCGATTTCTTCTCCTCTGGCGATTTTGTCGCGATTTCTTCTGTTGCTGTTTCTAAGGGTGGCATAGTTACTTTCCTTTAAACGAACCAATAATCTCCAGGTCCAAACTTCGCACAATATCCTGAATCTACATTCTCCTTGCTGGAAAAACTTCCAGGTACCTGTAAATAATTGCCTCTGGCAAATTCACTAAAACTCATTAGAGAGAATACATCGGCATGCGATAAATCTCAGACGTTTTCTATTTTAGCTTAATTATCCGACCTAATTACGGTTGCTAAGGAATTCAAAAGTTAAATTTTCCTTGGATTTCTCATTCAGTTTAACTGCTATTGAATTTATCACGAATTAACCTAATGTCAACACAAACTAATCTCATGTCAATACGCATTGACTTTGTTAAATTTTACAATTATTTCCGCGATCGCGTTTCAGTAATTTTTAACCGCGTTCGGGAACTTTAATAGTAGTAATCGAGCGAACTTCTCGAAAGCGATCGACTGCGAGCGGGAACTATAATGTCATTTTCTTTACCAATCTTTACCTTGGCATGCAAAGATACGGGTGCCTGCTGAGAACGGCTTGCATGCTATGTCGCGATGACAATTTGTTGGTGCTATAATAGGGAAGGCGAAGCAGCGATCGCGGTTTTAGATCGTAGTGGAGATTTATTTTTGCTGTCAACTAAGTAACAAATCTAGACATTATCTAAGGTGTCAATTAAACAACAAATTTGTTATTTTAGTTCTCTTGTAAACGTTGTTAATTAAACAACAAATTTGTTATTTTAGTGTTTGTTGTGTGGAAATTATTTTCGCAGATTGTTGTTCGATAACGCATAAATTTAAGATGATTTCCTGCTAAACTATCAATGGGTTTAACTTTTTAAAGCGAACTTAATATTTTTTAGTTTTTTGTTTTTACTCGAATCGATGTTTAAATAGCTTTTACTCTTCAATTAATTAGCCCAACGGAATTCTATATTTGATAGTTTTGATAGCTAATATAGCCAACTCATCACAATCTATCTGAAAAATTTGTAGAGGTTTGCACCTATGAGTAGTAAAAACTATGCAGCGTTGGACGGGAATGAGGCGGTAGCCCGCGTTGCTTACGCTATGAATGAAGTAATTGCCATTTACCCCATTACACCAGCTACACCAATGGGCGAATGGGCGGATGCCTGGTCTGCGGAAGGCAAAGCGAATCTATGGGGAACGGTACCGAGCGTGATGGAAATGCAAAGCGAGGGCGGCGTAGCCGGTGCGATCCACGGTGCTTTGCAAGCGGGCTCGCTCTCCACTACCTTTACATCATCCCAGGGATTGCTGTTGACTATTCCCAATCTCTACAAGATCGCTGGCGAACTCACCAGTACGGTCGTTCACGTCGCGGCTCGATCGCTAGCAGCACAGGGACTCTCGATTTTTGGCGATCACAGCGATGTCATGTCAGTGCGCGCCACGGGTTTTGCCATGCTGTGCTCGGCTTCCGTGCAGGAAGCTCAAGACTTTGCCGCGATCGCTCAAGCTGCTACTCTGGAATCGCGCGTACCGTTCGTTCACTTCTTTGATGGATTCCGCACCTCCCACGAAATTCAGAAGATAGAGTTGCTGTCGGCGGATGCCATGCGCGCCCTCATCGCGGATAAGTGGATTCTCGCCCATCGCGCGCGATCGCTGAGTCCCGATCGCCCCGTCCTGCGCGGCACGGCTCAAAACCCCGACGTGTACTTCCAAGCCCGCGAATCCGTCAATACCTATTACAATGCCTGTCCCGATATCGTACAAAAGGCGATGGATCGATTCGGCGACCTGACCGGGCGTTACTATCGCCTTTTTGAATATTACGGTGCTGCCGATGCCGATCGCGTCATAGTTGCGATGGGATCGGGGTGCGAGGCAATCTGCGAAACCGTCGATACCCTCAATGCCAGCGGTGAAAAAGTCGGCGTGCTGAAAGTGCGGCTTTATCGACCCTTCGATGCCCAGCGCCTGGTGGCGGCTCTCCCCGCTACCGTCAAGCATATTGCCGTACTCGATCGCACTAAGGAACCAGGGTCGGCGGGCGAACCCCTCTATCTCGATGTCGTTACGGCATTATACGAACAGGTAGGAGCGAACGAATTGGTAGGGGCAAACGGCTGTTCGCCCCTACAGGCCGTGCCCAAAATTGTGGGCGGGCGTTACGGTCTGTCATCGAAGGAATTTACGCCTGCTATGGTAAAGAGCGTCTTCGATAATTTATTGCAGGTCAAGCCGAAGAATCACTTTACGATTGGGATTAACGACGATATCACCCAAACTTCGCTAGACTACGATCCCAGCTTCTCCACCGAACCGAGTAACGTGGTGCGAGCCATGTTCTACGGGTTGGGTTCCGACGGTACGGTGGGAGCGAATAAAAACTCGATCAAGATTATTGGCGAAGAAACCGACAACTACGCCCAGGGTTACTTCGTCTACGACTCCAAAAAATCCGGTTCCATTACCGTTTCCCATTTGCGCTTCGGACCCGATCCCATTCGCTCCACATACCTGATCGATCGCGCCAATTTTGTCGGCTGTCATCAATGGAATTTCCTGGAATGGCTCGATGTTTTACAATCCGCCGCCGCTGGCGCTACGCTCCTGCTCAACAGTCCTTACACTGCCGACGCAGTATGGGATCGCCTGCCGCTTGACGTGCAGGAGCAAATTATTCGCAAGCAACTCAAAGTCTACGCGATCGATGCCAACCAGGTGGCTCGCAACAACGGCATGGGCAGCCGCATCAATACAGTCATGCAGGTATGTTTCTTTGCCCTGTCGGGCGTACTACCGCGCGCAGAAGCGATCGCCAAAATCAAACAGACAATTGAAAAGACCTACGGTAAAAAAGGCCCGGAAATCGTGCGCATGAACATCCAGGCCGTCGATAGCACGCTGGAGAATTTGCACGAGGTGAGCGTACCCGCCACCGCCACCAGTAAGATAACCATGCGATCGCCCGTTCCCGCAAATGCCCCTGACTTCGTGCGCGACGTGCTGGGTAAGATGATCGCCCATCGGGGAGACGCACTGCCGGTCAGCGCCCTGCCCGTAGACGGCACCTATCCTACAGGTACGGCAAAGTGGGAGAAGCGCAACATTGCCCAGGAAATTCCCACTTGGGATCCAAATGTTTGCATTCAGTGCGGTAAGTGCGTGATGGTATGCCCGCACGGCGTGATTCGAGGCAAAGCCTACGAACCGACAGCACTGGTTGATGCACCGCCTACGTTTAAATCTGCCGATGCCAGGGATCGCGACTTCGAGGGTCAGAAGTTCACAATTCAGGTTGCGCCTGAAGACTGCACGGGTTGCGGCATCTGCGTCGATGTCTGCCCTGCCAAGAATAAGTCCATGCCATCGCGCAAAGCGATTAATATGGAACCTCAGTTACCCCTACGCGAAACCGAATGCGATAATTGGAACTTCTTCCTCAACTTACCCAATCCCGATCGCCGCAATTTGAAACTTCATCTCGTGCGCCAGCAACAACTGGAAGAACCTCTATTTGAATTCTCCGGTGCCTGTGCTGGTTGCGGCGAAACTCCCTATATCAAGCTGGTGACCCAACTATTCGGCGATCGCATGCTGGTTGCCAATGCTACGGGTTGTTCTTCGATCTACGGCGGTAACCTGCCCACTACCCCCTGGTCGCAGAACGCAGATGGGCGCGGTCCTAGTTGGTCGAATAGCCTGTTTGAAGATAATGCCGAATTTGGTCTGGGATTCCGCTTAGCTATAGACAAACAAGCTGCCTACGCTGCGGAACTATTGCACGATCTCGGCGATGTGGTGGGAGGCGAACTCGCCACCGCCATCCTCCAGACAGAACAACATTCCGAAGCGGATATCTGGGAACAAAGGGAGCGGGTCGCCCAACTCAAACAACGTCTGGATGAGGCGATGCATGGTGGCGATCCGATGACGCCACAGGCGATGCAATCGGACGATCCGGTGAGTGTAAGGGCGAAGCATTCGGACGATAACTCTTCGGATTCTCCTACAGATCTCGATCCGAATGCTTCGCCCCTGCGAGGTGGCGACGATGCTTCGCCGCTCCTATCCAAAATCGCAATGCTGCGACACCTTGCCGACTATCTTGTCAAAAAGAGCGTCTGGATTATCGGCGGAGATGGCTGGGCTTACGACATCGGTTTTGGCGGTCTCGATCACGTCCTGGCTAGCGGACGCAACGTTAACATCCTGGTTTTAGACACCGAGGTTTACTCTAATACGGGCGGGCAATCCTCCAAGGCAACACCGCGTGCCGCTGTCGCCAAATTTGCTTCCGGCGGTAAACCCGCGCCCAAGAAAGATCTGGGACTAATCGCCATGTCCTATGGCAACGTCTATGTCGCCAGCGTAGCAATGGGAGCCAAGGACGAACATACCCTCAAAGTATTCCTAGAAGCCGAAGCCTACGATGGTCCCTCCCTGATAATTGCCTACAGCCACTGCATTGCCCACGGCATCAATATGCAAACGGCGATGAACCATCAAAAAGCAGTTGTAGAAAGCGGGCGCTGGCTGCTCTATCGCTATAACCCCACTCTTAAAGCAGAAGGCAAAAATCCCCTGCATCTTGATTCCGGATCGCCTAAAAAGACAGTGGAGGAATCTATGTATGCCGAAAACCGCTTCAAGATGCTTTCTAAGAGCAAGCCCGCCGATGCCAAGCAACTGCTGCAAGCAGCACAGACAGATGTCGATCGACGCTGGCAAATGTACGAATATCTAGCAAGCCAGCATTTGGGAGGAAATGGCGCTAAGGCTTCCAACGGTCACGGTAACCATCGCAGTGCCAACAATTCCGCTGACAGCGATCGCGCCGCCCAAACTTCCACGCCATAACTTCCGTACCATGACGCAAACGCCTACCGAATAAATCCCTATGGATCTAACTACTACTTATCTCGGGTTAAAATTGCGATCGCCCCTCGTGCCATCCTCTGCCACACCCTTAAGCGAAGATATCGATAATATCAAGCGCATGGAAGATGCGGGGGCAGCGGCGATCGTCCTCCACTCCCTGTTTGAGGAACAACTGGTGCAGGAAAAATTTGAATTGCACCACCACCTCACCTACGGCACCGAAAGCTTTGCCGAATCGCTCACCTATTTCCCCGAACCGGAAACATTCCACGTAGGGCCAGAACTCTATTTGGAACATATTTGCAAAGCCAAGGAATCCGTAGCAATCCCCGTTATTGCCAGCCTGAACGGCTATACCTCAGGGGGTTGGGTGGAGTACGCGCAACTGATGCAGCAGGCTGGGGCAGATGCGATCGAGTTGAATATTTACTACGTGCCCACCGATCCCAATATGACTGGCGCGGAGGTGGAGCAAAACTACATCAACATCCTGCGCGATGTGAAAGCAGAAGTAACGATTCCAGTTGCCATTAAGCTGAGTCCTTTCTTTAGCAACATGGCAAATATGGCAAAGCGACTGGACTATGCTGGTGCCGATGGGCTGGTACTGTTCAATCGCTTCTATCAGCCAGATATCGATCTAGAGAATTTGGAGGTTTACCCTCACCTGGTCTTGAGTTCTCCCAACGACACTCGCCTCCCCATGCGCTGGATTGCTATCCTTTACGGTCGGATCGGAGCCGATCTCGCTGCTACCAGCGGCATTCAGAGGGGTAGTGACGCAATCAAGATGTTGATGGCAGGAGCAAAAGTAACGCAGCTTTGCTCCGTGTTATTGCGTCACGGCATCGAGCACATTCGCGCGATCGAACAGGATATCCTTCACTGGATGGAAGAACACGAGTACGAATCAGTCCAACAGATGCAGGGCAGCATGAGCCAGATCAACTGCCCCGATGAGAGCGCTTTCGAGCGCGCGCAGTACATGAAAGCTATCCAGAGCTACAAACCAAAGCATGCGTTACCAAGGTAAATTAAATGCATGACAAATACACCAACAAGTACAAACGATCGCAAACCCAAACGCATTGGTATTCTTACCAGCGGTGGTGACTGCCCCGGACTCAATGCTGTAATTCGGGCTGTAGTTAAAGTAGCAACTAACAAATACGGTTGGGAAGTGTATGGGATTCCCTATGGCACTGATGGTTTTATTGATTTACTCCTGAACAAGCGCCATCCCGAGGAATTGCGAATTAAAGAACACGGTTACGATATCCCAGGGTTAGTGCAGGGATTGGACATTCTCCACTTTTTAAGCGGTAGCGTCCTGGGATCGGTAAACAAAGGCAATCCCTCTCAACATGCCGATGAGATCTTGCAAGGCTATGAAAAGCTGGGGTTAAATGCTCTGATTGTCATGGGTGGAGACGGCAGCATTGAGATTTTAAATAACTTGGCGCGCAAAGCGGATGAGCTAGGCAAACCTTGGAATTGGGTGGCAGTGCCCAAAACCATCGATAACGACGTTCCCTATACCGAAGTTTCAGTGGGATTTGATACGGCGGTCAACCACGTCACTCAGGCACTCTACGACCTCACATTTACCGCTGCCAGCCACGATCGCGTTATGGTAGTCCAGGTCATGGGGCGAGATGCTGGTTATCTAGCGATGGAGTCGGGGATTGCTGGTTGCTCGGATGCAATTCTAATCCCCGAACTGACTCCCATCCTTGACGAAAACACGATCGAAGGAATTTGCCAGCACATCTCACAATTGCGCTGGCAGGGACGACGATTTGCCCTCATCGTTGTGGCGGAGGGAGTCAAAAATCATCTCGGTCAGAAAGAGCACTATATCGGCGATTATCTAGCCAATCAAATTCAGGAATACAGCAGCAAACTTTGCGGTACGGGGCAGCCCGAATACAGCAACCTGGATAAGATCGATACGCGCGTGACGACGCTGGGGCATTTGCAGCGCGGTGGTACGCCGACATCGACCGATCGCCTGCTGGCAACGGCTTTTGGCAGAGAAGCCGTAGAGCTAATTGCTAACGGTAACTACAACCAGATGGTAATTTGGCAGAATGGTAGAGTGAGTAGCGTTCCCATTAGTCACGTTGTCGAGCAGATCGCGATCGCCCGCAAACAGAAAATAGCGCCCTCGCGGGTCGAGCCACATAGTTTCTTGGTCTGCACGGCACGCGATATCGGTATCTATATAGGGGAACGCACAGGAGGATGAGATGGAAGTGGTTACCAAACTGGAAAATTCGATCGCTCGCTCCCACTATGAAAAAGTAATCGCGATCGGCTATGGCAATACACTGCGCAGTGACGATGGCGCGGGACAAAAAGTAGCGGAGATAGTCGATAATTGGAATTTACCGCAGGTGCGAGCGATCGCCACCCATCAACTCACCCCAGAATGTGCTGCCTCGATCGCCGAATCGGAATTAGCGATCTTTGTGGATGTTTATCCCGTCGCAGAGCAACCGGGGATGGCAGAAGAGAACGCCATTCGAGTTATACATATTCATCCTTCCACCTATAGGCATTGCTCTACAAACGAAGGATTCGGACATACTACCGATCCGCACTCTCTGCTGTGCTTAGCCGAAGTGGTCTACGGTCACGCTCCCCCTGCTTGGTGGATTCTTATTCCCGCTTTGAATTTTGAGTTTGGCGATCGCCTATCGCCCCTTACCACAGAGGGCATTGACCAGGCTCTACAGAAAATTACAGAAATCCTAGGAGCAGCGCCCCCGTGACTGTCCCGAACCCAAGCGCGATTGCGAGGCGCTCTTCCCTACAGACACGATTGCATATTATTGACGAGAAATCTTCCGAACCCATGCACGAACTCAGCCTCATGGAATCAACTTTAGGAATCGCACTGGAGTATGCCAGGAACCAGAAAGCGCAGAAGATCCATCAGATTAATCTGCGCGTGGGAGCGATATCGGGCGTAGTGCCGGAAGCTTTGGCCTTTGCCTTTGATGCCTGCACGCAGGATACGATCGCCGCAGGAGCAGATCTTAAGATAGAGTTGGTGCCAGCCTTGTGCTACTGCAAGAACTGCGATCGCGAGTTTGCTCCATCGGATCTAATCTATGCCTGCCCCGATTGCGGGCAAATTAGCAGCGACCTATTGCAAGGACGGGAATTACAATTAACTTCTCTGGAGGTATCTTAACCATGTGTACGAACTGCGGATGTAGTGCTGTAGGGGAATTCACGGTGAGCGGGCACGATCGCGAACATCATCACCATCACCACGATCGCGGTCGCAACTTGGAGCATCTCCACCATCACCATCACGCCGAACATGAAGATGGTAGAGAGCATCACCATCACCATGATGGAACTATTTCTGCTACACGTAACGGCGATCGCCGCCATGTCGAGATCGTGCAATCCATTTTGTCGAAAAACGAACGCTTAGCAGAGCGCAATCGCGGCTTCTTTATGGCGAAAGGTTTGCTGGTGCTGAACGTACTCTCTTCGCCTGGTTCTGGGAAAACGGCTTTAATCGAACGCATGTTAGCAGATTCAGGCGATCGCCTTCCTACTGCCGTCATTGTAGGCGATCTGGCAACGGATAACGATGCCCAACGCCTGCGGCGGACTGGTGCAGAAGCAATTCAAATTACCACTGGCGATGCTTGCCATTTAGAAGCAGAGATGGTCGGTCGTGCCGTTCAGCAACTGCATCTCGACAGTATTAAGCTATTAGTTATCGAAAATGTTGGCAATCTAGTTTGCCCTGCAGCCTATGACCTGGGTGAAGGCTTGCGCGTCGTAGTTTTCTCCGTCACAGAGGGAGAGGATAAACCGCTCAAGTATCCTACAATGTTCAAAATTGCCGATGTCGTAATTATTAGCAAAATAGATATTGCCGAAGCCGTGGGCTTCGATCGCGACTCAGCCATCGGAAATATCCAGCAAATCGCTCCACAAGCAAGGATTATAGAGGTTTCTGCTCGTACGGGCGCGGGCATGGAAACGTGGTATGAGTTCCTTAAAGAAAAGATGCGCGAACCCTTTGCCAGCATGGCTTCTGTATAGCTTATAGCAGTTTTCAGATGAAAACGAGAAGGGGGTTTGGGGGCGTTGCCCCCAAGAAGGGGTGGAACCCCTTCACCCCATCAATAAAACCCGTTCTCAATTGAAAAGTGCTATATCTGCATTGCTAATGGGACTTTAGAGGCGATCGCTAGTTACTTTTCTTTACCTACAGGCTCTAACTATGTGGTGTATTCTATAGCTTAGGTATTAATGTTGCTCGTATTCATTAAGCGAGGCTTTATATCTCATGGCGAAACCCAAAACACCATTGAAGCCTCAAAAACCGCCCCAAAAACCGCGTAAGAGTCCGTTTAAGGGCGAAAAAATCGACCGGCGATCGCTGACAATCGGTGAATTTGTCTGCGCGGTCATCGCTAGGCAATACAAATATATGGTTACCCAAGAACGGGGCGTGTTAGCCGATCTCGATCCAGAGTACCTGCACCAGATGCGCGTTGGCGGTCGGCGCTTGAGTACGGCTTTGCAGGTCTTTAGCCATGTTGTCGATCTCCCAAAGGCCGCGCAGGAAAAGCGCGTTCGCTCCCTGACGAAAACCTTGGGTGCATTGCGCGATCTAGACGTTCAGATTGATTCCTTGCGTGAGGATTACTGCCATCGCGTGAGTTCTGCCGAGCGCGAGATACTGGATAAAGTGCTGGCATCGCTGGATAAACAGCGACAACGAGCCTTTGCCAAGGTGGAATCTATCCTGACTCATCCCAGCTACGAGAAGCTGAAAGCAGGATGCGAAAGCTGGCTGGAGCATCCTCAGTTCTCATCTCCCGTCCACTTTCCCTTAGGACTGCTACTGCCAGATTTACTCAGCCCTCTCCTATCTGCTTTACTCCTGCACCCCGGCTGGTCGATTCCCATTGCGGAAACTACAGGGATTTCAGAGTCAAATAGCGAAGTTCTTCACGATTTGCGCAAGACCTGTAAGTACGTCCGATATCAAGCTGAGTTTTTCACTGACTTCTACGGTGCGACATTTAAGGAATGGATTGATGAGTTAAAGGAACTACAAGATAGCTTGGGCAAAGTGCAGGATATGCAAGTCTTTCAAGCATTACTTTTGCGCGAGTTGCCTGAAGGAGCAGATTTGCCCGAGCTTCAGCGCGCAATTCAGGACAATCTGATTGGAGCAACCGTCAATTGGGAATCAGTGAGACAGAAGTATCTCAGTGCTGACTTTCGCTACCAATTGCACCAAATGATTCTGGAGCCGTTAATGCAGCAGATAACCACCTGACTCTGGGCACGATATTTTACTGCATTCATTTTTATACGAAATGTTGAGGAGGTTTTATGTTCGCTCCTGTTTTAGTGCGCAATAAAGATTCCATTCTCGATTTTGCAAGTTTAGATCTTTCCAATCCAACGATATTGCTCGCAGCGCTCCAACATTTGCGTCAGTCGGTCGTGGTGGGAGGGCAGGCAATTTTCGAGCAATGGCGATCGCGAATCGAGCGCCAGGCTTTTCGCAAAAGTTGCCTCAATCTTTCCTATTACCTGGCTCTCAGGCGACACGACTTGCGAGCCTTACAAACTGCTTTAATGCCCTGGGGCTTGTCATCTCTAGGGCGATTGGAATCTAGAGTATTGCCCAATCTCGATGCCGCGATCGCGACTTTGGGATCGGTTTGTCATGCCGATCCCCATTCACTACCCAGTCGTCCGATCGTAGAGAAATTTTTTGAAGGAGAGCAACTCCTTCAGTTAAATACAGAAGATATCTTTAACAAAACTAAAGCAACCCGCCGAGTCAGGATTATGTTAACCCTGCCTACAGAAGCAGCGAGTCATTACGAGTTCGTCCGCGATCTAGTAAGGCGAGGTATGGATTGCGCTCGCATTAACTGCAGTCACGATAATGCTGACATTTGGAAAGCCGCGATCGATAACGTCCGCTTGGCAGAAGCTGAAATCGGCAATTCCTGTAAGGTTCTGATGGATTTGGGCGGCCCCAAACCGCGCATGGGCGTGGCGATCGCCCCCAATACCAAACAGCGCATTTTCCGAGATGAATATCTCTTGCTAACTCGCACTCCCCCAGCGATCGTGGGGGCTACCTGTTTCCAAGCGAATTGCACTTTGCCAGAAGTACTCGACCAGGTGCAAGTTGGGGAAGCTGTTTGGATCGATGACGGTCATATTGGCGCTCGCATTGAATCTATAACGGAGGAGGGAGTTTTACTGCGCGTTACCCATGCTAGCTCGAAGGGCAACAAACTACTCCCCGATAAAGGTCTTAACTTCCCAGATACCGACCTGAATCTCAGTCCGCTCACAGAAAAAGATCTCCAGGATCTAGATTTTGTTGCCATTCATGCCGATATTGTTGGTTATTCTTTCGTTCAGGAACCTGCGGATATCGAACTGTTACAGCGAGAATTGCGGGCGCGGTTGCCAGAAAGATCGCCCTTGCCAGCAATTGTCGCCAAGATCGAAACTCCCAAGGCCGTTCGTAATCTGCCCGAATTAATCGTCCAGGCGGCTGGGAAACAGCCTTTTGCGATCATGATAGCTAGGGGAGATTTAGCGGTCGAAATCGGCTACCAGCGCCTTGCGGAAATACAAGAAGAAATTCTCTGGTTGTGCGAAGCCGCTCACGTTCCCGTAATTTGGGCAACTCAGGTCTTAGAAAATCTTGTTAAGAAAGGAATCCCTTCTCGGGCAGAAATGACCGATGCAGCGATGGCCGAGCGTGCGGAATGCGTCATGTTGAATAAAGGCCCGTTTATTGCCGATGCAGTAACGATTCTGGACGATGTTTTAACCAGAATGGAGACGCACCAGATGAAAAAAACTCCTCAATTGCGCGCGCTACGCTCCTGGTAAGAAACGGGGTGACTATATTTCATACATGAGACTTATAGCGGTTTTCACTTGAGAACGGGTTTTATTTTTGGGGTGAAGGGGTTTCACCCCTTCTTGGGGGCAACGCCCCCAAACCCCCTGCTCTTTCCGATCTGAAAACCGCTATACTGTGATTTTCGTTCGTGTATTACATCGTAAAGAAATCTATCGTTATTTTCCTTAGTTAGCCACCTAAGTCTGCCCAGAATATTGAATTCAGCAACTTTTGATATTAGTTGCCACAAATTTGAAGAGAATTGTTGCGTTGGGGGGCAATTGGGCTACTAACAGTAGGGCTAATAGCAGAAGACATCAAGCGCGAGTATAGCGATGCTTGACTCCTGCTGGGAAATATTCCGGATCTCCCATACTAGCCAGTGTAATTTGTGGAGTTTGGTATTCAGGCGGAACGTAGTTGGCGAATTCGCTGTTGAGGCGGAATAGCTGTGTTTGAATAGATGCCGCGATCGCCGATCTTTTGTCCTCACTACTCTCTACCCCAGGCGCGAGTTCGACTACAACGGATAAAAATCGATTTTTGTCGCTATCTTCCTTTACCTGTAGGACGAACTTCCCCGTTACCCATTCCCTAATAGTGGGTTGCTCCAGTCCCACCGTCACGTTTTCGGGATAAATATTGGCACCAAAGTAGGAAACCGTGAAGTGCGATCGCCCAAACACGTAAACAAACGGCAGAGGTCGCATGCCGCGATTGCCCAAATGCTCTCTCGGATCGAAACCTTGCTTTGCTAGGAATTCCAACATCTCCTCGTAGCAGATCGTACCGCCATTGTCGGCAATGTGATAGCGTAGCAAAGGAATGCCATTGTCGCCCGAAAATACCAGCGTGCCTTCGTTGGTAGTCTCGAAATAGCGGCTGCGCGGATCGTATTGCACCAGAGTGGGAAGCCGCGATTCACCAAACAGCGCTCGTGCTGCTTCAGGTTGCGCGGCCAAAAAACGACGAATGCAAATGCTCAATGGGGTTTCGTTCCCCAACACGCCCGCATCCGCCGTGCCGTACAGAGAAGCTGAGTCGTAGCAGGGATTGCTCGCTCCAGTGCGATCGCCTACCAAACTGCGCCACTCCTCGCTGAAGACTTCCCCCGCCATCACCAACTTAATTCGATACTGCGACCAATCAATACCTTGCTCCCTACCGCTATCGATCGCGTCTTTGAGAAAGGGCGGATAGCCCAGCAGTACCACCTGCTCGAAGCGATCGCCCAGTTCGCGCACGACTCGAAATATCTCGTCTTTGTTATTTCCTGGCGTTACGATTGTGATGGGATAGCCTTTACTAGCAAGATAGCGGCAGCAGTTAGTGGTGTACATGCCCCCCACCCACGTACCGAGCGCAAAGCAAATTACTGCGAGGGTACTGCGCCGATCCGCCTCAAAGCTATCGTGAAAAATTTGCTCGAATCGCGTAGCAATCTGCAACTCATCCGTCACGAAACGCGGCCAAAAGCTAGGTTTGCCAGTCGAGCCGGACGACACGGCGATCGTATCGCAATTGACTAGCTTGCCGTCGTAGCAAAGTTCCTCTAGCTGATAGCGCCGCAGGTAATTATCCTTATCAACTAGAGGCAAAGATGTGAATTGCTCGAAGCTCTGAATCTCTTTTGGATCGATACCGTGCTCTGCCAGAAATGCCTGGTAAGCAGGTACTGAGGTTGCTACCTTGTGAAACAAGGCTAGCACTGCGTTCTCAGCATCAGCACGCACAGGCGATCTCGCCAGGATTTCATCCAATGGCGTGTGGAAAAATGTTTGCAGGGCAGCCAGCGATCGTTCTATTTGTGCGTATTGCATAGCGGCATATTTTCTAGATCTTTGCGATCGAGTCAAAAGTGTTGGGAAATACATTACCAATTGTAGTGTATGCGTCCTAACAGTACCTGTAGGAATATCCGACAATCGCACCACAAGCTCGAATCCTGACTAGTACTGGGATGGAAGTTTAGTACGATTGATTGACAAATCTTTGGTACGCCTCTAGGCTTGAATAATGAAGGTCAAAGCAGTCATCAAGCTTATTGAAGAAGATGGTTGGTTCTTAGCTCGAACAAGAGGTAGCCATCGTCAGTACAAGCATCCCACCAAGATTGGGCTAGTTACGGTACCCGGGAAGCCAAGTGACGATCTTGCGCCAGGAACATTGGACAGTATTTTAAAGCAAGCAGGTCTTAAATGATGAAATATCTTATATTGATTGAAAAAACAGAAACTGGGTACTCGGCCTACTCACCCGATCTACCAGGATGTATTTCTACTGGTTCAACTCCGGCGGAAGTGGAGCAAAATATGCGCGAAGCTATAGAGTTTCACCTTGAAGGGTTGAGGCTAGAAGGTTTGGAAATCCCAACACCATCCACTGTCTCTGCATATATTGAGGTGGCGGCATAACATTAGTAGATTGAAATCAAGCCTGACGATAACACCATGATATAGCGGTTTTCAGATGAAAACGAGAAGGGGGTTTGGGGGCGTTGCCCCCAAGAAGGGGAGGCAGGGCGGTCTTGGGGTTTCCCCGCTAGAGCCACTGCCGTGTGGAACCCCTTCACCCCATCAATAAGACCTGTTCTCAATTGAAAAACGCTATATTGATTAAATCGATTGTAATGTAGTTGCAATTAAGAACGTGCACATCATCAGAGAAGCGACGATCGCACCGGATACATCCAAACAGCGCCTGAGCCTGAACGTGCGCGGGGCAGTTCAGGGGGTGGGGTTTCGTCCGTTTGTCTATCGCCTTGCGCTTGAGTTGAATCTTACAGGTTGGGTAAACAATTCGCTGCGTGGAGTTTCGATTGAAGTGGAAGGAACTCGCCAGCAATTGCAGGTTTTTTGGGAACGGTTGGAATTAGAAAAGCCGCCGCGATCGCAAATTCACATTATAGAGTCCACATGGCTCGCACCTGTAGGGTATACGGAATTTAGCATTCGCACTTCGGACACCGAACCGAACGAAGAAGGAAGCAGACTTAAATCGGCGATCGTCCTTCCCGATCTTGCCACGTGCCCTGAATGCCGACGCGAAATCTTCGATTGCAGCGATCGCCGCTATCGCTATCCCTTCACCAACTGCACCAACTGCGGCCCCCGTTACAGCATTATCGAAGCGCTGCCCTACGATCGCTCTGGCACCACCATGAAAGACTTTCAGATGTGCCCCCAATGCCAAGCAGAATATAGCGATCCGCGCAGCCGCCGCTTTCACGCCCAACCCAATGCCTGCCCCCATTGCGGCCCTCAATTGGAATTGTGGGATCGGGATGGCAGAGTTCTAGAACGCGGCGATCGCGCTTTGTTAGAAACCGCAGCTCAGATCGAACGCGGTAAGATTCTGGCAGTGAAAGGATTGGGAGGGTTTCATCTCATTGTCGATGCCCGCAATCCCGAAGCTGTCGGCCAGTTACGCTCGCGCAAACATCGGCCTCACAAGCCGTTTGCGTTGATGTATCCATCCCTTGAGCAAATTCGAGCGGACTGCATCATCTCCGAATTGGAAGCGAATCTGTTGCGATCGCCTGAGGCTCCCATCGTGCTTTTGCGTAAAAGAAAAGCACGAAAATTTTCGTGCGATTTTATTGCTCCTGCCAATCCCTATCTCGGTGTCATGCTGCCATACACGCCCCTCCATCACTTGCTTATGGCATCGTTGCAATTTCCCATCGTCGCCACCAGTGGCAATCTTGCCGACGAACCGATTTGCATTAATGAATCTGAAGCCATAGAGCGCTTAGGTAACATCGCCGATCTATTTTTAGTCCACAATCGCCCCATCGTTCGTCCCGTTGATGACTCGATCGTAAGAGTTATGGGCGATCGCCCCGTAATATTGCGCCGCGCCAGAGGCTATGCTCCTCTTCCTATCAATTCTCCAGTTCCATCTTCTAATTCTCCAGCTAAAATCCTGGCTCTCGGCAGTCATCTCAAAAATACAATCGCGCTTGGTTTCGACGGACAGATTTTCCTAAGCCAGCACGTAGGCGACTTGGAAACCGTGCCAGCTTTCGAGCATTTCCAGCGCGTCATCTCTAGTTTGAGCAGCATCTATGAATTTCAACCCGAGGCGATCGCCTGCGACGCTCACCCCGACTATCTCTCCAGCCAGTTTGCGCAAAAACTAGGGCAGCAATTAAGTATTCCTGTTATTCCCGTGCAGCATCACTATGCCCACGCTTTATCTTGTACGATCGACAATCAAATCGCACCGCCCGTTCTCGGAGTTGTTTGGGATGGCACGGGCTACGGCCTAGATGGCACGATCTGGGGCGGAGAATTCTTTCGGATTAAGCAGACAGACTGGGAGCGTGTCGCGCACTTCCGTACCTTTCTCCTTCCTGGCGGCGATAAAGCAGTCAAACAGCCGCGTCGAGCGGCACTGGGGTTACTATGGGAAATGTTTGGCGCAGATATGCAGTCGATGTCCCATCTCAAGCCTCTGCTAGCTTTTTCTACCCAGGAACTAACCGCGATCTCAACTATGCTATGCAAGCGTCTGAATGCACCCTTATGCTCCAGCGTGGGTAGGTTGTTCGACGCGATCGCTTCCCTACTGGGTGCTTGCCAGCAAGCCAGTTTTGAAGGCCAAGCGGCTATGGCATTGGAATTTATGCTCGACGATCCGGAGGTGGAAGAACATTACGAATTTGAGCTGCAAGAGAAGATCATCGACTGGTCGCCCGCAATCGCTGCCATCCTGCACGATCTAGAGCAAGAAATTCCGCCGCATCGAATTTCTGCGAAATTTCACAATACTCTGGTTGAAATTATTGTTGCCGTTGCCAAGCGATCGGGTGAATCGCAAGTCGTACTGACGGGTGGCTGTTTCCAAAATAAATACTTAACCGAAAGAACAATCCAAAGATTAAAAGCAGAAGGATTTTCTCCCTATTGGCACCAACACATTCCCCCCAACGATGGCGCGATCGCGGTGGGACAAGTCATGGCCGTTGCGCGCCAGCAAAATTTAGGATTCCAATTTGGCTGAAGCGCTTTTAGCATGGGATCGCGATCGCCTGTACAACCATTTCTCTATCTCAATTAGCCAGAAACCCACCGTGCTAACTGCCAAACAGAGAGTCAGGTCATACGCCGATAAAGCGACTGTCTGAAATGAAGCTTGCAGCCAGGGTAGATAAATTACAGCAATCTGAAGCAAGAAAGTCAGAACGACCGCGATCGATAGTGGTGGGTTACTAAGCAGGCCAATCTTAAATAACGAGTCGTGCTCCGATCGCATTGCCAATGCCAAACTCATCCGCGAAAAGGTCAAAGTGACGAATACCATTGTCTGCCAGTTGTGTCCGTTAACTAATTCTCCAGCTAATCGATATTCGTATCCTAAAAGTAAGATACTTACACCCATCATTAAACCCACCCAGACAATATCTCTAACCGTGCGATAGTTAAAAATGTTAGATTGTTTGGGATAGGGCGATCGCTGCATGGTATCGCTTTCAGCCGGTTCAACGCTCAAAGATAGTGCTAGCAAACCATCCGCCAAGAGATTAATCCAGAGAATTTGCAATGGCAATAATGGCAGAGGCATGGACAAAAACGGAGCCAGAAGGACAATCCAAACACCGCTGGCATTGCCAGTCATGCTGTACTTGATGAACTTGCGAATATTGTCGTAAATGACTCTGCCTTCCGCAACCGCAGCCACGATTGTGGCAAAATTATCATCCAATAACACCATATCGGCAGCTTCTTTACAGACATCTGTTCCCACCAAGCCCATCGCCACGCCAATATCGGCTTTGCGCAGGGCGGGTGCATCGTTGATCCCATCGCCTGTCATCGCTACGATATGACCTCGCGATTGCAGAGCTTGTACTATTCTCAGCTTTTGCTGCGGCGAAACCCGCGCGTACACGGACACCAGCTCCACTTGTTCGGATAGTTCTGCTGGGGATAACCGAGCGAGATCGCTGCCCACCAACACCTTGCCGCTGGTATCGATATCCAGTTCCTTGGCAATGTACTGTGCCGCCAATGGGTGATCGCCTGTAATCATGATGGGACGAATCCCAGCCTTTTTGCAGGTTTGAACGGCCTCTCTCACTTCAGGGCGCGGTGGGTCGAGTATCCCCACCATGCCAATGAAAACCAAATCCCGTTCTAATAGATTTATTAGCTCCTGCTCTAATAAAGTAATGTCATTGCTATGATCTAGAGGGCGATCCAGGTATCGAAACGCTATTCCCAAAACTCGCATCCCAGTTTGAGCGAGTTCGTCATTACTAGAGATTATGCGATCGCGATCGCGATCGTCCAATTTCTCAATGCCACCCTTTACCCAAACTAAGTTAGTAATTTCTAAGAGACTGCCGACTGCTCCTTTACTGAAAACAATGTATCGAGTTGAAGATTCGGGATCGTCGTGAATATCGGGCAAGATACTCTGCACATCTGCCAGCGAACACTGATGAACTGTTGTCATGCGCTGACGTTCGGAGTCGAAGGGAATTTCAAAAATACGGCGGAATTTCCGATCCAGAGCGATCTTATCTAACCCCAGACGTTTTGCGGCGATCGCGAGGGCAACCTCCGTCGGATCGCCCAAATAATTTTCTGCACTGGGGCGATTGCTGACTAATGGCGAGCGATCGCCAGTAAAACTGAGATTGCTACGAACATCATTACAGAGAGCGGCACCAGTTAGTAAAAGGTTAAACGCAGAGTTCGGCGTACCGCCATTGAGATCGATCTTCTGTCCTTCTATAGCAAGAACATTGACGGTCATTTGATTCTCAGTGAGAGTACCAGTTTTATCCGAACAAATGACAATCGTCGAACCAAGAGTCTCTACTGCAGGCAGATTGCGAATCAGAGCATTTCGTTTCAGCATCCGATTTGCTCCCAAAGCCAGCGTAATCGTCACCACGGCGGGTAATCCTTCCGGAATAACGGCAACAGCCATACTCACCGCCGTCATAAACATCAGTTTGAGCGACTCACCGCGTAGGAGACCAATGCCGAAAATCAATCCCACCAATATCAGCGAAGCAATCACCAGCTTTTGCCCCAATCGATCGAGGCGCTGCTGAAGCGGCGTGAGTTCGCCGTCAATCGACTGAATGGAATCGGCGATTTTCCCCAATTCAGTACGCATCCCCGTCTCTGTGACTACAGCCTTGCCGCGCCCGTAGACAATTGCCGTACCCATATAAACCATGTTGCGGCGATCGCCGAGCGCCAGTTCTTCTCCTGCCAGCGCCACGCTGGTTTTCTCAACTGGTTCCGCTTCGCCTGTAAATGTCGATTCCTGCACGCGCAGGTTGATGCTCTCTAACAAGCGACAGTCAGCAGGCACCAGATTTCCCGCTTCTAGCAAAACGATATCGCCAGGTACCAGTTGCCTTGCCGATATTTCTACTAATTGGCGATCGCGGTAGACCTTGACTTTCGGAATCGCCATCTTTTTGAGCGCAGCTAAAGCTTGCCCTGCTTGATATTCCTGATTAAATCCTAGTAAGGCGTTGAATAAGACAATGGCAAGGATGGCAATAGTATCTTTGTAGTCTCCGACTAGAGCAGATATACCTGCTGCCACAATCAGAACCACCACAATCAAGGCCGTTAGCTGTTCCCATAAAATCAGCCAGGGGTTTTTAAGCGCCCTCTCTTCGATCTCGTTAAAGCCAAATTGTGCGAGCCGCTGTTCGACCTCCGTATGGCTCAGACCCCTGGTAGCATCAGTTTTAAAATGCTCCAGCACTACACTAGTCTCTAACTGATACCACTTGCTCATAAATATCCCCGACACGCTCAGGTACTTATAGCAGCCTCCTGGCGATCGCACTACCAATTTCTAAGCCCACTAATCCGAGCATAGCACTGCCTATCCAATAGAATAAGCCATATCCGTAGCTACCTTGGTGCAAAAGTCTGGATACATCTAAGGCATAGGTGGAAAAAGTCGTGTAGGAGCCTAAAAAACCCGTAGCAACCAACAGACTCAGGTCAGAAGGAATCAGATGACGCTCTACAGCTATGGTGGTAAATAACCCCATGATCAGGGCACCAGTGATATTCACCACAAACGTGCCATAGGGAAAATCC
Organism: Pseudanabaena sp. PCC 6802; assembly: GCF_000332175.1. NCBI lineage: Bacteria > Bacillati > Cyanobacteriota > Cyanophyceae > Pseudanabaenales > Pseudanabaenaceae > Portococcus > Portococcus stanieri. Next base: position 410,979 of record NZ_KB235910.1, on the reverse strand, counting down.
GTACCCAACCATTTTGCCAACAAGATCGTGAGGTAATAGCGGCTTAAGGCTCCGGGGATAGCTCCAAGGGCGATCGCGATGGGGGCGCGCATGTCTGGACTCATGTTACCCAGCGTAGCGAATATTTGCCTGAACCCACTGAAGAGAGAATGCAACAGGCTAGCTAGCAACTCACTTCCTCCTTTATATCTTTATAGAAAGCCAGAGTTGATGAATACCTTGCTGCATCTGCTCCCAAGTACCAGATAAGTAATTTTGCATATTTAAATCTTGTCGTAGATTGCATCTGCTTCACTATATTCTGTAAAGAAATGCTCGATAGCAAGGCGTTGCCCTTCAGACTCTTCATTATTAGATTTACTTTCGTTGGTTGACTCATCAACTAAAACAACAACCCTTACCTTTTGATTGCTGTCTAGATCTGTTAATAAGGTGGAAGGGAGTTCCAGCTTGCCTTCTGGGGTTACCTTAGCAAAAAAATCGTATGCTTTCATAATGCTAGTCTAATAATCGAGCAGTTGCTTAATGCTATTCTATCTACATCGTAAAAACATGCGAATGAATTTCAAATTTTCAAACCATGCTTTAGAAGAAATAGAAAGGCGAAAAATTCCCATTTCACTTATAGAAGATGTCTTAGGCAATCCACAGCAGATCGTTAAACAAGATGAGGAGATCGTTATTCATCAGTCTCAAGTTGATTTTGGCACAGGTAAACCTTACTTACTTAGAGTTTTTATCAATGCAAAGAACTATCCTGCCATCGTTGTAACAGCTTATCGAACCAGCCAGATTAAAAAACATTGGAGAAACCCATGAAAATTAAATACGATCCCGACGTTGATGTTATTCAGATTATCCTTAAGGATGTGCCGATTGAGGAAAGCGATGAAGAAACAGCAGGTATTATCTTAGATTTCGACTCGGGTGGTAATGTGGTAGGCATCGAAATTCTTCAGGCTTCTAAGCGTACTGATAATCCTCAAGCCATTGAATACACGATTAGTCAGACAGCGATCGCATCTTAAGTCGATATAAGTAAGAATACTAATTAGCAGTAACTAAGGATGGATATTCTTTCAGTCAAGCCAGAGATTTACACTCGACTGCTCATCAAGCCCGAGCAGCTAAAAGAATTTTGTCAGCGTAGACATATCGCTGAGCTTGCTCTGTTTGGCTCCATTCTTCGAGATGACTTTCACCTAGATAGCGACATTGATATTCTTGTCAGATTTCAAGCCGATATCAGAGTCAGTCTTCTCGATCTCGTAGATATGCAGTATGAACTGGAAGCTCTCTTTCATCGAAAAGTAGACTTATCGACTAAAAAGTCGGTTGTAAATGGCCCTAATTGGATTCGTCGCCAAGAAATACTCAGCACAGCCCAAATCATTACAGATTAGCGTTTACAAGTGCCATCAGCAACTGAGTCTGCATTACCTGTGAGGTAAATGCTGGCTGTAAGTACTGATGTCTATATTAGATTTATTACCCTTATGAAAGAGTATGCTAACCAAAAGTTCAATGCTCGCGAAATCAACGCTTCCCTGGCTCTACCTCGCCAACTCGACCGTCCTCATTGCACATCAGATTGATGCTGCCTATTGGCATGAGTGGGAACTGTTCGGGATGCCAGGAGGAATTCAACTAAATCTGCTACTGAATATTCCGCTGGTCGCGTTGATATTATTCGGTCAGCAACGTCTAGCTCAAGGTCGCACTGCTGGTATTGCTGTCTCCTGGTTGCTAGTGGCAGGAGGCATCACCGCAGTTAGCATTCACTCATATTTCCTTTTACAAGGTGACGATGCCTTTCGGCTGCCCGTCTCACTTGGATTGCTTGCAGCTACATTGCTAATTTCCCTAATGCAAGCGACAGCGCTGCTCGCATCGATCGCCAACCGTAATTGAGATGTTTCCTAGCAATTATTAGGTTCCAACTAGCTTAAGCACTTGTTCGGCCCAAGCAACATAAGTAGGAGGATTTGCATCTCTTTCGTTAAGTATAGCCATGCAGCGCTGGAGCAAACACTGTGAAGAACATTTCCCTGGATGTTCGCAGTAGTGTTGGTGGTTGCGATCGGGACATTCACTGTAACTCATAAAACACCTCCAAAAAGGTATTTATACTTATTTGGAACACTATTTATAGTACCCCAAAAATTACTGAAGATATCCAATATTTACCTTTCGTAACATTCTCGGACTGCTATAGGGGGGTGAGCGTTACGCTCCTGCACAGAGGGGTAGAACCCCTACACCACTTCCTAAACGTGTTGGCAGTTATACTTCACGATCGCCATTCACACTCGATCTATACATATTTGGATAGAATTGCTGCCGTACTTCTGCCAGTAAGCTCCCAACTAAACAGTTCAGCCCGCGCCAAACCAGAAACGCGCATCTGAGATCGCAGCGCAGATGAGTCGAGCAGAGCTTGCATAGCATCCGCGATCGCACCCACATTATAGGGATCGATCGAAATTGCTGCGTCGCCCGCTACCTCCGGCAAAGCTGAGAGATTAGATGTAATTACAGGCGTACCGCATGCCATCGCCTCTAAAACTGGCAGACCAAATCCTTCCCATAGACTAGGGAAAACTAGCGCGATCGACTGATTGATTAGCACAGGCAAATCGGCGTAGGGAATATAGTCGAGAAATTTCACCCGATGCGATATCTCCAATTCCTCTATCTGAGTTTTTAGAGCAGGTGTATAGCGAGGATCGTAAGACCCTGCTAGATACAATTCGCAATCCTGGTGATGGGATAAGGTAGCAAAAGCGGAGATTAAACGATCTAGATTTTTGTGGCGATCGTGTCGCCCAATATAGAGAAAATAGTTGCCAGTTGACAAGTTGAGATGGCGGAAATGACTGCGATCGTACGCCAGTAAAATCGCTGTAATTTTCGATCCTGGAATACCGAAGTATGCCATCACTTCCTGCCTGGTGCTTTCGGAGTTGCAAATAATATGTTCGGCCTGGTGTAGAACCTGAGGGATATAGTAACGGAAATAGGTTGTCAGTCTGGAAAAGGGTTTGCCAAACCGCAGGGGAATTAAATCGTGAACGGTGACGATATAGCGACAAGATGAGAAGAGCGGCGCTTCGGGAATGGGTGAAAAGAGCAAGCTCGCACCTAATTGACGATGAATGCCAGCTAATTTAAACTGCGTCCAGATCAAGCGTCTGAGATGTCCTTTGGCTCCATAGTCGGAGTTGAGATTCTCGGCAATTTTATAGCAGTGAAGGTCGGGAATGGGATGAGATGCTAAGCAGGTGGGATTGAGATGAGCGAGATACGGACAGATATTTTGAGCGTAAACTGTTAAGCCAGTTGGCTTTTTGCTAAGGAAAGCGAGATTAACTAACAGTGAATCAGTGGAATTGGTCACGGGTTCGATCTAGTGGCTTGGATTTCTCAATATTCTTTGGCAGTACATCACTACACCAGTTAGTTTGCTAGTGGCTTTTTGCCTGTTGTAAAACATTTGTAAGATCGAAGCGATCGCAATGCGCGTCAATCGGAAGCTCAGGATCGGGATACTGGCATGTTTTTCTAAACTCAGCAAGTAGCTGTAGATTTCGTTGGTAATCTTAAAGTGCCGATTGCGGCTCGCGATCGCTGAGGTTTGATGGACGACCCTAATGCGATCGCTGAAGTAAATCTGATGTCCCTGCGAGGCATAACGGCGGCAAAAATCAAAATCTTCGTAATAGAGGAAATAGTCTGGATCGAAGTAGGGGCATTGGGAAAAGTGTTTGAGGTTAAGTACCATACTACAGGCTGTTACCCAATCCGTCAGGACACATTCAGTATCTTGCTGAATCGTTGAGGTCGAATCAGTCTCTTCCCAGATTGCTCCATTACCAGGGATAAACTTACCGCCACCAAAGCAGAGTTGACCGGAGGTATCGTACACTGACGTACCCAAAATCGCAATTTCTGGATGCGCTTGCAAAAGCTTGTTTAGCTGTGCGATCGCGCCATCCACTAAGTAAGCATCGGGGTTGATAATCCAGACAGTTGCCGACGCATCTCGCTCGTAAATCCAATTTAGACCTAGATTGCAAGCACGTCCAAATCCCAGATTATCGAGCGCGTGGATGACCGTAACCCTGGCATCTTCAAGACTGGAAATTGCGAGATCGTCGATCGCGTTATTCACAATTATTAGTTGATGGTTAGAGCGATCGCTATCTTCGCATGCATAAATAGAACTAATTAACCTGCGAATTAGTTCGGTAGAATGGTAATTAACAGTCAGAAAATAGATCGAGGGACTCTTCACCAAACGGCCTATCTCACGTACTTAAAGCTGTCAACTTTATTAGTGAACTGACTGAGGAAAATCGTCATTACACTGCGCTTGCGGATTAAAATGCTGCTGTTAACAGACATGCCTGCTTGCAGTGGAATCTTGCGCCCGCCGCCAATATCAAATTCTTGGGATTCTATTTCGACTTTGGCAGGGAAAGCGTAGAATGGTCTTTCTTGAGTTGGAGGTAAGGCATCGGAGCCAATATTAACCAATTTCCCTTTTATACTGCCAAATTCCAGGTTTGGGAAAGTATCGACTTTGACTTCAACGGGCATACCTTCCCTAACAAAGCCGATGTCTCGGTTGGTAATGTAAACTTTGGCAACTAGCCTACCTTTGGGGACAATTGTCATTAAAGGCTGAGTGGTGGTATTTCCCGAAATTACAAAGCCAGGGCCTTTGGCTTTCATATCGAATACCGTACCTTCGATTGGCGATCTAATTTCCTGATAACTTAGAGCGAGCTTCGCCTTACTCATTTGCGCTTCGATCTCGGAGATTTTCTTCTGATTGTCAGCAATTTTTGACAGGACTTCCTTGTACGTGAGCGATGCCGTGTTGTTGAGCCGTTCCTGAGCTTGAGAAATCAGGGCGCTCAACCTTTGTTCTTCCTTGGTGTATCTTGCAATATCACCTTGTGCCGTGGCGATCGCAGCCTGACGGTTCAATACATCTGACTCCGCAGACTGGAATCTTTGCTGTTGTTGTTTGTATTGCAATTGCGAGAGCGCGCCGGACTCGGCTACTGGTTTCATATCATCTAGGATTTGCTTGTTAGTGTCCCTAATCTGTATGCTTTGGGCGAGGATACCTTGATTGGCTGCCAGCACATCTCTAGCGGTAGCAAGTTGTTTTTGAGCCTGGGCTAGCTGCGTCTGCAACTGTATAACCTCAAGTCGAGCGGCTTCAACACGAGTATTAAATTCAACGCGACTGGCAACCAGAAGTTGCTCCTGGTTCCGGGTGAAGTCTGGGGTGGCATTTTCCTCCGCTGTGCCTCGCAACCTGAAGCCATTCACCTGGGCTGTATAAAAGCGGTTTTCCTGAGTAAGTGCCGCTTTAGTCCGACTTAAAGATTCGAGATCCGCTTGGGGCGATGTGGGGTCTAGGGTGATTAGCAACTGCCCTGCTTTGACATGGTCTCCATCTTTTACTTCTACAGTACGAATTACCCCGCCAGTGGGAGCCTGAATCTCTTTAGTCGCGCCCTCCGGTTCCAATTTACCCGCTGCTGGTACTGCTTCTTCAATTTGAGCAAGGCACGCCCAGGTAACCGCCGAAACTGTAAGACCGATAATCAACCACACAAAAGCGCTGGACCAAAAGATGGAACGCTCCAGAATCACTGGTTGTTCGGAGGTTTTAAGCGCCGCTTTATCGTTTTTTTTCAGAGATTTCATGTTTTTTAGAGATTATGGGTTGGGGATATGGGAGATATCAGGGATATCAGGGATATCGGGGATATCAGGGATATCGGGGATATCGAAGGGGTTAAGCATTTGCAGGGTATCTCTGCATTTAATCCCAAGATTGTTTAGCAAATGCTTAACCCTTACTTACGTGGGGTAGGTGATTTGCACCATCACCCCACCCGCGATTAGGTCTGGGATTCTTGTTGTTGATAGAGGCAATAGTAGCGACCGCGCATCTGCATTAGCTCTTCGTGAGTGCCTTGTTCGACGATCGCGCCTTGATCCATCATGATAATCACGTCTGCGTTTTTAATCGTATTCAGACGGTGGGTAATGAAAAACACGGTGCGATCGTGGAATGTCTCGGCCAGGTTATTGCAAACTTGACGCTCGGAGTCGTAGTCCAGGGCGCTGGTGGCTTCATCTAAAATTAATAATCTCGGACCTTGCAGGACAGTACGGGCGATCGCGATCCGCTGTCTTTGCCCCCCCGATAAACCAGCACCGCGTTCGCCCACAACTGTATTATAACCATTTGGTAGGGTCATAATAAAATCGTGGGCAGCAGCGACTTTGGCAGCGTGGATAATGTCATCGGATGTAGCTTCCGGATTGGTGAGGGCGATGTTTTCCTGAACCGTACCGTTAAACAACAGGGTATCTTGCAGTACTGTCCCCACCTGACGGCGCAGTGAGTAAAGTTCTACCTTGTTGATGTCGTAACCATCGATCTGAACGCGACCGCTTAATGGTTCGTAAAGTCGGGAAATTAGCTTGGTGAGCGTGCTCTTACCGGAACCGCTCTGACCCACGATTCCTACAAAACTGCCAGCCGGGAAATCGACATTGATATTGGCGAGTTGCAATGGGCCAGTGGTAGTAAAGCGGAAAGAGACATCCTCAAATTTAACCGCGCCGTCAATTTCTGGCATGGGAATATTGGTGCGATCGCTTTCGGGTACTTCCTGCTCGGCATCGATAATATCGCTCAGGCGTTCGATTGACAGGCCGATTTCCTGGAAGTTCTGCCACAACTGAGCTAGACGCAGCAAGGGACTGGTCACGTAACTAGCAATGATTCTAAATGCAATTAACTGCCCCAGAGTAATATGGGAAGCATCGGTTTGAGGTAGCAAGACTAAATGCGCACCTACCCAAAGCAAGATTAAACCGGACAGCTTATTTAAAAAGCCACTGAGCGAACCCGCCCAGCTAGAGGTCAATACAGTCTGGAACCCAGCATTAACGTAACGAGCATATTTCTCTTGCCACTGCCAGCGGGATTTAAGCTCGATATTTTGAGCTTTGACTGTCTGGATACCTGAGAGCACTTCCACCAGGTAGGACTGCGTGTCGGCATGGCGCTCGGCTTTTACCCGCAACTGCCTGCGAATGATTGGCGAGGCAATCACTGCCAAGATAATAAAGAATGGCACTGTCACCAATGCCCAGAATGTTAGGAGCACGCTGTAGAACAGCATGACTACGATGTAGATTAGCGAGAAAACCGCATCCAGAACCACGGTTAGCGCCGTGCCTGTCATAAAACTGCGAATGTTCTCTAGCTCGTTAATCCGAGTCGATAGTTCGCCGACGCGCCGCTTATCAAAGTAAGATAACGGCAAGCGCAGCATGTGGTCGATGATTTCCGAACCCAAGCTCATGTCGATACGGTTGGTGGTATCGACAAACAAGTAGGTGCGCAACGCGGTTAGCAAGCCCTCAAATAACGCCACACCAACTAACAGCCAGCCCAAAATGTCCAGGGTATCGATGCTATTTTGCACTAACACCTTGTCAATGATGATCTGCGTAATCAGCGGATTAGCAAGGCTAAACAGCAAGATGAAGCAGGAGGCAATCAGTACCTGCGTCAAGATGCCCTTGTACATGCTGATGTAGGGAAAGAAAGATCTCAGGCCAAACCTTTCGGTGCGATCGCGCAGCCTCGGCCTCACCAACAGCATGGGCATCATTTCAGGGCATTGTTGCAGGAAGGCATCGATTTTTTGTCGCCTGACACCTCCAGATTCCGGTGATGCGAACGCAATTTCCGTTGATGTAATTTTGTAGATCACCGCAAAACTGTCTTGCCACTGAATCAGGGCCGGTGCTTTGATGCGATTGATGGCAACCTTGGGGATCTGGATCATTTGCCCCGTCAAGCCAATTATTTCCACCAGCGCCCCACTGAGTTGCAGGGGAATGCTACCTACTTTTGCAACCTGGTTTTCCAGTATCCTTTCCAAAGTATCCCGCCTAAAGCTGCCATCCATGTGCTTGCTCAACATCTGCAAGCAGGCTAGCAAACCATCCGCTGGCCCGCGCCCCCTCACGTAGGGATAGCTGCGCATGTCCTCGCCGCTGATCGTTTCTTCGTTAATAGCGGCGGCAGGGCGATCGGGTGCAAACGGAATCGAGGGTTCGGCAGAGCGATCGCTGGCATCCTCAGGGGTGTCGGCATGGTCTGGGCTATCAGTCAGTATGTCGCGAAAGCCCAGTAACCTCGCAGCTTTACTCTGGACCACAATATCGGTTTCAGCCTGGTTAAGGCGGCTGCCAACAGGATAGTTGGCGATATCACCGCTACTGACCAGCCAGATGAGGTTGGGATCGAGCTTGCTAGCAGCAAGTTTGCCTTTGGGGAGGTTTAAGATCGCTGCCTCCTGAATGATTTTGGCGGCCAGGCTCTTGGGATCGGCAGTGGCAATGGCACGACGCTTGAGTTCCGCCACCACCAGCTCAAATACTTCGCTGAGTGCCGGACGCTCTTGGAAAGATTGTTTTAGGGTTGGCTCTTTATCTAAAAGCTCTAGAAAGTCCTTAGCTGGTAAGGTTGCAACTACAGTCTCGATCGAGGCGATCGCTGTCTCGCAGGGAATACCGCGTACTAAGCTAATCCAGCCTAATATTTCTCCTGGGTTCAGTACGCCAAGACTAATCGGAATATTAGTGTTACCGTAGCCTAGCAGTCGAGCTTGTCCCTGGTAAATAATAGTTATTTGCGTAGGCAGAGCTTCGTGCAACAGAATTGTTTGACCCATGCGGTACTGCAAAAATTGGAACTTAGATACAATCGTCCTCAGTACATCTGCACTCAAACGATCGAAAGGTGACGTTTGGGCTAGAAAGTCTTGCAGTTGGGTGTGTGAGATAAGTTGCGGCATGGACAGTTAGGTTGCAAAGTAAACCAAGAAGCTAGTCTAATTTAACTACTATTAGGTATTGGGTCAAATCGATTCGATCGCTAGGTAAAAAATACCATCGCGATTTTATTCAGGATAACCCTAGTAGGGTAAGCACTAGGTTACACAATGAAGCACACCTGTATACACGTTCGTGAAAGTTATCTGAACTGAATCTAGTATTTACTAGTCTTAGATAGAAGGGACTGTAAAACCGAATGGCATAGTCAATTCGTACTTAATCATAGCTATAGCCAACAGGCTTAGGACGGGGTGCAGGGGTTCCACCCCTGCGTGGGGGCGCAGCCCCCACACCCCCCTGTCCTAACATATCTGTCTATGGCTATAAATAAAATCCCGAACAATTCTTGATGTGGCTCTGCGAAGTGGAGGCATAGCCCCCACTTCACCACCTTAAACAAAAGTGCGCGGCTATAAAGACAACGCTGTTTAGCGTTGGTAACAGACTGAGTAAATCATTACGGGGAAACATGAATAATTGGCAATGGCAAAACGAAGTCCTGGTCTGCGATCTACTCTCTGACTGGCGACATGGTTTTTTCACGCGATCGCACGCACCGCACACACCCGATCGGTTGCACCAGTTCCTGCATGCTGAAGGGAAGGCTTATAGAGCCAAACAGGTACATGGCGATCGCGTACTGCACAATACAGAAATCGCACCGGATCTGCCATTACCGGAAGCAGATGGGGTGTGCGCGTTCGAGACAGAGGACATGCCTCGATCGGTTTGGGTCTGTACCGCAGATTGCGTCCCCGTATTAATTGGCGATCGCCGTTTGGGCAGCGTAGCGGCGGTACATGCGGGTTGGCGTGGCACGGCAAGCAAAATATTGGCGGTAGCGATCGCGAAATTTCTAGAACGGGGCAGTCAGTTAGACGATCTGTGCGTGGCACTGGGACCTGCCATTTCTGGCGATGCCTACCAGGTATCGCAGGAGGTTGCCGATCGCGTGTTGTTAACGATTGCCACCCCACAAGGCATATCCATCGATCCGCAACCAGATCGGTGTCGTTTGGATCTCAGAGCCGTACAGCGGCAGCAGTTGATCGAAATGGGGATCGCGAAAGAGCGAATTGCGATCGCGCCCTACTGCACCCTCACTGATGCACGGCATTTCTTTTCCTACCGCCGCAATTGCTTGGAAGATCCTGGTAACATTTCTAGATCGCCACAGGTACAGTGGTCTGGTATTGCTACTGCCCAGGTGATTTGGGGCTGAACGAATGGCTAGACAAAATCCGCCCGTACCACAAACTGGGCTTCTTGAGACTTTTGTCAGTCAATGAGAGAGAAATCATGACAGCATAAGTATAGCGCTTTGCAATTGAGAAAGGGGTTAGTTTATGGGGTGAAGGGGTTCCACCCCTTCTTGGGGGCAACGCCCCCAAACCCCCTTCTCGTTTTCATCTGAAAACCGCTATAAACCACCAAGGAGAACCCCTCAATGATTCAAACAATTCAGGCTAATAATTTAACGCTATTTGATGTAGAGCGAAAATTCAACTTAATCTCCATAGAAGACGATCGCTTCTTTCAAGAGTGGCTTGAGGATTTACCCGAAGTTACTTCGACAGAAAAACAGATACTGGACAAAGTTAAAGCTAACTACCTGTATCTAGTTAAGCGCCCCATGCTAGAAGATGCGATCAAAATGGTGGTTCTATCGCCATTACTTGACTTGGCAGGTTTTTATCACGCTCCCTTTTACATAGAAACTGAAACTCAAATCGAAATCGACGTTTCAGACGAAGACGAAACTATCAAAGGCAGAATTGACGTTTTAGTTGTCAGCAACCATCTCAGGCACAAGCAGATTTGGGTAGTTGTAATTGAGTCTAAAAAAGCTGGCTATTCAGCAACTTTAGCGATACCGCAAACCCTGACTTACATGATGTCTAATCTACACGTGGGGCAGCCCGTATTTGGTTTGGTCACTAATGGCAGCGAATTTATCTTTGCAAAGCTGGCAAAACATGAAGTAGCGCAATACGCCTTGTCTGACTTGTTTACCCTGATTAGACATGGCAACGATCTGTATCAGGTTTTAAGTATTTTGAAAAAGCTGGGAGAATTAGCTCTGTACTAAGGGATCGTAGAAGCACAGTCCCCACTCTGGTTCTATTCCCCTCTCAACTCAGGGAGATAGATAGGGGTGAAGGTTCCAAGAATCAGTAAGGTTAATCTAGAACCATGTATTTCTGCCTAGTAGAAATAGTTCGCTCTGAACTATTTAATTTCGGTTATTGCGATCGCGCCCAGCACCCTCTATAAGCCCATAAAGGCGACTATTCCTCCAGAATGACGTGATATCCGAACTGCGTTAAATACATTACCCCTATGTTAGTATTAACACTAACCAGAACGCAGCGATTAGTGGGACACACGCCATGTTTGAACGCTTTACAGAAAAGGCTATTAAAGTCATTATGTTGGCTCAGGAAGAGGCACGTCGTCTGGGTCATAATTTCGTTGGCACAGAACAGATTCTCCTGGGTCTGATCGGAGAAGGAACTGGCGTTGCTGCCAAAGTCCTCAAATCCATGGGTGTGAATCTCAAGGATGCACGCATCGAAGTCGAAAAGATTATTGGACGCGGATCTGGTTTTGTCGCAGTTGAGATCCCTTTTACGCCAAGGGCAAAACGCGTGCTGGAGCTTTCATTAGAAGAAGCCAGACAGCTAGGACATAACTACATCGGCACCGAACACCTGTTGCTCGGGTTGATCCGCGAGGGTGAAGGTGTGGCAGCAAGAGTATTAGAAAATTTGGGTGTCGATCTTTCCAAGGTGCGGACGCAGGTAATCCGCATGTTGGGCGAAACCGCAGAGGTAACTACTGGTGGCGGTCAGGGTCGTACCAAAACCCCAACGCTAGACGAGTTTGGCTCTAACCTCACCCAAATGGCAGCGGAAGGTAAGCTCGATCCTGTTGTAGGTCGCCAAAAAGAAATCGAGCGCGTGATCCAGATTTTGGGTCGCCGCACCAAAAACAACCCCGTCTTGATCGGCGAGCCAGGGGTAGGCAAAACCGCGATCGCTGAAGGTTTAGCCCAACGCATTGCCAATGGTGACGTACCGGATATTTTGCAAGACAAGCGCGTGGTCACGCTCGACATCGGTTTGCTAGTGGCAGGTACCAAGTACAGGGGCGAATTTGAAGAACGCCTCAAAAAGATCATGGACGAAATCCGCTCCGCCTCCAATGTGGTGCTGGTAATCGACGAAGTCCATACGCTCATCGGTGCTGGTGCCGCTGAGGGCGCGATCGATGCGGCTAACATCCTGAAGCCCGCACTCGCCCGTGGCGAACTGCAATGCATCGGTGCTACCACGCTCGACGAGTACCGCAAGCACATCGAACGCGATGCTGCCCTGGAGCGCCGCTTCCAACCCGTGCAGGTGGGCGAGCCTAGCGTTGAGGAAACCATCGAAATCTTGTACGGCTTGCGCGAGCGCTACGAGCAACACCATAAGCTCAAGATTTCTAACGAAGCTTTAGAAGCGGCGGCAACGCTATCCGATCGCTATATTTCCGATCGCTTCTTGCCCGACAAGGCGATCGACCTGATCGACGAAGCTGGCTCTAGAGTCAGACTGATTAACTCACAGCTACCACCCGCCGCCAAAGAGCTAGATAAAGAGTTAAGGCAATTACTGCGCGATAAAGACGAAGCGGTCAGAGCTCAAAACTTTGACAAGGCAGCCGAACTGCGTGATCGCGAGATCGAAATCAAGCAGGAAATCAAATCGCTGACCCAAGCCAAGAAAACCGAGCCTAGCAAAGATGAAGAACTAATCGTTAACGAAGAGGATATTGCCTACATCGTTAGCTCCTGGACAGGCGTGCCAGTCAGCAAGCTGACCGAGTCCGAATCGCTCAAGCTCATGCAGATGGAAGACACCCTGCACCAGCGCCTGATCGGACAAGAGGAAGCTGTCAAAGCCATATCTCGCGCCATTCGCCGCGCTCGCGTTGGCTTAAAGAACCCCAACCGCCCGATCGCGTCATTTATCTTCTCCGGCCCCACTGGTGTGGGCAAGACCGAGTTGACCAAGGCACTGGCAGCCTACTTCTTTGGTTCCGAAGAGGCAATGATCCGCCTCGACATGTCCGAGTACATGGAGCGCCATACGGTTTCCAAGCTGATCGGTTCGCCGCCTGGCTATGTCGGCTATAACGAAGGCGGTCAGTTGACCGAAGCGGTGCGTCGCCGTCCTTATACGGTGGTGCTATTCGACGAAATCGAAAAGGCTCACCCAGACGTATTCAACCTATTGCTGCAAATCCTGGAAGACGGTCGTCTGACCGACTCGAAGGGACGCACGGTTGACTTCAAGAACACGTTGCTGATCATGACCTCTAATATCGGTTCCAAGGTCATTGAAAAAGGTGGCGGCGGCCTCGGCTTTGACTTTGCGGAAAATCAGGAAGATTCGCACTACACGCGCATTCGTTCCCTGGTCAACGAAGAGTTAAAGCAATACTTCCGTCCTGAATTCCTCAACCGACTCGACGAGATCATCGTGTTCCGTCAACTCAGCAAGGATGAAGTGAAGGAAATCGCCGAGCTAATGCTGAACGAGGTGTTCAAGCGCCTCAAGGAGAAAAACATCAACCTTGCCGTTACCGATCGCTTTAAAGATCTGCTGGTACAGGAAGGTTACAATCCCAGCTACGGTGCCCGTCCTCTGCGTCGCGCCATCATGCGCCTGCTAGAAGACTCTTTAGCTGAGGAAATCCTGACTGGTAAAGTCCGCGAGGGCGCGTCGATCGTCGTCGATGTCGATGATGATGGTAAAGTCACCTGTACGGAGCAGCAGGCGGCGATCGCTAGTGCTGAAGATAGCCTACAACTGATGCCCTCCTCAAACTAGAACGCGATCGCTAATCAGCAATCTGCCGATAAAAGACCATAAGTAGGGTGGGCAATGCCCACCCTCTGAATCCAGTTAATTGTTGATGGCTATTAGCTCAAAAAACTAACAGCTTGTATGAAAAAACTGCCCATCAGAATTGCTAACTTTATCGGCTGGGTCTGCTTTGGTATCGCTACAGTTTTTTTTATTGCTGCGATCGTACAATTTTGGACTGGTGCTGGTCTTTTCTCAAAGCTTTTTGGCAGTCTATTGATTTTGCTGGCGAGCTCACCCTTTTGTTGGATTTGGAGCATTACTCCAGCAGGTAAAGCTAGTCTGGGAGATGAAAAACAGAAAGAACAGCAAAACTTCAAACAAAAGAATGTGAGTAGAAGCGACAATGTGGCAATAACAATTCTGCTAGTTGGAATATTCGTTATCTTGGGGGGTGGCTATTTGGGGCGCTTAGTGATTGATACACGCAATCTGGCCGAAGAGGAACAACGTGCCATTGTAGGGAAACAACCACAACAGGATATTGTAGCCACCCCATACCAATCACGCCAGCCTAACAAACCCATTCCAACCATCTCAACCCCAACTGCTGCTCTACCTCCTCATCAAGTAATCCCTTCTTCACTAGGCAGTAAAGGCAATCGAATTCAAATAAATGTGGCTGATGCAAATCTTACCCAAACACAATGCCAGCTACTAGTCGATGCATATATCAATCGAGCACTGCCTAACGGTCAAGTTAGTGTTCATAAACCCAGTTCCAGTTTTCAAGGCAAATTGTTGCCTTGGTGTGTCAACAACCTTGATGGTAAAGGGACATTTTTTAATAATGACTTTTCCCAAAAGGTTAAGGTAATCGCACCAACAAGCTAAAGTCGTTATAAATTTCTTAAGCAATAAGCGTTGCATCGCACAGCGTTATTTGCAGGAAATTCGCGCAGCGCTCCTACAATCAATGGCTCATGCCAATCGCTCCAGGCAAATTAAAACGCCTTGACTCGTAGTGGCATACAAGCGATCGCCCCAAACTTTTAAAGCGGCGATCGCTCCTGCTTGCAGTTGGATAGATGTCTTGAGGTTGCCGTTCAGGTCGAGTTGCTCGATCTTACCCGTGTAATCCCCGACAAAAAACGAGTGCTGGTCTGCCGACAGCGTCAGTACGTAGGGCATTCCAGTACAGGTATAAATTGTTCTCATCCTTGTCTCGCCAGTTTGCGAATCTGCTGTTTTCTGCAATCCGTAAATGTTGCGATCGCTACAGCCAACAATTATTTCTGTTTGGGTCAAATCGCCACACAGGACGGGTGCGGCTAGCGGGTGCATCCGTTGCTCCTGACCGCTTTTGAGATTATAGGCACTCACCCCGCGAGAGTGTCCGAGATAAACGGTCTCCGGATCGCTACGCAGAAACCAGCTTTGCCAGTAGTCGGCTCGGTGCTGCTGCCACTGTAGCTCTAGATCGGTATTTAAGACCTGGAGGTGACCGTAGGCATCCGCGATCGACAAGGCATGAGGGGTTTGTTCGACTGCCAGGATTTGATATGCGTAACTGTAATTATTGGCCGATCGCATTGCATAAATGGCTTGGGGCAATTTAGCCGTCAGGTCGTAGAGATTGCCATCGTCGCAACTGACGTAGGGAGCGTCTTCGCATCCTGCCAAACAACGAGTCAGTTTGGGCAAGGCATATTGCTGGATCGGCTCGCCTTGATGATTAATTACCAAAACCTCTCCTTCCCTCGTGCAGAACCAACAGCCCTGCTCGCTCACCCACAAATCTAAAATGGGAATCGTCCAGCTCCCTTTGGGATTAGGAACTTTGTATTGCCAAACAATCTGGTTGGTACGCTTCTGTGTGGGAGGAGAACCGCGATCGGGATCGAGACTAAAGCCTGCAAATCTCGCAAAACTGCCTAACAGAGGCCATAAGGATTGAGATTCTGTCTGCTGGAAATAATTACTTAATTGATAATGGGCGCAGGATTCTATGGTGAAGAATGGCATGTCTGCCAGTTCGGGAAAGTCAGCCAGATTTATCAGGCGATCGGGATACTCAACCGAACCGTAATCGTAGGAAAAGGCACGGGCACTTTCTCCAGGCATAGCTGGGAATAAAAAGCCGTCTACAACTCCTGTTGTCGCGCTTTGGAGCAGAAAACGTCCCTTTCCATCCCGATGTAAATAGTATCGTTCTTCACTCATGAGTAGTTAACCTCAACCCAAACGTTTAATTTCACCGTAGGTGCGGTAATATCCTCCCTGTTTGGCTTCTTTTAAGGCTTCTACCCAATAGCGATCGCCCTCTCGACGGATATCTCGCGGAAATTGCACCATCCAGTCTTGACAATATCCCTCTGAAACAGCGCGTACCCGTAATTTTTGACCTTCTCGGAAACATTCCAAAACTACCCCCTGGGTTGGCTCAGACGCGATCTCTAAGGTCGTTGCTGTTTGGGTGGGAAGGCTGGCAGGATGGGTAACGCTCGCGGTCAGGGGTAAATTCCCATTCCGAGCGCTTTGCAGTGCCGTCGTACTGATATCCAGACAAGCCATTACACCTTGATTTGTCACAATGTAAAGCCGATCGTCAAACCACTGTATCGACAGGGCAGAACCACAGCCAGTCGAAACTTTCCAAAGCAACTGTCCTTGCTGGCTAAAACAGTAGATAAAAGCCGAACTATCCGAAGCATAGAGATACTGTCCCTGGCTGTCGGTAGTGCAGGCATAAACGGATGCACCGCAGGGATAGCTTTCCAGGAGCGTACCATCCGTACTAAAGCTTTGGATTTGCTTGCCACTGGTGGCAACATAGAGGTGATCGCCACTCTGGCAGCCAAACAGCACCTTGCCATGCGTCGGTTGGTGCCAGATTTGGCGACCGGTCGAGAAGTCGTACCCAGTCACTCCTTTACTGTGACCGTGATAGAACCCCTGAGCATCACAACACAACATCCAGCCCATTTTGCCACTGCTCAACCTCGTCCAAAGAATTTCTCCTTCGGGGTCGGTTTTGGTGATGCCGCCATTGGCATCGGAAACCCCCAGCATACCGTCATAAATCGCCAGCCAGAAAATATCGACACCCTTTTCTAATTCATAGGCAAGATAGGGAAATTTGCCCGTCAAGTCATAGACATTGCCATTGTCGCAGCCAGCATAGATCCAGATATCATCAGTGACGATACATTTAACCGCATCTGGGAGCTGATACTGCTGCAAGATTTGCCCCTGGCGATCGAGCTTGAAGACCTGGCCTTTTTCATTGCCCAACCAACAATGTTCTGATTCGACAGCTAAGCCGAAGGTGCTGGAGCCGGAATCAAATCGCCAGAGGATTGGCGCTCGCTCGGGTGAAATTGGCTCGGGGCTACTGACAGAAGGAAGGCGATCGCCTGACACAACAGGTAAGGCTGGTTGCGAATTGGGTGCTTCTGAGTGGGCTGGTGTAACTGCCTTAGCCACAGTTGACCGGATTTGGTAACCCTTGCGTTGCTTCTCGCGAATGCGTTTACGAGCCTCCGCTTGAGCTTGCTCAAAAGTAGGGTAAGTTTTTGTTTGGGTCGTGCCCTGGGTATGAACTCGGCCAAACCGGACAGTCAGAGTTTGTGCGGCTACAGATACTTCGTAAAACTTTTGGCTATTGCTGCCTGCATCAGAAAATTCTAAATAGGTTACTTCGCCAGTCATGGTTTATGGGTAGTGAGATCGTGCGTTGAGCCAATACAGCTTATGATTCCCGAAAATCATAGTTTATGAAGCACTGCTGGGAAGGTTATTTTCAGACCTGATTTTCGATCGCCAACCTCCTAAGTCGTGTAATCTAGGCTAACCACCAATGGCCAGTAGCTCAAAGCCTGTATGAGTGTAGAAGAGTCAAAACCTGTAGAAACAAAAAGTCCTCCCCCCTTACCTAAATCCCTGGCTGAGGAGGGCTTTTTGACTGTTGACATACCCGATGAAATTGCTGCCGATCGCCCAGAAAATGCAGCAGCCCAAAAGAAACCCGAGGCTTCCTCCCCAACCACAACTCTGGCCAGCACAAAAATCCTCAAGGTCAGATTGCAGGCGATCGATGGCAAGCTGATGCTACTCCTGCCAGACGAGCAGATCGTCAAAGCTGAAGATGGCTCCGAGCATAACGGTATTACCTGGTCGGATGTCCTGGAGCAGTTGCAACAATGCCTGAACGGTTCCGATCGCTTTTGGTCGCCCGGTACTTTAGTGTATTTACAGGGTGGCGATCGCCTGCTCGATGCCGGACAATTGCACGAGATCGCCACTGCCCTGCAAACGCAGCAACTGGTTTTGCACTGCGTCATTACTCTACGGCGGCAGACCGCGATCGCTGCCGCCACGATGGGTTTATCCGTAGAACAGGGTCGAGTTGCCAACGATCTAATCCAGGCCGCCAGTGCGATCGCGGAACCCTTGTATGTCAAAATGACTGTACGCTCCGGGACAGAGATCCGCCACCCAGGTAGCGCGATCGTGTTCGGCGACGTTAATGCTGGCGGCGAAGTGATTGCCGATGGTGATATTCTCGTATGGGGCAAGCTGAAAGGTGTAGCCCATGCCGGAGCCAATGGTAACAAGCAAGCCAGGATCCTGGCACTGCACCTGGAGGCAACCCAACTGCGGATTGGCGATCTGGTGGCTCGCGTCGAACCACCCAGCACTCAGTACCTGCCTGAAGTTGCCTATGTTAATATGTCTGGCACGCCTAGCATTTGTATCGTATCGGCGGCTGACTATTTTTCTTCTATGAGACATTCCCAATCATGAGTCGTATCATTGTTGTGACCTCCGGTAAGGGGGGAGTAGGCAAAACCACTTCTACCGCCAACCTGGGTATGGCTCTGGCTCGCATTGGTCGCAAGGTGGTTTTGGTCGATGCTGACTTTGGCTTGCGCAACCTCGACTTACTCCTGGGTTTAGAAAATCGCGTCGTCTATACAGCCTTGGAAGTAATTGCGCGAGAGTGCAAGCTGGATCAGGCACTGGTTAAGGATAAGCGACAGCCCAACCTTTCCCTCCTGGCGGCACCACAGACCCGTAACAAAACTGCGATTAACGCCAATCATATGAAGGCATTGGTTGAAGTTTTGAGTCGTTACTTTGACTACGTTCTAATCGATTGTCCGGCAGGGATTGAGACGGGATTTCAAAATGCGATCGCCGGTGCCAAGGAAGCAATTATCGTCACCACTCCAGAAATCTCCGCCGTGCGCGATGCCGACCGCGTCATCGGTCTGCTGGAAGCTAACCGCATCAAGGACATCAAACTAATCATCAATCGCCTGCGCCCGACAATGGTGAAAACCAACGACATGATGAGCGTTGAGGATGTACTGGAGGTTTTGTCGGTTAAACTTGTGGGAGTCATTCCAGAAGACGAGCAAGTAATTGTCTCGACAAATAAAGGCGAACCTTTAGTTCTGGCTGAGAAGGTGCCACTCGCAGGTTTGGCATATGAAAATACTGCACAGCGCTTGGACGGTCAGGCGGTAGATTTTATCGACTTCAATGCGATCGATGACTCGTTTATTAGTCGTCTAAAACGCTGGCTCAGTGGCAATTCCAAGTAAGGTCAATCATGATTACAGAGCTGCTCGAACGTCTTTTTGCTGGTCGCGCCCACGCTACAAGCCGTACCAAGGCCAAACAACGCCTCAAGTTTATTCTGGCGCACGATCGCGCTGCCATCTCACCCCAGATGTTCGAGCAGTTGCGCCGCGAAATTATGCAAGTGGTATCTAAATATGTCGAACTGGAAGAAGAAGATATCGAAATCAATCTGGAAAGCAATCGCGATCTGACGGCGGTAATTGCTAGCCTCCCCATTAAGGCGATCAAGCGCAATGACGAACCATTACCAGAAGCCCCAGAAGCGGATTTTGAGCTACCCGATCTAGAGCCGGATCGCGATCTCGAACTTAATAGTTCAGACACCCCCAAGTCCCCACCCGAATGAGAATAAATAGTTGGGTCATTGCCTTACTCGCATGGGGTTTGGCATTTAGAGGCGCGATCGCCTGC
This sequence comes from Pseudanabaena sp. PCC 6802, assembly GCF_000332175.1. Lineage (NCBI taxonomy): Bacteria > Bacillati > Cyanobacteriota > Cyanophyceae > Pseudanabaenales > Pseudanabaenaceae > Portococcus > Portococcus stanieri. The sequence goes on along the minus strand of NZ_KB235910.1, from coordinate 391,123 downwards.
TTTTTGCAACCCGGCTTTGACGAAGCCTACTACTACGTCTACACGCTCCACCCCAGCTTGAGCTATTTCGACCATCCGCCATTGGTGGCTTTGACCACCGCCATTGGCATCTGGCTGACTGGCGGCGATGTGTCGCAATTTTCGATTCGCCTCGGTGGAGTATTGCTCTACACGGGTACGTTGTTTCTGTTCTACCTCACCAGTGCCAGATTATTTTCCCAGAAGACTGCAACTCTATCGCTGGCGATCGCTACCACCATTCCCTTTTTTCAAGTCGGCTTTGGCACGCTCACCTTACCCGATACTCCCTTGATGTTTTTCTGGTCGGCATGTTTGTGCCTCGCCGCCTATGAATTTTTCCCACCACCCACCACCTCAGATCCAGGCGATCGCGATTTTATCTATCGCCCCACCTATCGCATCGCTGGGATTGGTTTGCTGGTAGGACTTGCCTGCCTCGGTAAATACCACGGCTTTATTTTAGGTTTAGGTTTAGTTCTATTTTGCCTGGTTAGTCCCGCCCACCGCAAAGTGTTGCGGTCGCCCTGGACGCTGGCTGCGATCGCTCTATTTGCGATCGCGATCTCGCCCATACTGATCTGGAATTGGCAACACGACTGGGCATCATTTCGGTTCCAGTCAGTACGAGCCGTTCCCCAATCTGGCTATAACTTTGAGGGCTTACTAGTTACTTTCCTTGCCGCAGTAGGCTATCTCTTTCCCACCTTCGGTTTTCCAATCTGGTGGGTAAGCCTGCGATCGCTCGGGCGTATATTGAGCAACCTGAAATCTCAGATCTTGAGAAGCTCTCAAGCCCAGAAACAGATATTAATCCTATCCGTATCGCTCCCCATATTCCTAGGATTTACGCTGATGGGTGGATATCGCCAAATCCTTCCCAGTTGGCACATGCCCGGATTTTTTGGCGCGACTTTACTTTTGGGACAATGGGCGGCAAATATCCAAACCAAATATCCCCATCGCATCCGTAACTGGGTGTGGGGTTCTGGCATGACCATCGCGATCTTACTCAGTCTGGCACTGCTACATGTCACCAATGGCATCGTCCAGAAAGGTGGCGACTACGCCATTGCCGGGGGCTTCTGGCCAGCCAAAGACGATCCCTCCACCCAACTAATCGATATCCAGCAACTCCGTCAAGCTTTTAAAAATCAATCGTCACTTGCCACTGCGATCGCCAATACCGATTTTGTTTTCAGCAATAATTTCTTCCTCGCCGGACAGATTGCCATGGCGATCGCCCCCTTCCATAAACCACTCACCACATTCGACACCGACCTGCGCGGTTTTGCCTACTGGTCGTCCGCCTCAGATTGGGTGAGTAAGAATGCCCTATATGTAACCAGCGACTTGTTTAAATATAGCGATCGTAAAAACCTTGCCGAGCTAGCCGAGCTAGGTGCAAACGACCTCGTCCAAAAGCTATTGCCCAGACTAGTTGACGATAAAATCGAGGCACTGGAGATCTATAAAAACCTATTTCAAGCAGTTGAAAAAATCGGTGAAATGAATATCATACGTGGCGGTCAACCAGTGCAGGTCTTTCATATCTACAAATGCACCAAACTGCTTAAACCCTACCCACGACCTTATGGAATTTGATGCTTTCATTCTCCTTGCATTGGATATTTGCCAAGAGAACTCTGTAATTGAATATTCTAGTATTCAAGCTATTTTTTGACTGGCGATCGGGGAGAGGATACAGACTCCCCTGAAGGAGGGTTATCCTCAAAGATAGCGCCCCATTCTATTAAATCCTGCTTGAGTTCTTCAGAGATACCAACACTATTTGTAAAACGAGCATTCTTATCTTGCCATGCCACAAAGACAATTCCACCAACTACACCTAGTGCCATCACATACACTGGTGGATTTCCACCTGTCAGCAAGAGTAACCCGAACAGACCTGCTCCTACCTGGGCAGATTGCTTTACAAGGGAGAGCAACCCAGTTTTAGCCTCCTCATCCAGGCTTATTTCTCTACAGTTACTGAGAGTCATCTTCATTACCTCCCTCGTGCCTTTGCCGATCGCTTATCTCCGACCACTCTGTTAAGAAGCGTCTGACAATGCGCTTCGCTAAAACGATCCAGAGCAAAAAAATCTGCTGCTACGATTATAAAGCAGGCATAGAACACAGAACCTAGAGGATTTTCCTTAAGGCAAATATCAAAGCTCGTAAAACTCTTGCCAATAAAAAACTGCCCCACTAAATTTGGGACTTTTACCAGAACACCGAGCGCAATAGCATCTTGAACTGAAAGGTAGACTGTACGCCATAAATCCCCCATTAACCCCTTGCCCACCAAGTCAAGTGGTTCCCAGATATTTTGTAAAAGCGTTTCGGTGAGCCTACCTAATTTTGTTTGCTGTTGTCCTTTGGCAGGAGTTGGTAAGTTTGGTGGTGGGTCTTGTGGTGTCATTAATAAAGGCGATCGCGGCAAATACCGCTAAGTTGGCAAAAACATAGCATATTTACAAAATTGTAAGGCGAACAGCGAATTTTGTCTGAGTGCTAGGATAAAGTAATATAAGTCTGCTACAATCCTAAAAGTCAAAATTTTAGGGCGATTAGCTCAGTTGGTAGAGCGTCTCGTTTACACCGAGAATGTCGGGGGTTCGAGTCCCTCATCGCCCATCGGTTGGGGAACCTTTACTGGTAAGGCTTTTGGGAGTTCCAAGTAACTCTCGAAGGTCGTTTTTGCTGTCAATAAGCCAATGAAAATAGGCTGATAAGGGTTATTTGGGTTGTAAATTTACCCCGATTTTTACCCCGCTATGAAAGTCACGATAGAAAACCACAACGGCAGACTCAGACTGCGTTGGTTGTACCAGGGCAAGCGATACACCTTGTCAGCAGCGGTTAGCGATAATCCTACTGGCAGAGCATTAGCCCGTCAGAAAGCAGCACAGATCGAGTTAGATATCAGCGCTGGCTACTTCGATCCAAGTCTGCTGAAATATAAGCCCAAACTTCTAGGCAAGAATGCCACAGAGTTAACTGCACCTCAGCTATTCGATCGCTATGTCGAGGCAATCGCCCGTGATAAAAACCTGACTAATGGTTCGCTACGACGATATCAAGGCATTCAAGCCCATGTCAGGCAGCACCTAACTCTACCAGCAGTCACAGTAAGCGATCGCATAGCTGGTGACTTTGCTGCCTACCTAAAAGAGCATGTCAGCGATCGCACCGCTAAAGAGTACCTCTGGATGCTTAGGAGTTGCTGGGACTGGGCAAGGGGTAAATATCACATCGCTGATGAAAACCCCTGGATCGCTCCACTTGCTCGCATCAAGCCCCAACCTAAGCAGAAAGTCAGACCGTTCACCACTGCTGAAATCAAAGCGATCCTGGCTGCCTTTGAGGGCGATCGCTACTACAGTCACTACTACCCTTTCGTTCAGTTCCTGTTCGGGACGGGGTGCAGGTTAGGTGAAGCGATCGCCTTGCAATGGAAACACTTAGGTGCTGACTATCAGACTGCATGGATCGGTCAGAGCATCGCTGACGGTAAGCGCAAGTCCACCAAGACAGGTAAAGCCAGGACTATTCTGCTCAGTTCTAAGGTAAGTGAGATGCTGCGATCGCGTCATGAGGCATTACAACCAAAGCCTGATGACCTAGTGTTCCCATCACCTAAGGGGGGTTATATCGATAGCCATAACTTCAGAAATAGGGCGTGGAAGCACATTCTAGAACAGTGTCACATCGAGTATCGCAAACCTTACAGCACTAGACACACAGCTATCAGCCACGCCCTAGCCAATGGTGCTAACTATCTTCAGGTGGCTGAAGCGACAGGACACGATCCTAGGGTGCTGCATCAGAGCTATGCCAGTGCAATTGAACAACAGTCAGTATTTGTGGAGTTTTAGAAAGATGCAGATTAACTGGAATGACCCTAATTTGTTGTTGGGAGACGATCGCCATAAATGGGGTTTAGCTAAAGACCCTGCAAAAAAATGGGTGACTTCGCAATCGTTTAAGAGCCACTTCCGATCGATCAGTAAGGATGATGTCATCCAGCAACTATGGAGTTTCCCCCCTCAAGGCATAGAGTCGCCTATCGGTAAAGACCAACTAGATGTCACATCTGACCTTTACAAAAAACTAGGGCACGGGTTGGCTCACATAGAGATGCCTGACTCACCCGAGAAAGAGGAGTTACGCCGAAAGTTATACGGTACAGATGAAGGTGTTATCAAATTTTTTGTTGACTACTCGGTAGCTAAGCGCGAGTTTGCCCGTCAAATCTATAGCTACTCCGAACTCGCACAGAGAGCAGGGGGAGAAAATGAACTATGGTTTTGCATGGAATATGCTGAGTGCCTAGAGAAACTGTTTCCTATAGATGCGAAGCTAACACCCAAGGATGACGTTATTCACCCTATGATGACAGATTGGATTAGAGCGCAGAGAAAAAAACTCAAGTCCGCGCAGGATGGTGACCCTATCGTCTCTCTTACTTTGGACGATCTGATAAAGCCAGATAGGTTTAACTGGGATGCCTATATTGACAGTATGTCGCCACGTCCTCGCGTTAAAGAGCAACTAACCACTATAGTCAAGCGACTAAAAGAAGGGGTTATTGATTGGCGGTTCTTCATCGTTGAGTTGCTAGTAGAAGAGGCGATCGCACTGGTAGCTGATGCTGAGGGTGGTGATGGGCGCGGAAAAGACTTAGCATCACACATTCGTCAATTCCTAAATGCTATGGAGCACTTCAACAACATGACCAAACAATACGGTAGGTACACCTATGTAACACGGTTACCGCGCTCACGGGGCAAAGTTTAGTCAACACAAAAAATTTTCAATAGGGTTGGTAGCCTCGTCTCTTTAGAGCGGGGAGTAGTCAATTCTTCTCTCTACCAATGGAGAGAGCTAACCCTACAGGGCGACCTATTGTAAAGTTTTTGTAAAACTTTTCGCATTTTTCCCCGTTTACACATGGGGAGGTTTGGGGGGCTGAGATGATGGCTGTGTAATCTTAAAAGCCTTATTAGCTTCCCCAGCCAATATATGCCTATGAAGACTAAGAAAAACATTTACGCTCGCTGGAGGTTCGTCAGCACCAACACACTCCGATCGTACTTCGATCTAGGAAAGTCTCTTGAAGCTGAACTACGCAGAGAGTTACCCAGTCCGCTGTATTGGATTCAGCCCAATCGCAAAATCCTTTGGAACCTACCCCTGGTGCAGGACTACCTGCTGAATGGCAACAGTCCACAGCATCAACGTTTGGTCGAACAGTATTTATCAACCTTAGCAATGGAGAGAGCATCATGACTGATTCTCAGACGTTTATGATATTTAACGACTCTATAGATCTAGTTGCCCCTATAGACTCCACAAGGAGTGCCCCAGCTAGAATGATTTACCTGGCTAGAGCCGCACACAGAAACAGTAACAAACCTTCTAATCGATCGACTAAGCACACCGATCATGTTAGGGACTTTGAATATCTCCTACGTCAAACACAAGAGTACGCACGTTGCTATCGGTATCTGACTAAGAGGCGGCGCGAACTAATTCATACCAAGTGTACCAACGTGTTTCTAAAGACAATACCTGCTAGGTTCAACCCTAGATTTATTTTTTCTCAGCACCCCCATTTGCAGCACCATGTGAGTTTACTATGGTACTCACCCACGGACGGTTCGGATACTTCTGTAGCCTTCCCCTCAAGTGACCTGTATCGAATCTTTATGGAGGAGTGGGAAACAGGAGAGTTTGCTGCATTTGAGGAGAACGGTTGGGGTGTAGAAGAGTTGACCGACGGTGCTCTGGTAATATCGCTGCCCACCCCACAGATACAAAAAAACCAGAGAGTTCACCCCTGATTTAGAAAAATGTATAGCCCTAATAATAACACAATTATCAACACTTTTTCTAAAGGTGTTGCACCCCCCAGAGTGTCTACTGTTGCTACTTTAGAGCCTAACCTAGCCCCTAATCTGGAGTCTACCTTAGACCTTAGCAGTGGCACCACAACCACTGCTCCAGGGATCTCGCGTATAGCCCCTAGCTACAGCATTCCCTCAGAGTTCGTAGAGGTTGCAGGCGATCGCTTTACAGTCGTGGGTAAATTTATCCAACTGCTAGATCGCGATGTGGATGATGTACGTGATGCCCCCTCTAAACTGGTGGGTGGAAAACTGCTCGACCCATACCCAGAATTGCAAAAGAGTGCAGGGTTGCTATTCAAAGCGATCGCCTGCAAAGGTTACCCCGAACAGTGGTTTAAGCATAAAGACTGGGGGTACACCAATAAGGAAGATCTTTGGTGTCCTTCCACCCCCATCTATCTGGTGACAGATGGAGGTAGGTGTTACCCCCAAAGGATCGACCTTAAGGGTAGAGAGCGGAGCAAAAAAAACAAGTCTATAAACCCCGCTGCTATTGTTAACATCAACATCAAGAGAGATTGGCAGTGTGATTATCTGAAACCATTGGCTAAGGAGGAGGTTCAGTCACCCTCACCAAACCTAGAGGCGCTAGTGAAGACTAACCAACGGGGCTGGGGCATCTACGCGCACGTACACGGTATCGGTATAAATAAGTGCGTGACTTGGGAGGGAACTAAACACACACCGTCTGTGTTGATGTTTGAGTTTGACAACCTGGGTATGGACGATCAGGTAGCTTTCATTGACGGGTTAGACCTGAAACCTAACTGGCTAGTGGTCACTCGAAAGTCAATCCATGCCTACTATCTTGTAGATGGTATGGACTGGTCGATTAGAGAAAACCTGCAAAGGCGACTGGTAGCTTTTATGGAAGGTAGCGATAGTAGCATTTGCGATGCTGCCCGACTGATGCGCGTACCAGGTTTCGATCATGTAGCTTTCAATAGCGCTGAGAACACCTTCGAGATGACCCCTGTCAGGTTGTTTGTTCGCGATGAGACTCCTTGGGATTTAGCTGCAATAGAGGACTGGTTGCCACCTTTGCCAGATAGGAGCAGTCATAGTCATAAGATCGCACCTAAGGGTCTGACCCCTGCTAACAGTAGCTTTCAAACCAAAAAGTCACAAATCAGAGGTACCAAACAGAAGGAACCTATTAATCTGGATGACCTCTCTGATAACGTCCAGGTAGCGATGCGTACTACTTCGTATCACCTCAGAGATAAGGTCTTGTCAGCTATCCCCTACATTAAGGAGCGGGTAGCAGGTGAGAACACCTACCAGCAGTTCACTGAAAGCTATTGGGCTGTGAAGAATACCTACGGTGTTGAGACTGCTGATGAGTTGTTCGCTGTCAAGAGAGGCGATCTGAGTGATGCTGAGTGGGAGCGGATACGTGATGGCAACTACAACTTTACGATCGGGACGCTGTTTTACCATGCCAGAGCTAATGGGTGGTCGGGGGGTGACAAGATCGAGTTAGGTAAGCCCGATGCGCTATCTATGGATAGTACTATTCGTGAAATATTCCAACTGCTGAATGAAGGGGGTGAGGATGTCGAGCGCCTTTATTTGCAGGGTAACCGTCAGTATGGTTATACACCCGTGCGACTAAAACAACAGGAGTCGCACAATGACTCAGGCGATCGCTCCTATACCATTAGTCAGTTGCTCTCTCAGAAAGATTGGGCTGGAGCGGTTAACGAGCATTTTGTGTTTTACATCGTAACAGGAGGTTCAAAGAACAGCGCACCGACAGTTCACTACTATACATGCCCCACCGAACTAGCCGAACGCCTGCGCACTTTCAACAACCTCAGTATGTTGTGCGAGCTAAGAGGTATTTCACACATACCTGCAATCCGATCGGATGGTACCCTGTGCAACACCCCTGGATATGACCGTGACAGTAAGCTACTGTTGTTATTCGATCCTGCTGACTATGCAGATATACCTAAGTCACCAACTCAAGCTGATGCGGTCAATGCGATCGCCTGCATTAAGGAGTTGCTGGCTGAGTTCCCCTTTGTTAGCGACCTGGATGGGTCTTGCGCACTAAGCTTGCTGCTAACTGCCGTGACCAGAAAGTGCTATGCATTGGCACCTATGCACGTCATTAATGCAGCATCCCCTGGCACTGGTAAGTCAACTCTTGCCGCGATCGCAAGCAAACTGTTGTTAGGCGATCGCGCTTGTCCCAGTACGATCGCTTGGGATGCTAAGGAAGAGGAAATGGCTAAGAAGCTACTGGCAGTGTTAGGCAGCGGTGCGCAGGTAGTCAATCTGGACAACTGCAATAACGTGTCTCTGCGTGGTGCTGCACTGGAGAGCATATTGACCAGTGAGTTTTATTCAGGTCGCATTCTGGGTAGCACCGCGATGCTGACTGTGCCTAACTCTGCTCTGGGGATTGCCAATGGTAACCATGTAGGTGTGGTCAGCGATGCGATCAGGCGAACGATAGGTATTAATCTGGAGTCACCCTTTGAGAACCCTAGCGATCGCTCGTTCAGGCGCGAGATATTGCCCTATGTAACTAAGGAGCGTGTCAGGTTGGTAAGCGCACTGCTGACTGTGACTATGGCTTGTCTGCAATCTTCGCCTAACCAGCAAAGACCGTTACCCAGTTACGAGCAATGGGATCGTTATGTCAGACAGCCGTTGGTGTGGTTAGGTGAAGCAGATCCCGTTGACAGCCAGAAACTACTTAGAGAGGAAGACCCGAACCTTAATCGATTGGGTGACTTTCTGAGTCTGGTGCATAGTGTGCTAGGCGATCGTGAGTGGACTGCTACTGACTTGGCTAAGGTGGTGACCGATCAGTCTGGTGGCATAAATAGACCTCTTGCAGATTAGGTTGAGGTTGAGTTGCCAAAGAACCCCAAGATAGGAAAATATCAGGACATAGCAATAACGAAAAAGCGTCCTGATGATGAACTATATAATAGCGCAAACCCTACCTGCTGCACACTTTAAGCGTCGATTTGGTATCGAGACTAATACGTTCAAAGCAATTGTGAAAGTGCTTAAACCAGAGTGGCGAGCAACGCCAACACCTGGAGCCAAGCCTAAACTCGGACTAGAAGACCGCATATTGGTTGCCTTCGAGTATTGGCGGGAATATCGCACCTACTTTCACATCGCCACTAGTTGGGGCATCAGCGAGTCTACAGTTTGTCGAATAGTGCATTGGGTAGAGGAGACTTTAATCCGCTCACGTCGCTTTCGACTACCTGGGAAGCGCCAGTTGGTGCGGGGCTTTGGGATACCTACAGTCGCGATCGTTGATGTGACTGAAACTCGCATTGAGCGTCCTAAGCGGCACCAACGTGCCTTTTATAGCGGCAAACAGAAAGGGCACACGCTCAAATGTCAACTCATAATTGACGCTCTTACTGGGCAGATTATCTGTACGTTTTTCGGCAAGGGGCGACGGCATGATTTCAAGCTGTTCAAAGCTTCTGGCATCCATTTCCATCCTCAAACCGAGAGTTTGCAGGACAAGGGTTATCAAGGCATCCAGAAACTGCATCTCTACTGCCGCTTACCCCACAAGAAACCGAAAGGTGGTCAGCTTACGCCTGAGCAGAAAGCGTTCAACCGCCAACTTGCGCGCCAACGGGTTGGCATTGAGCATGTTAATCGCCGCTTGAAGATCTTCCGCATCTTATCTGGACGCTATCGCAATCGTCGTCACCGCTTTGGTTTGCGTTGCAATCTAATTGCTGGTCTCTACAATTTTGAACGCTCTCAAGGCTCCTCAGTTGGCTAATTTGCAAGAGGTCTAATGTGCGTCCTGAAATAGTGCAGTTGCAAGACCACTTGCAGGAGCATTATGGGACTGGTCTTTGGGGTATGGACACAAAAAAGCTGGGGTATTGGCTCAGACTTCAGGTTGGTGTCAGAACTAGGGGCTATCGGCTTGATAAGGGTAGCAAGAGTAAGCTAGGTGTCATGTGGCAAGTGCGAAAGTTGCAGGCTAACTAGGGGGTAGGCGATCGCTTAGGCGACTGTTGGGGTGGTCTAGCGATCGCTTGCTGGGGGTATATGCGGTGGTGAACATGCCATCGCCTTTTTTTTTTTGGCTATGCGATCGCCCCCTCATCCAAAAGTACTAAACAAAAATCGTGTAGACCCAACATGCGAAACTCATCAACGAACTGACATCCGTAAAGTTTTAAGCCTTTCCCTGTGGTAGCGATCGATGCCACTACACCGATCTCTCCCCCGTAATCGACACACGATCCTAATCCAGGATCGTGAACGTGATGGGCACCAATTTTCTCATAGCCAAATTTAGCAGCATCTTCACAAATGGAGACAAGGGATTTTACTAAATCAGACGGTAGCGAGACTAGCTTGTCAAAGTTAGTGGGTGAGGTAGTCATTTGTTTTTCTCTATTGCTTACATTTAATGAATCATGCCCAAAAAACTGACGATGGTGACTATCAACTACATACAGATGTGCTGACGATCCCTGACTTGCTGACTGATGATGTGGGTGGGTCATGCTGATTGGTGACGATGGTGACGATAAATTGGAGTGCAAAAATTAGGTGACGATGGTGACGATGATTTACCATGCAATTTGTAACAATTAGATACATTTCTGACTGAATGGTTGGTCGGGTAACGATGGTGACGATGTTTTGGTTGGTAAATAGTTGGTAGATTAAAAATCGATGTAACCTTTGCTGCGAGAGACTTATAGGATTCGCTGGTGACGATGGGTGACGATACCCAAATTCATCGTCACCGCTAGAATCCTTACTGTGAGGGGCTTTCAGAGGTCGGGTGACGATGGTGACGATGTTTTGAAATCTTTATAGCCAGAGAGGTAAAGCGATCATATATATAGGGGGTATATAGGGGTATATATATAAAGGACTTCAATTCATCGTCACCATCGTCACCCGCACCTCGAAAACCTTACTCAGCATAGCTTTGAGGTGGTGACGATGAATTTGGGTATCGTCACCCATCGTCACCCATCGTCACCAGCAAACTCTACACACCAGTCAGAAAAAGAGTTTGAGACACCTTGCGCATACCAATTTAGTTGGATGCTGTAATCACCCACGAGTAGCAGTGGTTGACTAGCATCTTGTAGTGCGTTGTAGTACGCTGTAGTGCATCAATAAGGTCACCACGTTGCAACTAAGCAATCAGTTAGCGCAGTAGCTAAGGCAGCGATCGCTCTATTGATCGCCCAACAGTCAGCTAAGGTCAACAACATCATCCGTCAGCTAAGCAGTAACACCCTGTTTGAATTTGTACGATTTGTAGTGCGGTGAAAACGACACTAACCTTGCTGGGGTATGATAGGGTAGCCCTTACCTTGCCCATCATCGCCTGTTTGAAAATTGTACGATTTTGAGCGCTGTAACCTATTCGCTACACACATTGACTGCCCCATGTCAGCACTGCACCTCGTGTTCAGTAGCTGCGGTCAGCATTAGCAACTTAACCGCCAACGTCTATAAGTAGAGCTTATATATACCCCTCAAAACTATAGACAACAATCATCAGTCAGTGGTTGACCAACCCCCAGCCTATGGGTCATCATTAACGGTATACGGCAAACTATATAGTCAATCTGTGAGCAACCCTAACCCTAGACCTGAAAATCGTCATCCCTGGCAGCGATGCGATGACAGCACACAACCTCTAGCTGAAACACAAGTACAGGTCAGACTATTCCGAGACATTGACGCTTTAGTGCGATCGCTACCCAACCGATCGGCATGGTTACGACGGGTCATCACCGAGGCAGCACAACGAGAGTTAATGGGAGGTAGTCAACAATGACGGTCGAACGCTGGACAGATGAGACGCTAGATCGGTTTGCTGCTACGGTGGCAACTGCGATCGCTGCTAATCATGAAGCAATACGCGAAGCTACCGCTGCCAGTAACGATCGCTTAACTCGCATCGAACAAATCCAGGAAAGCAACGCTAGGGCGATCGCCGCTAATAGTGAAGCAATAACCCGCATTGACGAACGGTTGGAGCATTTCATTAGTAGCGGTAACGAACAGATGGACGATCTAAGAGCAGTAACCCAGGCAATCGGTCGCGATGTCGCTCAGCTAGTTTCAACTCAACAGCAGTCATCGTCACAGTTGAATCAAGCCATGATTCGTTTAGCCGATACCCAGGAGGGGATAGCAAGGCTACTTGCCAACTTAGACGAAGACCGTCCCACTATCCTCAGAAAACTCAATGCAATTGAGAACAAAGTAGATCGCCTGTTAGCACACCAGTGAATGGTGATTGACATCTCACTGTCACCCCGATATTCACCCCGCTACTTTATTGAAAATGCCTAAAAGCCTTGCCTACCAAGAACTCCAGCCAATGATGACCTCTCGTTTACACCGAGAATGTCGGGGGTTCGAGTCCCTCATCGCCCATCGGTTGGGGAACCGCTACTGGTAAGGCTTTTGGGAGTTCCAAAGAACTCTTGAAGGTCGTTTTTGTTGTCAATAAGCCAACGAAAATAGGCTGTTAGGGGTTGTTTGGGTTAGTAAATTCACCCAGAAATACACCCAGAAAAAATGACAGTTTGGATAGAGAGTAATGACGATCGCTTGAGGCTCAGATGGCACTATCAAGGTAAGCGATACGGTTTGAGTTTAGGCGTTGATGATAATGCCACAGGTAGGGCAGTAGCCAAGCAGAAAGCAGCAACTATCGAGGTTGATATCGCTGCTGGCTACTTCGATTCAACGCTAATGAAATACAGCCCAAAAACAATAGGTAAGAGTGCCATTGAGGTTAACGTACCGGATTTATTCGATCGCTATGTCGAGGCGATCGCAAAAGAGAAAAACCTGACTAATAGACCTCTTGCAGATTAGGTTGAGGTTGAGTTGCCAAAGAACCCCAAGATAGGAAAATATCAGGACATAGCAATAACGAAAAAGCGTCCTGATGATGAACTATATAATAGCGCAAACCCTACCTGCTGCACACTTTAAGCGTCGATTTGGTATCGAGACTAATACGTTCAAAGCAATTGTGAAAGTGCTTAAACCAGAGTGGCGAGCAACGCCAACACCTGGAGCCAAGCCTAAACTCGGACTAGAAGACCGCATATTGGTTGCCTTCGAGTATTGGCGGGAATATCGCACCTACTTTCACATCGCCACTAGTTGGGGCATCAGCGAGTCTACAGTTTGTCGAATAGTGCATTGGGTAGAGGAGACTTTAATCCGCTCACGTCGCTTTCGACTACCTGGGAAGCGCCAGTTGGTGCGGGGCTTTGGGATACCTACAGTCGCGATCGTTGATGTGACTGAAACTCGCATTGAGCGTCCTAAGCGGCACCAACGTGCCTTTTATAGCGGCAAACAGAAAGGGCACACGCTCAAATGTCAACTCATAATTGACGCTCTTACTGGGCAGATTATCTGTACGTTTTTCGGCAAGGGGCGACGGCATGATTTCAAGCTGTTCAAAGCTTCTGGCATCCATTTCCATCCTCAAACCGAGAGTTTGCAGGACAAGGGTTATCAAGGCATCCAGAAACTGCATCTCTACTGCCGCTTACCCCACAAGAAACCGAAAGGTGGTCAGCTTACGCCTGAGCAGAAAGCGTTCAACCGCCAACTTGCGCGCCAACGGGTTGGCATTGAGCATGTTAATCGCCGCTTGAAGATCTTCCGCATCTTATCTGGACGCTATCGCAATCGTCGTCACCGCTTTGGTTTGCGTTGCAATCTAATTGCTGGTCTCTACAATTTTGAACGCTCTCAAGGCTCCTCAGTTGGCTAATTTGCAAGAGGTCTATTGACGAGCTAGCAGGGTTTCTTAAGAGTATGGATGCTTACAGAAATGGGAAAGGAAGCGATCGGCAACGTTGGCTTAGTTCCTACAGTGGCAGCGCAATCAAGGTCAATCGGAAATCCTCAGAACCTATCTACCTTCACCGCACCTCAATCAGCCTTTTAGGTGGTATCCAGCCATCGGTTCTTGAAAAGCAGGTTCTAGACGATGCCACGTCAGAGGATGGACTATGGGCGCGTTTTATCTGGGTTAGACTACCTATAACTACTCCCCCTGGTATCTCCGAGCGAACCCACGTCGATCTGTCTCCACTTCTAAAGGCTTTGTATCTCGGCCTTAATCAGCACCCAGCGCAGACTTATAGATTATCTCGTGAGGCGATCGCTTTCTGGAACCAGTGGAACAGCGAGATAGGCGATTTTATCAAGCAAGAACCCTCAGGAATTCTGAGGGCAGCTTATCCAAAGCTAAAAGAAGTTGCAGCACGGATTGCCCTGATTACACACATTGCCAACGCAAAGTTAGCTGGCGTATACCCAGAAACAACTATTCCAGGGGATACCCTATTTCAGGCGATCCAGTTCACCCGCTGGTTATTGGGTCAGACTAAGATGCTGTATTGCGAGATCGGTACGTCTGATAGCCCCGAAGCATCGAGGATCGTCCGATTCGTGAATCGGTTTAAAGGGTGTGGGTGGCTGAGATCGAGGCAAATCAGAGATTGGTGGACGACTAAACCCAAACCAAGTTCCAACTTATGCCGTCAGTTTATGTCCAAAGTGGTGTCTCTCGGTTACGCAATTAATAATGGTTAACCCGAAGATAGTACCAACTATCAAATTCAAATTAATCATGAAAGTAGTCACAATAGTCCAAAAACGCTAGAAACTAATCTGGGCAAAGCATTAAGCATGGACTATCCGGTAGTCCAAGATGTAGTCCAAAGCAGTTCAAATGGTCATAACTCGTTTGCACCAGAGCAAATTTTGGACTACGTGGAACGCATGGACTATCCAACGGACTACCCAGTAGTCCAAGACGAAATACAGGAGGGAAAAGAGATCCAAGGGCTTTGGACTACAAGGACTACTTCTTTAAAGGAAAAAATTCCTGATTTGAAATCTGAGGGGGTTAGCCTTAACGAACCAAAACGGCCTGACTCGGAGGCTATCGAAGATGCTGAAGAGTTCTAAGCCTCCAGTGGGTGCGATCGCCTTCGGAAAGTCTGGCGTTGGTTGCACTGTTGCCCAGAACGAGGGCGATCGGGTAGTGTTGCAGACACCCAGTGGATTAAAACGGGTGCCCATAGCCGCGATTACTCGCTGGAAGATGCCAACCCAAAAGCTAAAGCCAGGCGATCGCGTTCGATACATTGGCAAGAGATTTGCCGTGCAGTACGGTGGTGTACCGATGATTTTTCGTTGCTGGCATCACGATGGGCTAGGAAATGCAGCCCTACCTGATGGCAACATTACGACCTGGCTTTATGCCGAAGAATTGGAGCGCTGGGAGGATGGCGATCTATGACAGAAGTAAAATTGAGACCTTACCAGCGATCGCTCGTAGAAAAAGTATTTAGAGCTTGGCAATCGGGTAATAGACGGGTACTGATGCAATTACCCACAGGCGGTGGTAAGTCCGTAATCCTGAGCGCGATCGCACGCGAGTTGCAGCATGAGGGTGTCGTGGCGATCGCCCATCGTGAGGAGTTAGTCGTGCAACTGAACGAACACCTACAGCGGTGGTGCGATCGCCCCGTAGGTATTATCAAAGCCGGTTACCCATCTAACCCTCTATTCCCGATTCAGGTTGCTAGTATCCAGAGCCTGGTCAGACGAGAGTTGCCTAAAGCTGGCTTAGCAATAATTGATGAAGCACACCACAGCACGGCAGATACCTATCGCAAAGTCTTAGATAACTACCCCGAATCAAAAATTCTGGGGGTCACCGCTACGCCTATTCGCACTGATGGGAGCGGCTTTGACGGTCTTTTCGACCACATGGTAACTGGTATTTCCGTCAAAGAGTTAATTGCTGACGGGCATCTCTGCCCGTTCAAGCTCTATGCCGATGCCAACCCAATCGATACCAGGGGCGTGCGCACGGTTGGCGGCGACTACAATCAAAAACAATTGGCTAATGCTGTCGATGCGGCATTACTCAGTGGCAACCTGATCGCCTCATACCGCAAGTATGCCGATCGAAAGCGCTGTGTAGTTTTCGCGATAAATGTGAATCACTCAAAGGAGATTTGCGATCGTTATTCCTCCGAAGAAATATCCGCAGAGCATCTAGATGGCACTACTCCTAGTGACGAGCGCAGGGCAATCTTAGATCGTTTCCGTAGTGGTGAGACTCTGGTGCTGACCAATTGCGGCATCGTCAGCGAAGGCTTCGATCTACCTGCGATCGCGTGCGTTCAGATTGCCCGACCGACTAAATCCTTAGCGCTGTGGTTGCAGATGGTGGGACGTGTTTTGAGACCCTCTCATGACAAAGAGTACGCGACAATTCTCGACCATACGAACAATTGGGGTATTCACGGTCTACCGGATGCCAATCGCACGTGGACGCTAGAGGGCGTAGATCCCAATACCCAGTGCAAAAGGCTGAAGCGATCGCCTGATGGGGAGATAATCGAGTCTGAGGAAGTGGCGATCGCTGAGGCTGACTGTGAGCTTACGGAGATATCAGAGGATGAGGCGCGACTGGCGGACGAGTTGGAGGTACTCGATAGATTACTGGAAGTGGCGAAGAGGTACGATTACAAGCTGGGTTGGGTCGCGCATAAGTTTTTGGAGATCGATCCGAGTCTCGAAGCATTACGGGCTTGTGCGATCGCTTGTGGCTACAAGCCTGGTTGGGTCTGGTTAAAATTCTCGGAACTCAAACTCAGAAAGAGGGAAGCGGCATGAATTTCCTTTTTCAAGGCGCGATCGCCCCTAATTGCTAATATGGCTTGAAATGAGGAAAGTTTTATGAGTTGCCCCCCCGAAATTAGTCGAATAAATGGAGCTAGGTCTCGCGGGGCAATTACCAAAAGAGGTAAGGCGATCGCTTCTCGCAATGCCACAAAACATGGGCTGTTGGCTCAACAGCCTCCGATCTTGGCGAGTGAGGATTTAGAGACATTTCAGGGGATTGTGCAAGGCTTGATCGACCAATACAATCCCCAAACACCTGTCGAACATCTGTTAGTCCAACAAATCGCAATGGGTTGGCAAAGACTGCATCGACTTTGGGGCGTAGAGGCAGCGATCGCAAATCTGGAGATGATTCGACTGGAGAAGGTACATCGGTTCCCCATGCTGTCGCCGGAGGTATTTGAGGGGTCAGGTTATCCGTCAGCCATCTTAGCACTGATGCTCCTTGCATTGAGGCGGTTGTCAACTGCCCTTGACGAGCGAATTAAGTGGCAGATCCCAAAACAAGTTACAAGGCATTGGTGCCAGTCTGAGACCGCTGTTGAATTAGTTTGTGAATTCTGGAGTTTAGACTAAAAGGCAACAAGAAGCATCTCGCTAGATAGAAACTAGCGAGAGAGAGGATAAAAGGGAAGAAGTTGAGCTAAGCAGTTGCAGCGGAAGCTTTTTTGAGGGGCTTGGCATAGCGTTTTTTGACAGTAGGATAACGAATCCGTTGGGTTCGTTTTTTCCCAAGAGGCCAACCTGGAGACTTACCGCGAGGTTTAGGGTCAGGGGAAGGAGAGCCAATCCTGACCAAAACTAAAGCAAAAGCATTTGCAACTCGACCAGGAGACAATTTAGTCATCGGTTTCTGCCAAGGCAGAGGAGAGTCTTGGACAAGTTCACGAGCGAGCCACAATTGCCAAGTAAGTAAAGGCATCAAGTCCGACCAAGTCTCCATCTGAGCAGGGGTAGAAAGCTGAGGGATTGTCCAATGGAGACGTTGACGCACCAAGCGATACCAATGCTCAATGGCAAATCTGCGCAGATATTTTTGCCATACCTCACTCAAGATTGGCTCGTCTTTAGCGACCCAAATCAACCACAGGGGTTTCGATTCAGGCATATCAAGACGTTCGACCAGAATGAGTGTAAAGGGATGGTCTGCGGCTTGCTTTAAGTGCAGGTTTGGCCATCGACGAATTTGCAATCGTCCCA
>NZ_KB235910.1:365962-373177 GCF_000332175.1 Pseudanabaena sp. PCC 6802 | reverse complement strand
GCTGCAAAAATGGTGCGCACCCATACTCGCCATCCCCCAGGAAAAGCACAGTCCCAGGAATTTCCGCACAAACCAAGCGTAACTGACTAGCGGCTTTCTGAATCGGGGTTCTCGAAACTGGTGATCCGCTCATGCCGCAACGGTAAGGCAAAACTCCCTTCTGACTCTGGAATCCAGGCAATTGTGCTGTATCCTTGCCCCACCGTAACAGGTTTGCTTCCTACTCCCGGTTGAGGTTGATGTTCGTAGGTGCGTTCTTGTAATGTCACCGCATAGGGACGCGACCAGGCTGTATGGTCGCCCGCCAATATCGTCACCTCTGCTGCCGGCATTTGCTGTATGTATTGCTTCATCAAGTCTTCACGTGGAGGATGACTATCTTGCAGTGCTTCATAGATACTCGACCACTCCCTCCGAAATAATGGGCTTAACGAAAGTTCCACAAACGATGAGACACTCCGACTCGTCAGTACCGCATCCATCAAGTCGAACAGCGCATCTCTCCCGTTCCCTATAATTTCGTACGTGTACTTGCGAAATTGCTCAAGTTTATCCAAACTAATCATGATGAAGCTGTTGATTTTATAGTCTTTTCAGCTTCCATCATCAAGCGGTCAGTCTGCAATGGCTGGCTGCTTTTTACCACTTTTTAGTCTAAACTCCAGTGAATTGCATCGAGCTATTGGCGCAGCGATCGCAAGTTTTCCTAGTGAGGGGGTGCCGCCAGTAGAGGAGTTGGAGCGAGGACTACATCGAGATCATATTTGGAGGTCTTTGGTGCGTTGGAAAACAGTGACAGTGGATGAGGACGCGTACTTTTTGTTAACCTTTGCGATCGCAGAGATCTCGGAAACCTGCCAGCACGAGATCGAGCAGATCGAGCAACAGTTAGCCTACTTGAAACATCTCGATCGCTCAGAGAAACAAGCGGCGATCGCCTCTAAAGCTATTCCGCAAGACAGCGATCGCCTAAATCGCTATGAGTGTCAAATTGTGAAAGGGCTATACGATGCGATCGATTGGTTGGAAAGTATCCAACGGCAACGCAATAATGAGGGTTCCATGGGTTCGTTTGGGAAATAAAGTGTCGAGCAACACTTTATTTGTCGCCTTAACACATTCCGTGGCGCTATTTAAAGCCAAGATTTAGCACCACTTTCAGCCATATTATTACTTTTAACCTCAGCAGCCAGGGTTAACAATTTAATTGTCATAATCTGACTGGCAAGCAACTGCTCGACTTCTTTGAATAATTCTTCTTTGGTTGTGTGTTTGGCTGGTTGCTTACCACCAGCTTCGGCAATTAGCTCTTGAATGGCTTGCACGTTGGCATACTGCCCCAACTCTGCGATGGGGCTTGCATCTTCAATTCTGATAGCTGCCTGTGTTGCCATATATGTGCGTTTTGGTTACAGGAAAATTCAGTCTAATTGTCTAGGCTTTTCTATTGTAAGCATTTTAGTTAAATTTGCCTCAAGTTCTTTCTTTACAGAGCTTTGAGGAATTTTACTTTACAAAGCTTGCTTTGGTTTGGTTGACCGAAATGTTGAGCTGGGATTTAAACGTTTATATTTCCGTGCGGGTAGAGATTTTTGGTGCTTTATTCTTGATGCGAAGGCTGAGTCCCAAGAATTGCTTTGTAAGCCTGTTGTGGGTGGCTAGGTTGTTCAGGATACTTAAGTTCTAGCGATCGCTCTTGCAGCATGGGGTTAAGGTAGTGAGTTCTTAAAGTGTCTGGACTACGATTTAACAGTTCTGCCAAGGCTTTGAGGAGTAAAAACCTATCCGTACAAAGCTGAAGTATGGTACTTCGCATTTGGTCTGGTGTTACCCGCTTCTTTTGTCGGATAGGTGCTGCAATCGCTAGGAGTAATTCGCGATCGCTATGCTCGGAGGTAGCCTCGTTATGCTCGGAGGTAGCCTCGCTATGCTCGGAGCTAGTCTCGTTATGCTCGGAGCTAGTCTCGTTATGCTCGGAGCTAGCCTCATTATCAACATAGTCAAGAGCTAACTGAGAGGCTGATGGTTCTGTAATACCTGGAGATAGCAGTTTATAGTGCGTCCACCGTCCGCGCCCAGACTGTTCTAAATAGCCATTGGTTACCAGCCGCTTGAGGCAATCGCCTATATCTCTAGGATGCTCTTTTCTATAGCGTTGTATATCAATATTACTAACTTCACCGAATTCATGGGTTAGGACGAGGATAATGCGGTCTAGTTCTGTTAGCTCAGAGTAGTTGCTGCCTACAACTTCTTTTAGTTCCGTTTCAATATCTTCTGGGATAAAACTAATCATTGGCAAGAAAACTGTTGTGAGTTCTAGATCTAGTTTTTCTGACACGAGAGGAATTAGCCATTGTTGCTCTTGCCAAGCACGCAGAATTTTCTGAAAGCCTGAACCTGCTTTCTCGCCTAAACCTAGCATTTGAAACATTTTTTGCAGGTTGGGATTACGAGGATCGGTAACACCTCCTTCGTAGAGTTGTTGTATGGGAACCCTTAAACGCCCTGGATTGGAGAATATAAAGCTATCTGCTTGCTTGAGAATCCATAGTGGACGAGTTGACAGGTGATCGGCATGGATAAGAGTATTTACGAGTGCTTCACGTAAAGCTTCATGGATATGGGTTTCACCGAGACGCACAGCATCTTTGTCTAGCTTAAATGGCACGGTTAGGTCGCTCACTAAACGACCATACACCCGATAGTAAAAGTTGAAAAGGTTTGGCTCCCATTTCCCATCTAGGGTCAATCGATAAGTCCAACGTACCTCTGGGTTATCCGAAAGTTTTTCTCGATAGTCGAGTTGGTAGTTTGGCAAGGCATCTAGTAAAGTGCTCCCCATTGTCAAGACAAAAAACTACAAAAATTAAGATAGGAAGTCGCGCAGATAAAGGGTAAGCAAAATAACTACATATTTACCTCCCTATCAGGGTTGTTTAAAATGAACTGTAGACGGGGGCTGATAGCCCAGAGACTGATGCAGTCTTTCATTGTTGTAGAAGTGGAAATATTTCTCCAATTCCTGCATCGCTTCTTTAACCGATGTATAAGCTTTTGGGTATACCTCCTCGTACTTCACCGATCGCCATAGTCTCTCTACAAATATGTTGTCTAACGCTCTTCCTCTGCCATCTTGGCTAACCGCTATCCCCTTTTCCTCTAATCTGCTAGTGAACGCCACACTGGTAAACTGACTGCCTTGATCGGAGTTGAATATCTTGGGTGTGTTCTGAGTCAAAGCCTTCTCCAAGGCGCTCAGGCAAAAGGTGATGTCCATCGTGTTGGATATTTCCCAAGACAGTACATACCTGCTATACCAGTCGATGACTGCTACCAAATAGATGTATCCTTGGGGCAGTGGAATGTAGGTGATATCTGTACTCCAGACTTGGTTGGGAGTCGTAATCTCCTCCTCCTTTAAAAGATAGGGATACTTTCTCACATTGTCTTTGGCTATACTGAGGTTTGGTTTGGGATAGATGGCCTCTAGACCCATCATTCGCATCAACCTTCTCACCCGTTTAGGGTTGACAACTTCACCTTGGGTCGCCAACCAGGCAGTCATTCTTCGCACACCGTAGAAGGGCGTTGCAGTGAACTGTCGGTCTAGCATCCGCATTAGTCTCAGGTTATGCTCGGTTTCTGGTTTGGGTTCGTAGTAGAAACTAGACCTTGCCAGTCCCAATAGTTCGCACTGCCTGCTGACAGAAATTGACAGATGCGCCGGTTCAACCAATTTTTTTCTCTCAGCTACTGACAATGCCAGATTTTTTTTTCACCCAGTCCAGTTCCACTTTGAGCTGACCTATTTGCTGGTAGAGCGCTGCAGTCAGATCCTCTTGTGTTTTTTGCTTCTGGCCTCGATTACTGGCAAAAAGGGTTGGTATTTCCTCTAGCAGTTGCTTCTTCCATAGTGTGACTTGTGTAGGGTGTACTTCTGCCTCACTAGCTATTTCGTTGATTGTTTTCAATCCTTTGGCTGCTTCTAGTGCGATTTTGGCCTTGAATTCCGCACTGTGTTTTTTTCGCTGCATTGTTTATAATTTCTCCATACTATTGTGGTGATGGTTGGCAGCTTTTCTATCTTAACCTCCTGTCCGATTTCTAGGGAGCATTATATAGGATACTGCGTTCGCGACCAAACATTAGTAGTCCTGCGACTGTTATACCTTCTTGGTTTGTGCTGTGATCGCGTCGCCATCCACCTAGCTGATATAGCAAGTTTTGGTCGTCTAGGGCTAGCCAAGGATGGTCGGGTTCTCTGGAGCTAAAGCGCTGGCGAAATGCTTTGAGGGTATCTGAGTCAAGGTTTGCAATGCTGAAGCCTTCAAGGATTTGGAGGTCTTGAGGGTCGTTGCTAGCATCCCGCAACATTTGTAATACTTCTTCTCTGATACAACGATAATCTCCTTCATGATTGCGCTTGAATGTGCCAGTCATGGGGTTGTTTCTGATGTAGATCGGACGAAGCGATCGCGTTGCTCTAGGGACTGTGATGATGACAATCGCTTTGTTGTCAATATTTTGAATATTTACGTCAGAATTCGTACAAATTGGCGTGTTGAGTTTTTCGGGGTTGTTATGCAAATCCCAAAATTCTTTTAGTCTTGTCTGTGGATTATTAACGCCAGTAATTTCTATGAGTCCGCCTTTTTGTTCGGTTACGCCGAGGATGATATAGCCACCATCTGTATTTGCAAAGGCTGATAGCGTTTCCCATAGGTCTTTGGGCAAGGCATTTTCAGAGAACTTAAACTCAATTTCTTTGCCTTCGCCTAAGTCTATAAGCTGTTTAAGTTCGTATATGTCCATCTGTTGCTCTCTCTAAATCACCTATGCTTTACAACTCGCCACGAAAGGCTTGATGGAGGATGGTCTGAAATAAATGCTCTGCTTGGCGTAGGGCTTCGCGTTGTTGGGCGCGGATGCGTTCGTGTTTTTGCACGATTTGAGCGAATTTTTCTTGTAGGGGAAGGGGTGAGATAGGAATCTTAAAACCTTGAATTTGCTCAAAATTCAGTCCAGGTTTCGTCTGCCCATATTGAGTTCTACTAATTTGTTCTTGTCCTCCTTCCTTAAGAGATAAAAACATTGATAGGAAAATTGGATTTAGAGAGGTGCTTAATCTCAATATTGCAACATGTTGACTGACATATGCTTTCCCAATTTTTGCAGGAACAGTAGCCACACGACCAATTCTAGAACCCGTAACAGTGAGTAATACATCATTGGGTCTAACTTGGGTTCTTTTAGATTCTGCATTATCAGGTGGGGTGACATACACTATATCGGTATCAGAAATATGATTCATCTGTACATCAAGTGACCTAATAAACCTATCTCCTGATGATGAGTAATATTCTGCATAACCACGCGAACCACTTGTCATAAATGCTAAGTGTTTTCCTAAAGACTGTATTTCTAAACTCTTGGAATTAGTTGCAGGATCGCCGAACATCTCCAGAAAGACCGATCTCAAATAGGTATCACTAAGTTCGATCGCATAGCGACGGGTGCGGCGTAATCGATCCGCCTTTGCACAAATTGCAGCTATTCGTTCTTGTTCAGCGATCGGAGGTAATGGAATTTTGCATTCTTTTAGTATTGTGGTATTAAGCCCCTCCATGATTGCCCCTCTGGACATTTTTTCTAGTTGGAGCTTTAACCCTGTATATCCATTAATTGCATAGCAAAGATATACTGGGTAGACTTTTGACTGATCAATTCTCATCCGAAAAAGATGGGAATCAATAATAGTTTTTGAAATGTTTTTAGGAACAACCGCCGCGCGTCCTATTGTTCCCATTGTTGTAACTACTATATCTCCTGCTTTAATCTCGTATTGAGATAACTGTTTAAATTTTTCATCTGTAATAAACTTGCGGAAAGAGCTTACAAACGCATTTGGTAAAACATTTTCAATGCCTGCAACTGATATCCCATTAGTAACAAGTTCATCTTTTTTTAAAGAACTACCGAAAGGACCAATTTTGAATGATCCTTGCTCTGGATTAGCTAGTTCCCCAATCTTTACCTCAGTTGCTGCCATTATTCCTCTAGTAATTGCTTTAACTCATTTACCTCAACTGTCATAAACGATTCGAGGGTTAGCATTCTAGAAATCGTCACTTCTGGCAGTTCATAAAAAACTTCATCCTGTTCTACCTGACGATAGCGACTCGCTGACAGATCGTACTTGTTGGCTTTCACCAGTGCCTGCTCCACCCAAAACTGACGATCGAGACGATTGATCTCATTTTGCAAGGGAGCTATTTTCTCGCTCAGTTTCTTGATTTGTGCCTCGGCTTCCTCTAGTGCCAAACGTGGGCGATCGCATACTCTGTTAGTCATTCCAAAATTCCTCTGCTATTTTTTCAATTGCTTGCTTCAGTTCGGGTAATCTGTACTCGATAACACTCCAAACTATATCTAAATTAATTTCAAGATATTGATGAGCAAGCACATTCCTAAAATCTATAACCCTACGCCAATCAATCTCTGGATGAGCAGCTTTCCATGTATCAGGTAATTGTTGTATGGCATCTCCCAAGGTTTCTAAATTCCGAATCACAGCATCTTGCGTCTTTAAATCTGCATAAAAACTTTCCATACCTTCTGCTGTATAGCTTTCAACTGGAGTTTAGACTAAAAGGCAACAAGAAGCATCTCGCTAGATAGAAACTAGCGAGAGAGAGGATAAAAGGGAAGAAGTTGAGCTAAGCAGTTGCAGCGGAAGCTTTTTTGAGGGGCTTGGCATAGCGTTTTTTGACAGTAGGATAACGAATCCGTTGGGTTCGTTTTTTCCCAAGAGGCCAACCTGGAGACTTACCGCGAGGTTTAGGGTCAGGGGAAGGAGAGCCAATCCTGACCAAAACTAAAGCAAAAGCATTTGCAACTCGACCAGGAGACAATTTAGTCATCGGTTTCTGCCAAGGCAGAGGAGAGTCTTGGACAAGTTCACGAGCGAGCCACAATTGCCAAGTAAGTAAAGGCATCAAGTCCGACCAAGTCTCCATCTGAGCAGGGGTAGAAAGCTGAGGGATTGTCCAATGGAGACGTTGACGCACCAAGCGATACCAATGCTCAATGGCAAATCTGCGCAGATATTTTTGCCATACCTCACTCAAGATTGGCTCGTCTTTAGCGACCCAAATCAACCACAGGGGTTTCGATTCAGGCATATCAAGACGTTCGACCAGAATGAGTGTAAAG
>NZ_KB235910.1:351467-365862 GCF_000332175.1 Pseudanabaena sp. PCC 6802 | reverse complement strand
GACCAAGTGTCAGAGTCTTTGAGGCTAAATTTCTCTCCCATGCTTATGGGGTCGCCCATGCCCCTCGTAATCCTTTGGGGCATGATACAGAACCCGTTGGGGCGTAGCCTGAGCAGCTTGATACACGGGATGTCTGCTGTTTGCTGCAAAAATGGTGCGCACCCATACTCGCCATCCCCCAGGAAAAGCACAGTCCCAGGAATTTCCGCACAAACCAAGCGTAACTGACTAGCGGCTTTCTGAATCGGGTTCTCGAAACTGGTGATCCGCTCATGCCGCAACGGTAAGGCAAAACTCCCTTCTGACTCTGGAATCCAGGCAATTGTGCTGTATCCTTGCCCCACCGTAACAGGTTTGCTTCCTACTCCCGGTTGAGGTTGATGTTCGTAGGTGCGTTCTTGTAATGTCACCGCATAGGGACGCGACCAGGCTGTATGGTCGCCCGCCAATATCGTCACCTCTGCTGCTGGCATTTGCTGTATGTATTGCTTCATCAAGTCTTCACGTGGAGGATGACTATCTTGCAGTGCTTCATAGATACTCGACCACTCCCTCCGAAATAATGGGCTTAACGAAAGTTCCACAAACGATGAAACACTCCGACTCGTCAGTACCGCATCCATCAAGTCGAACAGCGCATCTCTCCCGTTCCCTATAATTTCGTACGTGTACTTGCGAAATTGCTCAAGTTTATCCAAACTAATCATGATGAAGCTGTTGATTTTATAGTCTTTTCAGCTTCCATCATCAAGCGGTCAGTCTGCAATGGCTGGCTGCTTTTTACCACTTTTTAGTCTAAACTCCAGTTTCAATACGAGCAATACATTCGCGAACGTGAATAATATAAATTCTTGGATCTTTCATATTGCAACTGCTTCTTGAAAAATGCGATCGCGAATAAAAGGATGCACTGAATTAGCAGGCACAACATCAACCTTTCGCCCTAGTAGGGCTTCTAAATCGTGAATCAGCCCAACTGGAAACCAAGGGGTAATTTTTGCTAGATCGTAATCAACTAAAAAATCTATATCACTATCTTCCGTCGCTTCACCTCGCGCCACAGAGCCAAAAACTCGCACGCCATAAGCACCATGTTGAGCCGCAATCTTTAAGATTAGTTCTCTTTTGTTAGTTAATAGTTCAGGGATTCCTAGTTTTGTTTGCATAATATCTTCCTACCCTCGATTAATCGCTACCTAAAAGTAAACTTTTTAGCTCCTCATACTCTTGCTTTATAAAGGATTCTAAGGTTAGCGATCGCTCTATCGTTACCTCTGGGGCCTCATAAAAAACCTCATCCTGTTCTACCTGACGATAACGACTCGCAGACAGATCGTACTTATTTGCTTGCACCAAAGCCTTTTCTACCCAAAACTGACGATTGAGGCGGTTGATTTCATTTTGTAAGGGGGCAATTTTCTCGCTCAGTTCCTTGATTTGTGCCTCGGCTTCCTCCAGTGCCAAACGTGGGCGATCGTCGTCTTCAGGGGCAATCACCTCTTCAAACTTGAGGCGGTTAATATCTTGCTCAAGTTCCAAACGCTTTGCTTTCAAAGGTGTCAGCAACTCCTTAATTGCCAGTTTGCGGCTTTCCCGTTGAGCGTTAAAGTCCTCATCAAAGCGACATTTCCAGCATTCTAGAATATCGGGAATGTCATTTTCAGACACAGGTTGGCGCTTGTCATCCAGCGAAAACCCATCATGCTCCATGTCATAAAACCAGATGCGGTTTGTAGTTGCGCCCCGCGTGAAAATCAGCCCCGCCGTCGAAACCCCCGCATAGGGTTTGAATACCCCCGAAGGCATGGAAATCACGCCATCTAAACGGTTCTCTTCCAGTAGCTTTTTGCGAATGTCTTGATGTTGCTTGCTCGAACCGAACAACACCCCATCAGGCACGATTACCGCACACCGTCCGCCCATCTCCAATACCCGCAGGATTTGGTGCAGAAACAGCAATTCTGTTTTCTTGCACTTGGTTGGTAGTGCTGGGTTAATGTCCGACTCATCCATCTTGCCCGTAAAGGGTGGATTCATCAGCACTACATCCAGAGTCTTCTCATCGTTAAATGCCTTCGATAGCGTATCCATTAAAAAGAAGCGCGGCTGCTCGATTCCATGCAGCATCAGGTTCATCGACCCAATCCGCAACATCGTCATACCAGAATCATTGTCGTAGGCAGTCAGTGCCTCATTTTTTAAGAACTTCAGCGACTCCGCAGGCAATAAATCCCCAACCGCGTGCTTATTCCCCTCTGCATCGTATAAAACCTTGGGACTCGTGTGCTGTTCCAGAATGTACTGATAGGCATTCACCAAAAAGCCGCAGGTTCCTGCCGCCAGATCGCCAATACGCTCCTTGGGTTGCGGGTCAATAATTTCCACCATCATGCGGATAATGTGGCGCGGTGTACGAAATTGCCCGTTTAGCCCCGCCGAACTGAGCTTATTGAGCAGATATTCGTACAAATCCCCCTGTACGTCTTGGTTCTGCTCCGCAATATTCATTGCATCAATAATTTTGCAGACCTCGATCAGTGTCCCTGCTTTACTGATTTTAAACTCAGCATTTTTCATGTAGCGTTCAAAAGAACTGCCCTCAGTCCCTGCCGATCGCAACCAAGGAAACACTTTCTCGCGAACGTGCTTGAGTGCTGCATCTGCTTTGAAATTCACCCAATGCGACCAACGCAACTCTGTGGGGATTTTCGGCTCAAATGGTTTGTTACGCCGCTTTGCCTGTTTCTCGCGCTTGTTTTCCTCATCATCCAGCCGCTTCAAAAACAGCAAGTAGGAAAATTGCTCGATCGAATCTGTTGGCAGCGATAACCCCGCCGACCAAAGCCTATCCCAAATATCATCAACCTGCGATCGTAATTTCGAATTTGTTAGCATTAAATAAAGAGAATAAGACTATTTGGGTTTACTGGAAGGAACTAAAGTTCTCAAATATTCGATAATTTGCTCGCTAAATAATCCAGCGATCGCCCCAATAAAAAATCCACCTGCAAAGTCTTCAACTGTAATAAACTTTTTCTTAGTATCATCGTGTTTACTGATAAGAGCAGCGAATATCAATGCTAATACTATGGCACCCACCAAAGGAAGCCAAAATTTATTTAATGAGAAATCGGATGAGTTACCATTTGGCAACAAAAAATATTTAACAAGAAACCCACTCAGCCCACCAAGAAATGTTCCAAAAGGAACAGCATAAGAAGATGGATAAAAGGTTAATGTTTTTCGCAGGTTTTGAATCCCTGTTATTTCATTAACAACTGTTTGGTTATCAATAACTTTAGATTCATTTTCTATATAGGAGATTTCAAATTGAGTGTCATACTGTTTTTCAAACAATAAATTTGGTGCTTTACAGTAAAAAGTAAAGCTTACCTCTTGTCCCTCGAGAGTGCTCAGATTTTTGTGTAAGCGAGAAATAAGGTCAGTAATTTAAACGTCCTGGGAATAGGATAGCAAAATATGACAACGCTGCCTTCCAATCTTTAAGGGGGCGAGTCCAACGCTTGGCAATGTTATGCATGGCCAAGAACATGAGCTTGAAGACAGATTCCTCATCGGGGAAGACAGCCTTGGTTTTAATCACCTTGCGCAGGGAGCGATTGAGGGATTCAATGGCATTGGTAGTGTAGATGACTTTGCGGATGTCCATGGGATAGTCAAAGATGGGGATAATGTTCTGCCAATGGCGCAGCCAGATTTGGCTAATCGCGGGGTATAGGCGATCCCACTTGGCGGCAAAAGCCTCAAGCGCAGCTTCGGCTTCTGCCAAAGTGGCAGCATGATAAATGGGCTTGAGGTCAGCCACAACAGCTTTAGCGTCTTTCCAGGGCACATGACGCAAACAGTTGCGGATCAGATGCACAATACATAGTTGCACCTGGGTTTGCGGGAAAACAGCCTCAATCGCCTGGGGGAATCCCACTAAGCCATCGCAACAGGCAATCAGAATGTCCTTGACCCCACGGTTTTTGAGGTCAGTCAGCACCTTGAGCCAGAACTTAGCGCCTTCGGATTCCACCTCCCCAATCCACAGCCCAAGCAATTCTTTGTTGCCCTCAACCGTAATACCCAAGACGACATAGACCGCTCGCTTGCTCACCCGACCCGACACCTTGATATTCACGTAGAGGGCATCGAGGTAAATGATGGGATATACAGGTTCCAGGGGACGGCACTGCCAAGCCTTGACCTCGTCGCTAACTGCATCAGTGACCTCACTGATGAGTGCGGCGGAGATCTTGGCACCATAGAGTTCTTCGAGTTGAGCACTAATGTCTCGGGTGCTTAATCCCCGTGCATACATAGCCAGGATTTTCTCATCGAGTCCTGCTATTCGCCTTTGGTGTTTCGGTACCAGCACGGGGTCAAACTCGCCGTTACGGTCTCGCGGTATCGACAACTCCATTTCGCCCTGTTGCGACTGCACCGTCTTCTGCGAGTAGCCATTGCGGCTGTTGCGTCGCACAACTTCGTCTTCTACCGCTTCCTCTCCCTTAGGCGTGCTTGATTTGAGGTGATGGCTCAGCTCTCCCGTGAGCGCTCGCTCGATTAGTCGTTGACTCAGTTGCTTCAGTAAGCCCGATTCTCCTAGAATGTCCTCGGGGCTATGGCACTCTGACACCAACTCGTCTAGTAGTTCATCTGTACGATTAGTTGCTTGTTTGCCTCTTAACATGTTGCGGTCTCCTTGGTTTTTGTGATTCTAGACCGCTTACACAAAATTCTGATCAGTCTCTGTCCAGAGAACAATTTTACCGATCTAAATATGTTGTCTTCATCTCTTTGATTTGGTAATCTATTTCCCTCAAGTACTTTGAGCTTCTGCTTATTTATAAAAAAAGATTTTTTCAAGAAAGAATCGTCAGGGAGTTGATTGATAAGAAGCTCTTGCACGCTCTCCAAATCTTCCCATGCTTCTATCCTAGTTGCTGTTTTTGCCCATATTGGAATTATAGGTTCCTTGCTCGCTAACTTACGCAAGTATGATGAGTCTGATTCCCACTTAAAAACAGGTAAAAAATCTAACTCTTCAACAATAAGCTCAGAATTAAGAAAACGAAGAATTCTTTTTAACTTTGAGGTGTTACTATCCTGATTTACTCTCTGCTTAATATTCATTGTAATAATAGGGGTTTGGATTCTCCCTATATTTTTAGTAGAAGCATTAGCGCTTTTTTCATCAATATGAGCATTTAAAATCTTATAGGCTTCATTAACTTGTAGGTTAATTTCTTCAAGCAATTCACTTATTTCAAGTTCGTATTTAGTTGATTCTTTAAATTTTTTGTCTTCTTGGTAGCTTAGATTCTTCCCTGGAATTAGAACTGCATTTACGTTAATATCAGTCAATGGATTATCTGACGTGTTAACAATCTCAACTGTTAAAGAATAACGTTCACTGCCAAATAAGTTTGGTGGATGTAGAAGAGTTACTCTAGCCTTTTCTGACATAGCTTTATTCCTTAACTTTGGTTTCTATCAAGCTGCTAATTGCTCAGTAAAATTAATCAACTCGTTTACCTCATCCTCAGTAAACCAACGTTCCACTGCATCCTCCCCAAAACTATCTAGTGGTTCCTCATACAAGTCCGCCACCTCTAGCCGTCGCTTTTGTAAGAATACACTTTGCACTGCCCGTAAAAATCGGATCTGGTTAGCATTGTACTGATGTTGGGCGATAAATTGCTCAAAATTACGCTCCACAATGTCCCTATAGTCAGGCAACATCTCAAACTCCAGCAACTCCCGCAAAAAGGCAAGCAAACTCGTCACCTTGAGGTTAAACGCCTTGCGGATATTCGACTCTGTCAGTTGCATATTACTGCCACCTAACTCTTGCCGCAAAACTCGCTCTAGTGCAACCAGTTGCAAATCGGTCACAGTTTCCCCATTACGCAACGCCACGATCGTGGGGTGCGTCTCAAAAATTTCCATCACCTTGCCCTCTACCCGCTGGCGATATTCCTCTACATAAACCTGTTCGCCGCCTTCGCTTAGCGTGATATAGCCATTCACCGCAATCCTGTCCGCAAGGTCGAGTTCGATAAATGACGAAGGCTTTTCCCGTCGATTTTTCATTTGGTTGGCCAGATCGGTAATGACCTGACTGAGTTCTGTAGGCGTTGCCCTCCTCAGCCTACCTGACAGGCATGTATTCACAGAGGCTTGCACATTGCGATCGTCCAGTACAAAAGACGGCAATCGGCTCACATCTTCAGCGATCCCCTCCACCGTGTCATCGCGCACCCGATCGGTCAAAATTTCATGCTTTAGCCGTTCTACCTTGTTGGTAAACGTCGCCGCCTCCACATCTACCCCAGCCACAAACCGCAGCAACGGCGCGACCTGCGTACGCAGGAAATCTAGTTTACTTTTGGTTAAATACCGCCAAAAACTATCCGTCCATGCCTCCTCAACTTGGGAAAACACCTGCTGAATGCTAAACGTCTCAAGCGAGATTTGCCCAATTTGATAGCGCAGATCGCGAATAACTTGCTGGCAATCTGGGGAGTCCTGACTATTTAGGTAAAACTCCAGCAGTTTGAGGCGTGTATTAAAGATTTTGACCGTAACTGGCAAATTTTGAGCAACAATCTCCTCCTTGGGGTCTTTTTCAAAGTCATTTTCCCAAAAGTCAAGAATCAAAAACTCATCCTTGCGACCATCTGGTAACCACTCCAAAACCCTACAGGCTTCATGGCTGCGCGTGCCTCGCCCGATCATCTGCTCCATCTTGATCCACGACTGCACGGGTTTCATAAACACCAGATTCATCACTTCAGGCACATCGATCCCCGTATCGAGCAGATCCACCGAAATCGCAATACGCGGCATATCCTCCTTTTTAAAGCGCTTGATCAGGTCATCTGTGCGCTCCATCGCCGAGGTAATTACCTGCACCATACTCGGAAATTGCGGGTACATTTCCTCAAACACACTCGCCAACCTTAGAGCGTGCTTTTGACTTAGCCCAAACACAATCGTTTTCGCAGGATACTGTCCTGACTGGTCTTTGAGGCAAACGTCCATAATTTCCACCCATTGCCTTCGCACCGTATCGCGATTGCTTACCGTGCGTTCTAACTCCGTACCTTCGTAGTCGATTTCATCAGGATCGATTCCTTGCTCGATCAGCGCATTGCGTTCCTCCTCACTCAACTCAGCCCCACGAATACCATTACGTTGAAAATGTGTTTGCGCTTGATAGAGACTAAAATCAACCAAATACCCCTCAGCGATCGCTTGACTGCGCGGATAGCTGAACGTTGGGATTCCCTCAAAGCAATGAAATAATTGCAAGGTATTGCGATCGATGAAATTGGCGGGTGTAGCCGTCAGCCCAATGATGCGTCCATCAAAATATTCCACCACCTCGCGAAACTGATTAGACCTCTTGCAAATTAGCCAACTGAGGAGCCTTGAGAGCGTTCAAAATTGTAGAGACCAGCAATTAGATTGCAACGCAAACCAAAGCGGTGACGACGATTGCGATAGCGTCCAGATAAGATGCGGAAGATCTTCAAGCGGCGATTAACATGCTCAATGCCAACCCGTTGGCGCGCAAGTTGGCGGTTGAACGCTTTCTGCTCGGGCGTAAGCTGACCACCTTTCGGTTTCTTGTGGGGTAAGCGGCAGTAGAGATGCAGTTTCTGGATGCCTTGATAACCCTTGTCCTGCAAACTCTCGGTTTGAGGATGGAAATGGATGCCAGAAGCTTTGAACAGCTTGAAATCATGCCGTCGCCCCTTGCCGAAAAACGTACAGATAATCTGCCCAGTAAGAGCGTCAATTATGAGTTGACATTTGAGCGTGTGCCCTTTCTGTTTGCCGCTATAAAAGGCACGTTGGTGCCGCTTAGGACGCTCAATGCGAGTTTCAGTCACATCAACGATCGCGACTGTAGGTATCCCAAAGCCCCGCACCAACTGGCGCTTCCCAGGTAGTCGAAAGCGACGTGAGCGGATTAAAGTCTCCTCTACCCAATGCACTATTCGACAAACTGTAGACTCGCTGATGCCCCAACTAGTGGCGATGTGAAAGTAGGTGCGATATTCCCGCCAATACTCGAAGGCAACCAATATGCGGTCTTCTAGTCCGAGTTTAGGCTTGGCTCCAGGTGTTGGCGTTGCTCGCCACTCTGGTTTAAGCACTTTCACAATTGCTTTGAACGTATTAGTCTCGATACCAAATCGACGCTTAAAGTGTGCAGCAGGTAGGGTTTGCGCTATTATATAGTTCATCATCAGGACGCTTTTTCGTTATTGCTATGTCCTGATATTTTCCTATCTTGGGGTTCTTTGGCAACTCAACCTCAACCTAATCTGCAAGAGGTCTATTCTTGTGCAAAGAAGTTATTTAAATCAGTGTCACTCCCGCCAAACCGATGAGCAATAATATGACCTCTAGCATCTGTTAATTCTCTAAATCCAGGAGGGTTAAGGAATGCCTCTACTCTGGGTGTAGTAGGTCTGAATGCATCATATTGTATTTCTGCTTCAGTCTCATCAGAGATGATACGAGTGCTAAATGGTCTTTGGTAATATGAGGCAATTACTGCCTCAATTATATTTGTTGTTCTGACTTTTTTAGTCTGATCGCTGTAATATTGTATAGTTCGCTTTTGGCTCCGAACAACTCCAGATCCAGCACCGACGCCACCACAAGCTGCTTCTCCGGTAGGATCTGCTCCATCTATAGGGTTATTGAACACATAGCGATATAAATTAGTATCTCCTGCATCAAATCCAATCGGATCGGGGGAAATAAACATGCCGTTGGGGGGAGCGTAGAAGCGCCTGCGATTGTATTGCAATCCCGGCGCTCCCGTCGCAGGCTCGAATTCCCTACCTGTATAGCCAAACTGCGTAGTCACACTCGAATTGCTCTGACTGGTCAGCCCACCAAAAGCATCGTAGACAAGATGATTCCTCACTGTGCCACTGTTATCAGCCAGATCGCGTACCGAATTTTGATGATCTGTTAATGTCCACAGCGTACTGCCATTACTTTCATCGGCCAGGATTGCATCAATACTGTTGCCATGTAAGTAACGATTAGTCAGGCCGCCGCTGCCATCGAATTCCAAAGCAATGTTCTGATTTTGCCCATAGACAAAGCGCTCAGGTACACCATTCGCCGTCCTACTAATCCGTAGATCGTTGGGATCGTAGACCTGGTTGCTTTGGTTAATAACGGTGCCAGCCGCATTTTTCTCTGTTATCTGAGTCAAACGATTTCGATAGTCCCATACATAATCGGTCACTGCACCTGTGAGGATATCTGTCTGTTTAATGCGATTACCCTCGCCATCGTAGTCATAATTAAACTTACCATCGCTGAGCAAGCGATTATTCAACCCCGTGCGATAACCCGCATTCGTCCGGTTGCCATTGGCATCATATGTATACGCCTCATCCGGTTGGAACGAATAGTCCGCACCCGTAAGCTGGTCGGTGTCGTCGTACGTGTAAGCACTCGTGCCATCCCTGTTGGTCACACCCGTAATCCGGCTGTTGGCATCGTAACTGTAGTTGTAGGCTGCTAATGGTGTGCCGCCTTTGCTGTGATTAATTGTGGAGAGTCGATTGAGCCTGTCGTAAGTATGGGTGGTCTCTGCGACGGATTGCGTTCCTGCTAAATCCGAGAAGCGCTTCACATTGGTGGATTGTCCCACCGCATTGTAAGCATAGTCCACCCGTTTGTCGGTGACACCCGTGCCCGATTGCTGCATTCTGGTCACGCGGTTGAGCGGATCGTATATATATGTATTCGTGCCTCTGGATGTGCCATTAATCGAGTCCACTGCGGACAAGACATTGCCTGCTGCGTCGTAACCGTAAGCCATCAGGACACCTGGACTGCCCGCCGTGCCAGCATTGTTGACTGAGAGCAAGCGCCCATCGAGGTCGTAGTTGTAGGCGTAGGCTGCCTCAGGATCGCTAATATTGGTTAACTGCCCTGCCGCGTCGTAGGTGGAAGTGATGGTACGTCCTGTTCCTACCCATGTCTCAGCCGTGAGGCGATTGAGGGGATCGTAGGTAAAGCGGCGGGTTTTGCCATTTCGGTCTGTAATGCTTGTGCGGTTGCCTGCCGCGTCGTAAGTGTAGGTGCGGGTTGCTCCGTAGGCGTTGGTTTCAGAGATGAGGCGATCTACTATAATAAAGTCTAACCGCATCAACGCAGGAAAGTTATGGTTAACCTTGCTTACGACTATCTCCACCTGCCTACGGCTGAGGAATTACCCGACTCAGATGATACCCCTGTGGATAACGAACTCCAAAACGATATTCCTAATCTTCTGCTAAATGTCCTGTTGTGGGTGTGGGAAGATCGCTCTGATTGGTTTTGGGGTGTGGATATGTGTATTTACTACGAACCCAATATCGAGAAACCTAAGGAGAGTAAGTCTATCGTACCCGATGCTTTTTTGGCGTTGGGAGTAAATCGGCATGTGGGAGAAGGTGGTCGCCTCAGTTATGTCCTGTGGAAAGAAGAAGTGTTACCGATCTTATTTTTGGAAGTAGTTTCCAAGGAATATAACGGTGAATACGATCGCAAGCTAGAGACATATCAAGCTTTGGGAATTCTCTATTATGTCATCTACAATCCCCTCAGTGGTAGGGCAGGGATCCACAAGCAACATCAATCTTTAGAGGTGTACAAGTTAGTAGATGACAAGTACGAACTTCTGCCGTTAACATCTCTGTTACAAGAGAGTGGCAAAGGTAAGATGGTATGGATGCCGGAGATTGGTTTGGGGATTGGCTGTGAGGTGCGATCGCGCAGTAACTGGTCGCGGGAGTGGGTATATTGGTACGATCGCTTTGGCAACCGCTATCCTACGGCTGAGGAACGGGCTGATACGGCTGAAGCGATCGCTCTCTCAGAACGTTTGGCGAAACAAGAAGCTGAAGCGATCGCTACTCAAGCGGAACTAGCACAAAAAGAGGCGGAAGCGATCGCCACTCAAGAGCGTATTGCCAAAGAACAGGCTGAACGTGCTAAGCAAGAAGCTGAAGCGATCGCCAAACAAGAAAAATTAGCTAAAGAACATGCCGAAGCGATCGCAGCTCAGGAGAAACTTGCTAAGGAAGAAGCGGAAGAGTTGCTGAAAAAATATCGAGATCGCTTTGGCGAACTCCCAGAATAAATGTTAAGACGATCGCTCTGCTCAGATCGTCGTAAAAGCGATCGCTGCTCAGGAAAAACTTGCTAAACAAGAGGCGGAAGAGTTGCTAAAAAAATATCGAGATCGCTTTGGCGAACTCCCAGAATAAATGTTAAGGAGATCGCTGGCTAAATGAAAACTAAAACGCGATCGCTACTCTAAAAATCAATCTTCGATAGAGATCGCTGGCTAAATGAAAACTAAAACGCGATCGCTACCCCAAAAATCTATCATTGATAGAGATCGCTGGCTAAATGAAAACTAAAACGCGATCGCTTTGGTGATATCTCTGAATAAATGACGATCGCTATTCCAAAAAAGTTTATCCCATAAAAAATGGCGATCGCTCTGCAAATATTCCTTGATGGCGATCGCTACCCAAAAATCTATCATCAATCGGGCGATCGCATAAGAGAACATCCATCATGCGATCGCTATGTTAACATCTCTAATTAGCGGCGACCGCATGGCGAACTATTCTCAATCACTTTAAGTTTTTAGAGGTGTCGTTAAATGAATCAACTAGTTTTATCCCTAGAAAAGCAAATTGAAGGGCTGCTCTTTGCAAGCGATAATTTCTACCCTTTCAAGGTCTTTTTTAGGGATGCAAATCTTGGTGAGTTTACGGTTGGAGGGTTACTACAATCTATTGGCTACCTTAATCTGGTTAGCTTTGAACAGTTTCATAGAGATATATTTAGCAACCTACCAGATATAGCTCACAAATATGAGGAGATTGCAAACCTCATGCGATCCAATTTAAGCTGTTTCGAAATTTATCAGATTAAAACTGAAGATCTAGCCTTTCAAAATAGCTGTTATATAGGTATATCTAGTTTTTACATTATCTTGGGTAAGACTGAGTGTGGAAACTATCTTGGCTTATCAACAAAGCTCAATCCCTTTGTTTCTAGAGAGTTTGACCCATCCCCGCTCATTGCAAGAGAGGTAGTTGACGATCCAGATTTAGCGTTGTTAAATTCTCTACTTTTACAAACTCTAGAAAACTATACATTCCCTGATGAATTTGATGAGACTAGATTGCGAAACCTGGGTCTACTAAACCTGCTTGGTATAACATTGTATCCTTTCGACAGTTTTACATGGGAATTTACAACTCAAAAGGGCGCTCTACTAGATTTACTCCTAGACTCTATTGGTCTTGTTGAAACCACAGTATTAGATAAACGTTTAATTGTGATTGATGACCAAAGCTACGTTGAAAGAATGTCTGCATTATTCAAACTCCTCTCTCAAAATCTAATGAGTATAAGAGTTTATAGGATTGGAGTTATCCAAAACGATATATATATTTTGGGCATTGATAACAATAATAACTTCGTTGGTGTATCTACAATTTCTATTGACACTTAAACACAAACTCAAGGGTTACCGAAGGGCCTATATAATCTTTTGGAAACATCTTCTCCGCTAGTGAAATCATAGAACTTAACATTTACGTCAAAAGAAGATGGCCTCAATGGATAATCTGCATATTGCAGGGGGCGGCTTATCGAGTAATATAATCTTACATCGTAAGTGATATACTTCGCATCTGGCGGAGGCTGGCATGGGTCAAACTCTTTCTCGCCAGTGAATTTAGTAAGCTCTTGATTTACCTTTTTATTAAAAGCGGCATAGTCAATCTGATTAACTCTTCGATTTTGGGAAAAGAAATTATTTTCAAATGGCTTGATCACTCCACTTTCTCTATCTGAGCCGCCAAGGATTTCTGGAACAATATGTCCTTGATCGTCGCCAGGATATAAACCATTATAATTTTTGTGAATAGTTCTCTGCGAAGAACCTGGAGTCTCTTTAACATACCTGATCTTTGCTTTCACTTCGTCAGTTAGAATCTGAATCTGCGCAGGAAAACTGCGTCTAATCGGTCGACCTCTAACTACCGGAGCTATTATGGTGAGCAGACCACGATTACCTATTTTGTTAATATTATTTTCAGAGGATTTAGTAGTACTTCCATAGCCCGACCTATAAGTAAAGTTACGTTCAAAAGAAAGTATTTTTCCAGCTAATCCAGAGGGATCTACACTTGCGGCAGGACTATTCTTCACATACCTGTAAAGATTTGTATCTCCACCTTCAAACCCGATCGCATCCTCCTCAATAAACCGCCCACTAATCGGTCTGTAAGGGCGACTGCGATAGTCATAATTCCCTGTCTCCGCATCGAACTCGCGACCAGTAAACGTGAAGCGGGTATCGAAACCAGGATCGCTCTCGCTGGTGAAATTGCCGAAACTATCGTAAACGAAGTGGTTCTTACTCGCACCCGCGCTATCCACG
This sequence comes from Pseudanabaena sp. PCC 6802, assembly GCF_000332175.1. Lineage (NCBI taxonomy): Bacteria > Bacillati > Cyanobacteriota > Cyanophyceae > Pseudanabaenales > Pseudanabaenaceae > Portococcus > Portococcus stanieri. The sequence goes on along the minus strand of NZ_KB235910.1, from coordinate 352,367 downwards.
ACATCGCGCACCGTGCCGAGGTTATCCGTCAGCGTCCAGCCCACCGAACCATTGGCTTCATCTGCCATAATCGCGTCAATACTATTTCCATGCAGGTAGCGATTGGTTAAACCACCGCTGCCATCGAATTCCAGGGCGATATTCTGGTTCTGTCCGTAGACGAAGCGGTCTGTACCTGTGGTTGTGGTCTTGCCGATGCGCTGGTCGTAGACATCGTAGTTGTAGGTGCCCACTGGCGTGCCGTTGCGAGTGACATTGGTCAGTCGGTTTCGATAATCCCAAGTGTAGGCTGTGATTTCGCCGGTGAGGATGTCGGTTTGCCTGATGACATTGCCCTCGCCAGGTTGGGTCGAGGAGGAATATGACTTCCTGCCCCTCCCAATTAGATCGCAGCGTGCGACTTTCACCGCACTGCGCTCCCGATATTCTCTAGCTTGCGCTTTTGCCCATGTGGAAATAGGTATGGCAACTCTCATGAATCGCTAACAGGTTTTCTTTCTTCCAGTTGTTGTGGTTGCCATCGGCATGGTGGAGATGAACTCTTTCGTCCGATAATAATTTGTGACCGCAGGAAGCACATGAATGGTTTTGCCTTTTTAGGGCTTTAGAGGTTTGACCGTCATAGAGCTTGCTGTTTCGCTCACTCCAGTAGACCAAATCGCCATCAAAGGGAGATTTATTTCCTCTGACATTTACGTGTTTGTTTTCAGAGTAAGGAACAGATGGGAATGCTTTCTCAATCAACTGCTTGGTTGAGTATCGATCCTGCTTCTTCTCCTGATTGAATACCTTCCATGCCCTGTGACTGATGTGCCATAGGCTATGCTTAGCCCCATCCATCTTGCAGTACCTGTGGTATCTCCTCCATCCTCTCACGAGCGGCGCTAGCTTTTGAGCTTT
>NZ_KB235910.1:350500-351367 GCF_000332175.1 Pseudanabaena sp. PCC 6802 | reverse complement strand
GCCCGAGCAGAAAGCGTTCAACCGCCAACTTGCGCGCCAACGGGTTGGCATTGAGCATGTTAATCGCCGCTTGAAGATCTTCCGCATCTTATCTGGACGCTATCGCAATCGTCGTCACCGCTTTGGTTTGCGTTGCAATCTAATTGCTGGTCTCTACAATTTTGAACGCTCTCAAGGCTCCTCAGTTGGCTAATTTGCAAGAGGTCTAATCTGCCCAGTAAGAGCGTCAATTATGAGTTGACATTTGAGCGTGTGCCCTTTCTGTTTGCCGCTATAAAAGGCACGTTGGTGCCGCTTAGGACGCTCAATGCGAGTTTCAGTCACATCAACGATCGCGACTGTAGGTATCCCAAAGCCCCGCACCAACTGGCGCTTCCCAGGTAGTCGAAAGCGACGTGAGCGGATTAAAGTCTCCTCTACCCAATGCACTATTCGACAAACTGTAGACTCGCTGATGCCCCAATAGTGGCGATGTGAAAGTAGGTGCGATATTCCCGCCAATACTCGAAGGCAACCAATATGCGGTCTTCTAGTCCGAGTTTAGGCTTGGCTCCAGGTGTTGGCGTTGCTCGCCACTCTGGTTTAAGCACTTTCACAATTGCTTTGAACGTATTAGTCTCGATACCAAATCGACGCTTAAAGTGTGCAGCAGGTAGGGTTTGCGCTATTATATAGTTCATCATCAGGACGCTTTTCGTTATTGCTATGTCCTGATATTTTCCTATCTTGGGGTTCTTTGGCAACTCAACCTCAACCTAATCTGCAAGAGGTCTATTACTTCGACGGTGGAGCTATTTGGCACGGTGCAGGATACGAATCTGGCGGCTTATACGGTTGCGGTGGCTCCGGTGGGTAGCGATGCGTTTG